>NZ_DAOLAJ010000122.1:0-8799 GCF_035325185.1 Enterovirga sp. | reverse complement strand
GTCTCGGGAGCCGTTCGGACCTGCAAGATCCTCGCGGATGGGCGGCGCCAGATCAACAGCTTCCACGTGGCCGGCGATCTCCTGGGCCTGGAGACAGGCTCGATACATCGGCTCAATGCGGAAGCCGTGTCGGATACGACCATGCTCCTGTTCAGGCGTCGCCAGCTGGCGGCGGTCGCGGCCCGCGATGCAGACGTTGCCTGCCAGCTCTGGTCGGCCACCGCCGCCCATCTGCTGCGGGCCGAGGATCATCTCATCCGGCTCGGCCGCCGCACGGCGCTCGAGCGCGTCGCCGCCTTCCTGCTGGAACTCGACGACCGGCTCGGCGGATCGGGACGGATCGAATTGCCGATGTCGCGCCGCGACATCGCGGACTATCTCGGCCTCACGCTCGAGACGGTGTCACGCGCCATGTCCCAAATGCAAAGGCAGGCCGCTCTGACCCTTTGCGGGGCCCGGCACGTTCATCTCGACAGGCGGGCCGTCGCCCGGCTCGTCGAGGGCTGAGCCGATCGACCTCGTGCGGGTGCTCGCTGCGCTGTGAGCACCGATATGGGAGAAGCGTCGCTTGGACACGCGCTCCGCCGAAATCTTCCCGAAAGCTGTCGCTGCCTCCAATGGCTGGCCATATCTTCGCGTTCGCCGGTGATGCGGAGGCGGCGTGTGGAGATCGATAAGGCATCGCGGTCGGCAACCGGCTCGTGAAGGAAAAGGAGTCTGCCTTGCTCACGCTCACCTCCCTCGGCGGCGCCGGCACGGTGACCGGCTCCAAGCACCTGCTCGAAGCCGATGGCCGCCGCCTGCTCATCGATTGCGGCCTGTTTCAGGGCCTGAAGAACCTGCGAGAGCTGAACTGGGCACCCTTTCCCGTGCCTGTGCAGAGCCTGGACGCGGTGTTGCTGACCCACGCACATCTCGACCATTCCGGGTATTTGCCTAAATTGGTGCGCGACGGCTTTCGCAATCCGATCTTCAGCACCCGCGCGACCATGGAAATGGCCGGCCTGATCCTCCGCGACAGCGCCCATCTGCAGGAGAAGGACGCGGAATACGCCAATCGTCATGGTTTTTCGAAACACCATCCGGCCTTGCCGCTCTATGGAATCCGGGACGCGGAAAGAGCCCTCGAGCAATTCGAACCTGTCCGGATTCATGAGCCCCTCGCGCTCGGGCACGGCGCCACGGCCCTCTTTCGCCGGGCGGGCCACATCCTCGGCGCGTGCACGATCGAACTGACCTGGCGGGGCGTGACCATCGCATTTTCCGGCGATCTCGGCCGCTACGGCGATCCCGTCATGGTCGATCCGGAAGCCATCCCGCAGGCAGACTACGTCGTGATCGAATCAACCTACGGTGATCGGCTGCACGAGCGGCGCGATCCAGCCGAGGCTTTGGCTGAGGTCGTGGAACGTACGGCGGCCCGCGGCGGCACGGTGATCATCCCCTCCTTTGCGGTTGGCCGCGCCCAGCAGCTGCTCTACTATTTCTGGACGCTGAAACAGGCTGGCCGCCTGGGCCGGATCCCCGTTTATCTCGACAGTCCGATGGCGATCGACGCGAGCGAGCTTCTCTGCCGCCACAGCGAGGATCACCGCCTGCCGCCGAGCCTCTGCCACGCCGCCTGCAAGGTCGCGACCTATATTCGCGAGGTGGAGGAATCCAAGCAGGTGACCGCGAGTCCGATGCCCAAGGTCATCATCTCGGCGAGCGGCATGGCGACGGGCGGACGCGTGCTGCATCACATCAAGGCCTTCGGGCCGGACCATCGCAACACCATCCTGTTTTCGGGGTTTCAAGCGGCCGGCACGCGCGGGCAGGCGATGCTGCAAGGCGCCAAGGAGGTGAAGATTCACGGCCAGTGGATTCCTGTCCGCGCCGAGATCGCCGAGTTGCCGATGCTGTCCGCGCATGCGGATGCGAGCGAACTCATGCGCTGGCTGTCCGGCTTCAAGATGCGGCCACGAAAGGTCTTCATCGTCCACGGCGAGCCAAATGCCTCGGAGGCCTTGCGTATTCGGATCGACCGCGAACTCGGCTGGGACGCCGTCGTTCCCTTGCCGAACCAGACGCACCCGCTATGAAGGGCCGATAGGGATGGTCCGGCTACGGCCCGTCTGAAGTGCTCTGGAACCGCGCGGAGCCGGCGAAGCCCGATCGAGGCGGGACCTCCGTCTGAGCGGTATGAGGTCCCGTCACGGCGCGTGAGATGAGGTCGTATTTGGTGCGCGTCACGCTCAGCTCGGGGAACCAGTTGACGAGGTCGCCCCAGGGATCGTTGATCTGCGAGAGGCCCGAGACGAAGGCCACGACGGTGCCGATCTGCGTTTCACCGGTCGCCACGTAGTAGCCGCCGATCGCCAGGATCGATGCGATACCGAGATGATGCATCATGTTCATGAGGAAGTTCATCGAGAACTTCAGCTTGAACACGCCCATATTGAGCCGGAAGACGTCATAGAGACGTTCTCCTTGAGACAAGCCGGCGGAAGGCTCGGCGACGATCGCGACGCTGACCTGGCGAAGGATCCTGATCCGGCTTGCGACACGCCGGCTGTTCCAGCTGCCGGCGGACGCCGCGCGGGCGCGGATCGCAAAGCTCGTGGCCCGCTTCGCCCTGGAGCCCCATCTCCACCGCCGCGCCGCCGATCTGCCGCTCGGCATCCGCCAGCGGCTGTCGCTCGCGGTGGCGATCGTGCATTCGCCGGACCTGCTCGTCCTCGACGAGCCGACCTCCGGCGTCGATCCCGTGGCGCGCGACGAGATCTGGCGTGAGCTTCTGAACCTGTCGCGACAGGAAGGCATCACGATCTTCGTATCGACTCATTTCATGAACGAGGCCGCCCGCTGCGACCGGGTGGCCCTGATGACCTCCGGCCGGGTATTGGCGATCAGCGCCCCCGCCGAACTCGTCGCCGCCAAACGGGCGGACAATCTCGAAGAGGCATTCGTTCGCTATCTCGAGGAAGGAGCGGAGGGGCGGACCGCCCGTGCGGACGGCATCGGCGCGCTTGCGGCCGGATCGGCTTCGCCCTGTTCGGCTCGGCGCTCCTCATGCTGGTGACGGGCGCAGGCATCTCGACGGCTGTGGACAATCTCACCTTCGTCGTCACCATCCCGCCCGGTTTCGAGCGCGACATGCTGAAGGGCCTGCGCCCGACCGTTCAGCTCGCCATCGACGCCACCGCGATGATGCAGGCCGGGATCGGAGCCCAGTACATCCAGCAGATCTTCACCGAGGAGGCCGCCAAGCATCTGCGACGCGACAAAGGGCAGTTCCTGTCGCGCAGCCAGGGCCTGCCGCGCACGCCGGTGACCCTGTCGGTCCGCATCGCCTTCAATCCGAACGTGACGACGTCCTGGTTCACCGGCATCATGGCGATCATCAACAACGTGACGATGCTCGGCATCATCATGACGGGGGCGGCCGTGGTGCGGGAGCGGGAGCACGGCACCATGGATCATCTCCTGGCCATGCCGCTCACGCCGTTCGAGATCGCCGCCGCGAAGATCTGGGCGAACGGGCTCATCATCACGATCGCGGTCGGCCTGTCCCTGGCGATCGTCGTCCAGCGCCTGCTCGCCGTGCCGATTGCCGGCTCGGTGCCGCTCTTCATGGCCGGCGTCGTGCTCTACCTGCTCTTCTCGACGGCGATCGGGATCTTTCTGGCGACGGTCGCCCGGACCATGCCGCAGCTCGGCCTCCTCTACCTCCTGGTGGCGGTGCCGATGAATCTGCTGTCGGGATCGAACACGCCGGTCGAGAGCATGCCCGCTCCGCTCCGGGTGATCATGAGCCTTTCGCCATCGACCCATTTCGTCGCCTATGCGCAGGCGATCCTCTACCGGGGCGCCGACTTCTGGATCGTGTGGCTTCGCTTCCTTCTGGTCGGTGCGATGGGGCTCGGCTTCTTCTGGCTCGCCATTCTCAGGTTCAGGCGCAGCGCCGCCATGCAGGCCGGATGATCGGCATGGGCACGGCCTTCGGGATCGGCTCCGGTTGAGGCACATCAACACTAGGCTTCGCTGAAAGTGCTGGATTCGCACCAGTGAGCCGGGATGAAGGCGATGTCCGAAGAGCTTATCAAATCCCGCCTTCGTGTCGGAGACGCGGCCTTGGCCGCAAGGGCGATCCGTCCCGCTTGCGAACCGCTGCCCGACCTCGCCGAAACCGACGAGTTCGGACGGTATTTCGACAGGTTCAGCTCCGCGCGGGTGGTTCTTCTCGGCGAGGCTACCCATGGCACGAGCGAATTCTACCGGGCCCGCGCCGCCATCACCCGACGGCTCGTCGAACGGCACGGCTTTTCGATCGTCGCGATCGAGGGCGACTGGCCCGATGCGCTGCGGATCGACCGCTATGTCAGGGACCGGGACGTCAGCGTGGAAGAGGGGCAGAATTTCGAACGGTTTCCCTCGTGGATGTGGCGCAACGAGGATGTGCTCGACTTCGTGACATGGTTGCACGCTCATAATGCACAGCTTCCCATGGAGCGGCGCGTCGAGTTCCGCGGTCTCGACATCTATTCCATGCGCAATTCGATCGCGGCGGTCCTGGGCTACCTCGAGCAGGTCGACCCCGCCGCCGCCAGGATCGCGCGGCAGCGCTATGGCTGCCTGACGCCCTGGCAGGACGAGCCTGCCTGGTATGGGCGGGTGGTGCTCCAGGGCCGCCACGATCCGTGCGAGGGCCAGATCGTCGCGCAGCTTCGCGATCTCCTGGAGCGTCGTCTCGATTATGCGGCCCGCGATGGCGAAACGTTCTTCGATGCCGCCCAGAACGCCCGCGTCGTCCTGGCGGCCGAACAATATTACCGCATCATGTACCGCGGCTCGACGGAGTCCTGGAACCTCCGCGACCGGCATATGTTCGACACCCTCCAGCGGCTTCTCGCCCATCGGGGGGACGACGCGAAGGCGGTCGTCTGGGCGCATAATTCGCATGTCGGCAATGCCATGGCCACCCGCATGGGCTGGCAGGGCGAATTCAACATCGGCGAACTGTGCCGGACGGCCCATGGCGGCAGCGCCATCCTGATCGGCTTCGGCACCGACCGGGGAACGGTCGCGGCCGCGGACGATTGGAACGAGCCCATGAAGATCAAGCCGGTCCGTCCGTCCCGTCCCGACTCCTATGAACGCGTTTTCCGGGAGACGGGCATGCCGCGCTGGCTGCTTGACCTGCGCGGAGAGGCGTCATCCGACATCCGCCGCATCCTGTCCGAACCCCGGCTCGAACGCGCGATCGGTGTCATCTACCGGCCCGAGACCGAGCTTCAGAGCCACTATTTCGAAGCCATCCTCCCGGAGCAGTTCGACGCCTATCTCTGGCTTGAGGAGACCAGGGCCGTGACGCCGCTCGCGGCCGGGCGCCCCGAAGGTGTGCCGGACACTTTCCCGTTCGGAGTTTGACCATGTCGCTCCAGCTCTCGAAAACCGCACAGATCCGGATAGAGCCGGAAGGCCTCGAGGGGATCCTCGGCCTGCCGGAGGGAAGGGCCGGCGGCATCGTCATCTTCGCCCACGGGAGCGGAAGCAGCCGGCTCAGCCCGCGCAACGGCTATGTCGCGGCGGCGCTGAGACGAGCCGGGCTTGCGACCCTGCTGCTGGACTTGTTGACCCCGGGCGAGGAGCAGGATCGCCGCAACGTCTTCGATATCGGGTTCCTGGCCTCCCGGTTGGTCCGGGCCACCCGCTGGACGGCGGAGCAGGCGGAGACGGCGGATGTCGCGCCGGCCTATTTCGGCGCGAGCACCGGAGCCGCCGCGGCCCTGGCGGCGGCCGCCTCTCTCGGCGCGCGGATCGGGGCGGTCGTGTCACGCGGCGGCCGCCCCGATCTCGCCATGCCGTTGCTGCCCCGGGTCCGGGCGCCGACGCTTCTTCTCGTCGGCAGCCGCGACGGTCCGGTGATCGACATGAACCGGCGAGCTTATGCGGAGCTTCGATGCGAGAAGCGGCTCACGATCATCGAAGGGGCCGGGCATCTCTTCGAAGAGCCGGGCACGCTCGATCAGGTGGTCCGGCACGCCACCAATTGGTTCGTCAGCCATTTGCCTGCACCGGATCTGAGGGAAATGCCATGAGGGTATCGGAAACATACTTCATGGATCGGCGCGACGGCGGCCGACAGCTCGCGAAGGCTCTCGAGGGGCGAAACCTGAAAGATCCGATCGTCCTTGCCCTGCCGCGCGGCGGCGTGCCGGTCGCCTATGAGATCGCCCGGGTCCTTCATGCCCCCCTCGATCTTCTGATGGTACGCAAGATCGGCGCGCCGGGTCATCCCGAATATGGCATCGGGGGGGTGGTGGATGGCGAGAACCCGCAACTGGTCCTGAACGACGAGATCGTCCAGGCGCTTCAGCCCGACGAACGCTATCTCGCCGCGGAAATGCACCGGCAACTGCATGAGATCGAGCGCCGGCGACAGGCTTATCTCGGGGGTCGGAAGCCGTTGCCCGTGAGGGGGCGGACGGTCGTGCTGGTCGACGATGGGATCGCGACCGGTGGGACCATGCGGGTCGCGATCAGGGCCCTGCGCAAGGCCGGCGCCGAGCGGATCGTGGTCGCTGTCCCAGTGGCGCCACGGGACACGATCGACCGCATCGGGAAGGAGGCCGACGACGTCGTCTGTCTCAGCATGCCGGAGCCATTTCATGCGGTGGGATTGCATTATCGCGACTTCGATCAGACCTCGGACGCCGAGGTCGTCCAGCTTCTCGATCGGGCGCGCGCCGTCCGAATGAACGTGTCCGAGACGTCTTGAGACCGATTTGAGGAAGATCAATGGCCCGGGGGCTCGCCCGCCGCTTTGTCGGAGAATGACGTGGCGGACCGGAGGTTGACATGAACGACATCGCATCACCCTCGACACACGCGGCCGGGCGGAGCCCCGTGCCGGAAGGCGCCTGCAAGGACATCGCCGTCCATCTCGACGGCTCGTCGGAGGACGATGTTCGCCTCGCCCATGCGGAAGCGCTCGCAGCCGGTTTCCGCGCCAGGCTGACGGGCCTCTTCACCAACCTCCTGCCGAACCCCACGTTCTACATGGAGGATTTCGCCGCGCTGGCGATGAGCGATCTCATCGACGTCATCTCCGAGAAGGGCGACGTCACCGAGCGGCGGCTGCGGGAGCGCTTCGCCCGTCTCGATCCGCTCCACGAATTGCGGCGGATCGAAGCCTTCCCCGGCTCCCTGGAGGAGGCCGTCGCCACCGAAGCGCGGTGGAACGATCTCTTCGTCGCGACCTGTCCGCGCGACGAAGGAAACGAACGCTGGAACACGATGATTGAACGCGTGATGTTCGAGGGCGGACGCGGTCTCGTCCTCCTTCCGCCGAAGGCTCCCCTGCGATTGGCGATCCGCACGGTTCTCATCGGATGGGTCGATACCGGGCAGAGCGCACGTGCGGTGGCGGAAGCCTTGCCCTTCCTCAGGCAGGCGACGCGGGTTCATGTCGCGATGGTCAGGGAGAAGGCCCACGGGCGGATGGGCGGCGCCGAAGTGCTCACCGATATAACGGCGCACCTCGCCCGGCACGGCGTCGAAGCGACGGCCAGCGTCCTAGGCCCCGAGGCGGCGCCGGCCGAGGGCCTTCTCGCGGAAGCGGGCAGGATCTCGGCGGATCTCATCGTGGCGGGAGCCTATGGCCATTCGCGCTTCCGGGAATGGGTGCTGGGCGGCGTCACGAAGGAGCTGCTCGCCACCTCCCCGCTGCCGCTTCTCATGGCTCATTGATCGAGATGCGGGGGGCCGGCGGTCCGGCCGTCTTCCCCTCGCGTGCACCGCCTTGGAGAAGGGGCTCCCATGGACGCAACCGATCGATGTGCGGCAAGCCATCGTGACATCGCCGTCAGTGTTCGTGGGCTGGAGGTCGCCTTCGGCGACAAGCGCGTGCTCGACCACCTGGATCTCGAGATCATGCGCGGCGAGATCCTGGGCGTCATCGGCGCGTCCGGCTCGGGCAAATCGGTCCTGTTGCGGGCCATGCTGGGCCTTCTCCCCAAGAAGAGTGGCGTCATCGAGATCTTCGGCCAGGATCTCGACACCCTTCCGGACGAGGAACGGCATAAGCTGGAGCGACGCTGTGGCATCATGTTCCAGCATGGAGCCCTGTTCTCGTCTCTGACGATCGCCGAAAACATCCAGCTCCCGATGCGGGAAAGCCTGAACCTGTCCGACAGGCTCATGGCCGAGATGGCCATGTTGAAGATCGAGCTGGTCGGCCTGCCGCAAGACGCGGCGGAGAAATACCCGGCGGAGTTGTCGGGAGGCATGACCAAGCGGGCGGCCCTGGCGCGGGCGCTCGCGCTTGACCCCGAGATCCTGTTCCTCGACGAGCCCACCTCGGGCCTCGATCCGATCGCCGCCGACGCCTTCGACCAATTGCTGCTGACATTGAAGGCCAGCCTCGACCTGACCGTGATGATGATCACCCACGATCTGAGCAGCCTTCACGCGACCTGCGACAGGATCGCTGCGATCGCGCGCGGCAAGGTCATCGCGATCGGAACGATCGAGAATCTCCTCACGAATAAAGATCCTTGGCTCAAGGGATATTTCGCAGGCGAGCGTGGCCGGACCATTTTTGGGTCAAAGCAAGACTCACAGAGCGCTTGCGACTTATGTCACCACGACCGCGTTCCTGTCCGGGCTCGGGCTCAAGACCCTGCGCATGGACGGGATATTCCGATCGGCCGCAGTGAGACGGATAACCACGAAAGCTCGCGGAGCGGTGAGCTTGTGGGCAGCGGGCCCGGCGACGGCACGATCTCTCGGTAGCGTGAAATGGCAAGACACTTTCGT
>NZ_DAOLAJ010000121.1:6894-8866 GCF_035325185.1 Enterovirga sp. | reverse complement strand
GGGCCGGGCATCTCGCTGATGCAGGAATTCATCGGCCTCGCCTATTTCGCCGAGGTGCCGGCGGTGCTCTTCGACGTCCAGCGCGGCGGCCCCTCGACAGGCATGCCGACCCGCACGCAGCAATCGGACATCCTGATCTGCGCCTATGCCTCGCATGGCGACACCAAGCACGTGCTCCTCTTCCCCGAGGACCCGCACGAATGCTTCACCATGGCGGCCGACGCGCTCGACCTCGCCGACCGGCTGCAAACGCCGGTCTTCGTGCTGCTCGACCTCGATATCGGCATGAACGAATGGCTCTGCGAGCCGCTCGCCTGGGACGATTCCCGCCGCATAGACCGCGGCAAGGTGCTGACCCGGGAGGAGCTGGAGACGGGCCGCGATTTCGGCCGCTATCTCGACGTGGACCAGGACGGCATCCCCTACCGGACCTATCCGGGGACGCATCCGAGCCGGGGCTCCTTCTTCACGCGCGGCACCTCGCGCGACCGCTATGCCCGCTACACGGAGGAGGGCTCGGCCTATATCGACAACATGCAGCGCCTGCTGCGCAAGTTCGAGACGGCCAAGGCCCTCGTGCCCCAGCCGGCCCGCCGGGACGCGAAGCGGCCGACGCGGTCCGGGGCGATCTATTTCGGCTCGACCTCGGCCGCGATGCAGGAGGCGATGGGCGCGCTCGACGCGCGCGGCATCGATCTCGACACCTTGCGCATCCGCGCCTTCCCGTTCCCCGATGCGGTGACCGACTTCATCCTCTCGCACGACCGCGTCTTCGTGATCGAGCAGAACCGCGATGCGCAGCTTCGCACGCTTCTCGTCAACGAATGCGTGATCGACCCCGCCCGGCTGATCCCGATCCTTCATTACGACGGCACGCCGATCACGGCGCGCTTCATCGTCGAGGCGATCGCCCACCATGTCGAGGCCACGGGCGGCGGCAATCGGGACGCCGCGGAGTGAGTCGGGCCGCACCCACCCTCCCCCGCCTGCGGCGGGGAGGGCAACGTCCCGGCCGACATGACTGGTGAACCATGACCTACATCGCCAAGCCGCGCCTCCATCACCCGAAGCTCGCGACCAACGAACTCGGCCTCACCCATCGCGACTACGAGGGTGCGGTCTCGACGCTCTGCGCCGGCTGCGGGCACGATTCGATCTCGGGGGCCATCATCCAGGCCTGTTTCGAACTGTCGCTCCCCCCGCACCGGGTGGCGAAGCTCTCCGGCATCGGCTGCTCGTCGAAGACGCCGACCTATTTCCTCGGCGCGAGCCACGGCTTCAACAGCGTCCACGGGCGCATGCCCTCGGTGCTGACCGGCGCGAGCCTCGCCAATCGCGACCTTGTCTATCTCGGCGTCTCGGGCGACGGCGACACCGCCTCGATCGGCTTCGGCCAGTTCGCCCATTGCGTCCGCCGCGGCGTGAACATGACCTATATCTGCGAGAACAACGGGGTCTACGGCCTCACCAAGGGCCAGTTCTCGGCTACCGCCGACAAGGGCTCGGCCTCGAAGAAGGGCGTGCTCAACGAGGACACGCCGATCGACCTCGTCTCGATCGCGATCCTGCTCGGGGCGACCTTCGTCGCCCGCTCCTTCTCGGGCGACAAGAAGCAGCTCGTGCCCCTGATCAAGGCGGCGATCGAGCATCGGGGCGCGGCCTTCATCGACGTGATCAGCCCCTGCATCGCCTTCAACAACCATCCGAACTCGACCAAGAGCTTCGACTATGTGCGCGCGCATAACGAGGCGGTGAACTATCTCGACGTGATGATCGGGCGCGAGCCGATCACGCTCGACCAGCATCCGGGCACAGTCGAGATCGTCGAGCAGCATGACGGCTCGCTCCTCAAGCTGCGCAAGCTCGACGAGAGCTATGATCCGACGAGCAAGCTCGCCGCCTCCGCCTATCTCCAGGAGCGCGCGGCGGCCGGCGAGATCGTCACCGGCCTCCTCTACCTGCACCCGGAGGC
>NZ_DAOLAJ010000121.1:2522-6794 GCF_035325185.1 Enterovirga sp. | reverse complement strand
CGGCGCATCGCGCCGCGGGAACGAGGCAGGGTCCAAGAGTCATTCCATGAAGGTCACCGTCGAGCGGGCCGCGCTCCTGAAGGCGCTGGGCCATGTCCACCGCGTCGTCGAGCGGCGCACCACGATCCCGATCCTCTCCAACGTGCTGCTGCGCGCCGAGGAGGAGGGCCTGCGGCTCAAGGCGACCGATCTCGACATCGAGGTGACGGAGACGGTGCGGGCGGACGTCGTCCAGGCCGGCGCCGTCACCGTCCCGGCCCATGTCCTCTACGACATCGTCCGCAAGCTTCCCGAAGGCGCTCAGGTCTCGCTGGAGACGAGCGGCGAGACGAGCCAGGCCCAGCTCCGCTCGGGCCGCTCGCGCTTCTCCCTCCAGGCCCTGCCCGAGGCCGATTTTCCCGATATCGCGGCCGGCGAGATGAGCGTCGGCTTCGCCATCGGTGCCTCGGACCTCAAGCGGCTGATCGACAAGACGCAATTCGCGATCTCGACCGAGGAGACGCGCTACTATCTCAACGGCATCTACCTGCACACGATCGAGGCGGAAGGCGAGATGCGCTTGCGCGCCGTCGCCACCGACGGCCACCGCCTCGCGCGGATCGAGCTGCCGGCGCCCGAGGGCGCGGCCGGGATGCCGGGCATCATCGTGCCGCGCAAGGCGGTTTCGGAAATCCAGAAGCTCGTCGCCGACGAGCCCGGCGAGGCCGTGCGGATCAGCCTCAGCCAGGCGAAGATCCGCTTCGCCTTCGGGGCCGAGGGCAGCGGCGTCGTGCTCACCTCGAAGCTCATCGACGGCACCTTCCCCGATTATCAGCGCGTCATCCCGACCGGGAACGACAAGAGGCTGACCATCGAAAAGAAGGATTTCCAGGAAGCGGTGGACCGCGTCTCGACCATCTCCTCCGAACGCGGCCGGGCCGTGAAGCTCGCCATCGCCGAGGGCCGGATGACGCTGTCCGTCAACAATCCGGATTCGGGCAATGCCGTCGAGGAGCTGGATGTCGATTACGACGCCTCGCCCCTCGATATCGGCTTCAACGCCCGCTACCTCCTCGACATCACGAACCAGCTCGACAGCGATACGGCGCTCTTCAAGCTCGCCGATCCGGGCTCGCCAACCGTGATCCAGGACCGCGACGAGGCCGCGACGCTCTACGTCCTCATGCCGATGCGGGTGTGAGGAGAGCTTATCGCGGGGGCGTGCCGTTGCGGTCCAGCACCTCGCCCGCGAGATAGAGCGAGCCGCAGATCAGGACGCGCGGGGCGCGCTCGAAGGCGGACCGGCTCAAGCCGCTCAAAGCCTCTTCGAGGCTCGACGAGGCACGCGCCCTGAACCCGGCCTCCTCGGCGAGGGCGACGATCTCGCCCGGCGGCCGTTGCGGCGTCTCCGAGGTCATCGGCACGGCCACGACCTCTCGCGCGAGCCCGCGGAACTCGGCCAGGAAACCCGCCGCGTCCTTCTTCGCCAGCATCGCCAGGAGCAGCACGAGAGGCGCGGGCGAGCGCTCCTCGAGATCGGCCATCGCCGCCGCGACGACCCGCGCGCCGTCACGGTTATGCCCCCCGTCGAGCCAGAGGTCGGCGCCCTCCGGCGCGTATTGGCCAAGGCGCCCGCGCGTCAGCCGTTGCAGGCGGCCCGGCCAGTCCGCCCCCGCGATGCCGCGCTCGAAGACGGATGATTCCAGGGCGCCGAATCCCGCCGCGCGCAAAGCCGCGACCGCCGTGCCTGCATTGACGATCTGGTGGCGCCCGGCGAGCCGCGGCAGCGGAAGGTCGAGCAGCCCGCCCTCGTCCTGGTAGACGAGCCGGCCGCGCTCCGCCCAGGCGGTGAAATCCTGCCCGCCGACGAGGAGGGGCTTCACCCCTACCCGCTCGGCGGCGAGGACCAGCGCCGCATCCGCCTCCGGGTGGTCCTGCGGGGCGATCACCGCGGGACAGCCCCGCTTGAAGATGCCCGCCTTCTCGCGGGCGATCTCCGCCAGGGTCTCGCCGAGGAACTCGACATGGTCGCGCCCGACCGGGGTCACGACGGCGCAGGCGGGCCGCGCAACGACGTTCGTCGTGTCGAGCCGGCCGCCGAGCCCGACCTCCAGGAGAAGCACATCCGCCGGCGTGGCTGAGAACAGGTCGAAGGCGGCGGCGGTCGTGATCTCGAAGAAGGTGATCGGATCGCCCGCATTCAGCGCGAGGCACCTCTCCAAGGCCGCCGCGAGCCGCTCATCCGGCACGAAGCGCCCGCCGCCGGGCGCGCCGAGCCGGATGCGCTCGTGGAAGCGCACGAGATGGGGCGAGGTATAGACATGGACCCGCAGCCCCGCCTCCTCGAGGATTGCCCGCATGAAGGCGACGGTCGAGCCCTTGCCGTTCGTCCCCGCGACATGGATCACGGGCGGCAGGCGCCGCTCCGGGTGGTCCATCCGGGCGAGCAGCCGCTCGATCCTGCCGAGCGAGAGATCGATCAGCTTCGGATGCAGCGCGAGGCAGCGCGCGAGAACCGCGTCGAGCATATCCATGGGAGGAAAGAGCGCGTCAGGCGGCCGGCTCCAGGGGAGCCGGCTCCGCGGCGGGGGCCTCCGGCAGGGGCTGGCGCATGAGCTGGCGGCACAGCCGCGCGACCGTCATCTTGAGGTCGCGGCGATGGACCACCGCATCGACCATGCCGTGCTCCTTCAGATATTCGGAGCGCTGGAAGCCCGGCGGCAGCTTCTCGCGGATGGTCTGCTCGATCACCCGCGGCCCGGCGAAGCAGATGAGCGCGCCGGGCTCGGCGAGATGGATGTCGCCGAGCATCGCATAGGAGGCCGTCACGCCTCCGGTGGTGGGATTCGTCAGCACGACGATATAGGGCAGCCGCTCCTCGTTCAGGCGGCGGATCGCGACCGTGGTGCGCGGCATCTGCATCAGCGAGAAGATGCCCTCCTGCATGCGCGCGCCGCCGGAGGCCGCGAAGAGGACGAAGGGCGTGCGCTTGTCGAGCGCCGTCTCGGCCCCCTTGAGGAACGCCTCGCCCGCGGCCATGCCGAGCGAGCCGCCCATGAACTCGAAATCCTGCACCGCGATCACGGTCGGAGCGCCCTCGACGCGGCCGAAGCCCACCTTGAAGGCGTCGCGCAGGCCGGTCTTGGCGCGCGCATCCTTGAGCCGGTCGGCATAGCGCTTCTCGTCGCGGAAGCGCAGCGGATCCACGGGCGCCTCGGGCAGCGCGACGTCGAGCCAGGTGCCGCCGTCGAACATCATCTTGAGCCGCTGGCTCGAATTCATCCGCAGATGATGGTCGGAGCCGGGAATGACCCAGAGATTGGCCTCGACATCCTTCTGGAAGACCACCTGGCCCGTATCGGGGCATTTGATCCAGAGGTTCTCGGGCGTCTCGCGCTTGAAGAGCGTCTTGATCCGCGGCCGGACGACCTCGCTCACCCAGTTCATCTGCGTCCTTCGATCGTCCCGGCCGATCCGGCCCTCATGCTAGATACGCCGGGCAAGGCCCCGTTTAAAGGGCACTCCCCGCCATCGGCTCGGAAGCTCCCCCGTCATCCCCGGCCGGGGTGACGGGGGAGACCGCTCAATGCGCGGGAGCGGCGGCGCGCTGCACAAAGGCTTCGACGCGCGTTCTGACGCCGGCGCTCTGCTCTTTCCCGACCTCGTCGGCGAGCTGCCGGATGCCGGCCTTCTCGCCCTCTCCGAGGAAGCGCGAGGCCGAATCGGCGAGGGGGTCGAGCGCATCGAGCCGGTGCAGCTTCCAGTCGTCGTCGAGGCCGGAAATCGCGAAAGTCTTGATCACGCCGCCGATCGTCTGGGCGTAACCGGCCCGCATCTTGCCCAAGCCCGACTGCACGCGGGGCTGGGCGAGCACCGCCGGCGACGCGCCGGCCAGGAAATCCAGCGCGCTCCGCGCCATCTTATCCGTAACCGCAAGCTGGAAATCGGTGAACTGGCCGACCTCGGGCGCGAAGGTCACGGTGTTGCGGTCCACCCTCTCCAGCACCTCCCTGTCGGCCCCTGCGGGATCAGCGCGACCGGTCCCGGCCAGGATATAGGCGAGGCCGACCCGGTTGCCGTTGATGGCCAATTCGCCGATGGGCGCGATCGCGGTCATCGGCACCGCCTCGGTGCCGAGCGCGGAGACATCGAACACGGTGTCCAGCAGGCGGGCTACGGCCGGATCGGAGCGGCGGGGCATGACCCCCCCCGCCCGCCGCCCCCCCACCCCCCGGGGCAACCCCTCCGCCCCCCGCCTCCCCGCCCCGGCCTTCCCCCCCCTCACCAGGGCCG
>NZ_DAOLAJ010000121.1:0-2512 GCF_035325185.1 Enterovirga sp. | reverse complement strand
CGCCGCCGATCCCTCAGCCCGCCGGAGCAGCTCGTCCGCCGCCTGCTTCGCGGCCGCGACCTTCCCCTCGTCCACCAGGGCGAAGGCCGGAAGGGCCAGCGTCAGCAGGCCCGCCGCGAGGACCCAGCACGTCAAAAACCTGCGCATCGGCTCTCTCCTCCCGGTCGATCGCGGAGCCACCGCCCCTGAGACCTTGGGCATGCCGGCCGGCTCGATCCGGCATCACCCGACAATACCGGCCGGGACAAGCCCGCGCGAGCGGTTTCCGCGAGACGCGCCGACTGCGCGAAAACGGCGCCGCAATTGCGAGAGACCCGCGCCGGACGAAACGGCCGATTGCCGCCTGTCCCCACATCAAGTCAGTGACTTGAGAGCCCTTTTGGACATATCGCACAGGTCGGCCCGCCGAATCCCAGAAGGACGCCGAAACGCCCGTGACCAGCCTGCCCCTGTCGATCCTCCAGGAGCGCCCGGAGGATGCCCCCTCGATCGAGCGTCTGCACGAGCGCGCCTTCGGCCCCGGCCGCTTCGCGCGAACGGCCTTCCGGCTTCGCGAGGGAGCAGCCTCGACGCCCGAACTGTGCTTCACCGCGCTCGTCGGCACGCTCCTGGTCGGCTCGATCCGCCTCTCGCCCCTGCAGCTCGGCGCCGCGCCGGGCCTGCTGCTCGGGCCGCTCGCGGTCGATCCGGCCTTCGAGGGACGCGGCATCGGGGCGGCGCTGATCGGCCGTTCCCTGGAGAAGGCGCGCACAGGCGGCCATGTCCTCGTCCTCCTGGTCGGCGACGAGCCCTATTACGCCCGCTTCGGCTTCAGGCGCGCGCCGGCCGCCCTCACCCTTCCTGCCCCTGTCGATCCGGCGCGCCTCCTGCTGGCGGAACTGGCAGAGGGCGCCGCCGCGCAGGCAAAAGGCCGGGTCGCGCCCCGGAGGGATTGAGCGGCCTCGCCGTCAGAGCGCCGGCCAAGGCGGAAGCGGGTCGCGCAGGCGCTCGAAGGCGGCTGCGAGGGCCAGCACGCCGGGATCATCGAAACGGCGCCCCACGACCTGAAGGCCGATCGGAAGCCCTGCCCGGCTCGTCGCGGCAGGGACCGAGATCGCGGGCTGCTCCGAGAAATTGAAAGGCATCGTGAAGCAGATATGCTCGAAGGGCCGCTGCGGATCGTCGAGGGGCGAGGCCATGCCGGCCGGAAAGGCGGTGCAAGGCGCAACCGGCGAGAGGACGAAATCGAAGACGCCCGTCGCCCTGAGCGTCGCGTCGCGAATGGCGTGGATCTGGCTCACGCCATGATAGACGGTTGCGCCGTCGTAACGGCGCGCCGGCTCGACCCATTCGGCGATATAGGGCAGGACGCGCCGCCATGCGTCCGGCCCCAGGGCGTCGAGGTCGGCGCAGGAGCGCGCCCGCCAGAACCTGTCCAGGCCGTCCAGCATCTCGCGGGTGAGGAAAGGCGCGATGGTCTCGACGACCGCGCCCTCCCTCTCGAAGAGCCGCGCAGCGTGCTCGACGGCGGCCGCAACCTCGGGGTCGACCGGCAGGCCGCAGCCGGCCTGCGGCAGATAACCGATGCGCAGGCCCTTCAGCCCGATGCCCGGACCGGCAAAGTCGAGCGCGGCGAGCGGCAGGCTCATGCCGTCGCGCGCATCCGGCCCCGCCATCTCGCGCATCATCAGGGCGGCATCGCGCACCGTCCTCGTCATGGGCCCGGCGACGCGTCCCCAATAGGGCGGGTCGACCGGCACCCGGCCGAAGGAAGGCTTCAGCGCGACGATGCCGCACCAGGTGCCGGGCAGGCGTATCGAGCCCCCGATATCGGTGCCGACGTGGAGCGGCCCGTAGCCGGCAGCGGCGGCCGCGCCGGCCCCGGAGGACGAGCCGCCGGGTGTCTTCGACAGGTCCCAGGGGTTGCGGGCGAGCGGATGGAAGGAGGAGAGTCCCGAGGACAGCATGCCGAAATCGGGCATGACGGTCTTGGCGAGGAGCACGCTTCCAGCCTCGGCGAGACGCGCGGCGGCGGGCGCGTCGCGCAGGCTGAGGGGAGGCTCGCGGGCGGCTGTGCCGAGCGGCATCGGATCGCCGACGGTCGCGACGTTCTCCTTGAGTGTCAGCGGCACTCCCTCGAGCGCGCGAGCCTCCCCCCTCGCCCAGCGCGCCTCCGAAACCGCGGCGGCGGCGAGCGCCGCCTCCGGCCGGAAGAGGTAAAGGGCATGCAGCTTCGGCTCGCGGGCCTCGATCCGGGCGATGACGGCGCGGACGACCTCCACGGGGGAGAGGCGGCCGGTCCGATAGGATTCGAGAAGCTCGGCGGCGGCGAGATCAGCGAGTGAGTTCAAGGCAAGAACCGGACGGATCGCATGCCCACGACCCACGCCGAGTCGAAGCTTGCGTCAAGGCCGCTATTCGTTGCATGGCACGAGCCTCTTCCCAGCGACCCGCTCCTGCCCTATGGTCACGCTGCTTCGCACCCGTAGCTCAGCTGGATAGAGCGTTGCCCTCCGAAGGCAAAGGTCACACG
>NZ_DAOLAJ010000120.1:2492-8879 GCF_035325185.1 Enterovirga sp. | reverse complement strand
CGCGCGTGAAGGGAAGGAGCGCCGTCCGGCGCCGTCCGGGAAGGGCGATCTCGAGAAGATCGCCGCCCCCGTAATCGGGCACCGCCACGACCCGGCCGAGAGGGCCGTCCGGGCCCTCGGCGCGAAGCCCGACGAGATCGGCGAGGAAGAACTCGTCCTCCTCCGGCTCGCCCAGCTTGTCGCGCGGGGCATAGAGGCGGAGCCGGTTCAGCGCCTCGGCCGCCTCGCGCGTCGCCACCCCCTCGACCCGCACGACGAGGAGGTCCGGCTGGCCGCCCGACGCCTGCCGCGCATGGCGGACGAGATAGGTCCGGCCATCGGCGCCGGTCAGGGGACCGTAGGAGGCGATGGCCTTCGGATCCCCCGTATGGGACTTGAGCCGGATCTCCCCGGCGAGCCCGTGCGGGCGGCCGAATTCGCCGAGCAGCACGAGGTTTTCCGGCAAGGGGAGGGCGCGCGGGCCCCTCTCCGCCTCTGCGCCCGCAGGCGCAGGGGGACGGAGCGCGCGAGCCTTGCCGCCGGCGCGCACGCGCTACTTGTCGCCCTCGGGGGCGACCTCGGCCACCGCCGCCTTGAGGGCCGCGAGCTTCTCCTTGGCCTCCCGGCGCTCGACCATCTTCTGGCCGGGCTTGGCCTTCTCGGGATTGCTGCGGGCGGAACGCTTGGCGAGGCCGGCGGCGTCGAGGAAGCGCAGGACGCGGTCGGTCGGCTGGGCGCCCTTGGTCAGCCAGGCCTGGATCTTCTCGGCCTCGAGCGTGACGCGGGCCGGATCGTCCTTGGCCTTCATCGGGTCGTAGGCGCCGACCTTCTCGATGAAGCGGCCGTCGCGCGGGGCGCGGGCATCGGCCACGACGATGCGGTAATAGGGACGCTTCTTGGCGCCGCCGCGGGTGAGGCGGATCTTGAGGGACATGGTCTTCTCCTGGTTCTGGATCATCGTGGCCGGGCGTCCCGGCCGGGATGGTGGATGGCTATTTCTTCTTTCCCCCGAAGGGGAAGCCGCCGCCTAAGCCGGGGAGCTTCGGGCCGCCGAGGCCGGGCAAGCCTTTCGGCATGCCGCCGGGCATTCTCGGCCCGCCGAGGCCGGGCGGCAGGAGGTTCTGGGGCATGCCGGGGCCGCCGGCCTTGCCCATCTGCTCCTTCATGGCCTCGATCTGCTCGGGGCTGGGCTGGGGCATGCCGCCGCCGAGTCCCATCATGCGGCCGAGCATGCCGCCGACGCCCTTGGCCTTGCCGCCGCCCATCATCTTCATGACGTCGGCCATGCCGCGATGCATCTTGAGGAGCTTGTTGACCTCCTCGACCCTGGTGCCGGACCCCGCCGCGATGCGCTTCTTGCGCGACGCCTTGAGGAGGTCGGGATTGGTCCGCTCGGCCTTCGTCATGGAGGAGATGATGGCGCGCTGGCGCTTCACCATGCCGTCCGCCATGCCGGACTGGGCGATCTGCTGCTTCATCTTGGCGACGCCGGGGAGCATCCCCATCAGGCCGCCCATGCCGCCCATCTTCTCGACCTGGGCGAGCTGGTCGGAGAGGTCGTCCAGGTCGAACTTCCCCTTCCGCATCTTCTCGGCGACCTTCGCCGCCTTCTCGGCGTCGATGGTCTCGGCCGCGCGCTCGACGAGCGAGACGATGTCGCCCATGCCGAGGATGCGGTTGGCGACGCGGGCCGGGTGGAACTCCTCCAGCGCATCGACCTTCTCGCCCGTGCCGACGAGCTTGATCGGCCGGCCGGTGACGGCGCGCATCGAGAGCGCGGCGCCGCCGCGGGCGTCGCCGTCCATGCGGGTCAGCACGATGCCGGTGATGCCGATGCGCCCGTCGAAGGCGCGGGCGGTGTTGACCGCGTCCTGGCCGGTGAGGGCGTCGGCGACGAGGAGCACCTCGTGCGCCTCGGTCGCTTTCTTGACCTCGGCCGCCTCGGTCATCAGCGCCTCGTCGACCGTGACGCGGCCGGCGGTGTCGAGCATGACGACGTCGAAGCCGCCGAGCCGCCCCGCTTCCATGGCGCGCCGCGCGATCTGCACGGCCGACTGGCCCGCGACGATCGGCAGGGTCTCGACGCCGACCTGCTTGCCGAGCACGGCGAGCTGCTCCATCGCGGCCGGGCGGCGCGTGTCGAGCGAGGCCATCAGCACGCGGCGCTTGCCCTTGTCGGACAGGCGGCGGGCGATCTTGGCGGTGGTGGTCGTCTTGCCCGAGCCCTGGAGGCCGACCATCAGGATCGGCACCGGGGGGGCGGCGTTGAGGTCGATCGTCTCGGCATCCGAACCCAGCATCTCGACGAGCTGGTCGTGCACGATCTTGACGACCATCTGGCCGGGCGTGACCGACTTCACGACCTCCGCGCCCACGGCGCGGCTGCGCACCTTGTCGGTGAAGCCGCGCACGACCTCGAGCGCGACATCGGCCTCGATCAGGGCGCGGCGGACCTCGCGGAGCGCGGCGCCCACATCCTCCTCGGTGAGCGCGCCGCGGCGCGTCAGCCCGTCGAGGATGGCGGAGAGTTTTTCGGAAAGGCCCTCGAACATCGTCCTACTCGGTGGAGCCGCCCATGGAGGCTTCCATGCGGCGGCTGGCGAGGGCCGCCTCGAAATGGGCCACCGCCTTCTCGAACTTGTCGCGGCAGCCCGGATTGCAGAACCCGACCACCGCCCCCTTGTACCGCGTGAGCGAATCCGCCGCGACCGGCTTGCCCGACCAGGGGCAGGTCCCGTTCACGGCCTCCTCGATGCGCAGGTTTCCGCGCCATCCCTCGCCCATGCGGACACTCCGTCGCGGGCGAAATCCCAAACGCCGAAGACGCCCGAGGGCGCATCGCGCTGTCGGGCGTTGACCTCCGGCGGAACCATGGCCCCTGTCCGGTCGGCGGCTCGCGGGCTCGCTCGTATCGATTTCAGGGCGGGCCCTTAATAGGGGAAAGCCCGCCTGTCAATGAAGGAGCCTCATGGCTCTCCGGCCGGCGGAGGCGGGTTTTCAGGAGCGGGCGACGGGTCGGGAAGGGGCGCCGCCGCGCCCGGCTCGGCCGCGGCCACCGGGGTCGGCGCGGCTGGAGCAGGCGGCGCGGCCGAGGCGGCGGCCTCCGGCCCGCCGAGGGCGGCATAGGCGTCGACGAGGCCCGCGCCGAATTCGGGATCGGGGCCGGGAGGGCCGAGATCCCGCGCCCGGGCCGCGAGCGCCGCGCGGATGGCGGAAGGCGACATGCTGCCGTAGCGCTCCAGCATCAGCGCCACGATGCCGCTGACATGGGCGGTCGCGACGGAGGTCCCGGTCGAGGTGTCGTAGCCTGCCTCGGGGCTCGCCACGAGCACGTCCACTCCCGGCGCCGCGAGCGCCACGTAGGCGCCGCGATTGGCGGATTCGTAGAGCCTGTCCTGGAGGTCGGTCGCCGTGACCGCGATCACGCCGGGCTCCGCCGCCGGATAGGCGGGCGCCGCCGCGGGGCCTCCGTTGCCGGCGGCGGCCACGAAGACGATCCCGCGCTGCAGGCCCCCGGCCAGTTCGCGCGACATCAGCCGGTCCGCCGGTCCTGCGAAGCTCATGTTGACGACCTTCGCGCCCTCCTTGCCCGCGAGGTCGACGGCGCGGACGATGTCCCAGCTCGTGCCCTCGGCCTGCGCGCGGGCGGTGGCGGGAGAGAAGGCGCGGATGGCGAGGATACGCGTTCCGGGCGCCACGCCCATGAGCTGGCCGCGGGCGGCGATGGCGCCCGCCATGGCGGTGCCGTGCCGGTCGGGGCTGGCAGCGCTCGACAGCGTGTTCTCGCTTCTCCCGATCGCGCCCCGAAGCTCGGGATGGCTCGTGTCCACGCCCGAATCGATCACCGCGACCGTAACGCCTTGGCCGGTGGCGAGCCGGTGGGCCTCCGCGAGATGGAGCTTCGCGGCCGCATATTGACTGGAGGAGAGGGGATAATAAGCCTGCCCCCTGTCGGCGGCGAGGCGGTAGAGATGGTTGCGCTGGGCGAGCGCGACGCCGCTGTCCCGCCCGAGGGCGGCGACCGTCGAATCGACGCTGCGGCGGCCATTGACGCGCAGACGGTGCGCCGTCGTGCCGGCGAGCGTCAGCTCGGCCGAATCGAGGAGGGTCAGGCCGTGGCGGGCGGCGATCCGGTCGATCGCGCCGGCGGGCTGCGCTCCCGGCAGCGTGACCAGCACCTCGCGATCGACATAG
Source organism: Enterovirga sp. (assembly GCF_035325185.1). GTDB lineage: Bacteria > Pseudomonadota > Alphaproteobacteria > Rhizobiales > Beijerinckiaceae > Enterovirga. The sequence goes on along the minus strand of NZ_DAOLAJ010000120.1, from coordinate 4,706 downwards.
GTGGCGTCGGAGGCGACCGCGGGCATCGGCGGAACCGGCCGGGGCGGAGGCGGCCGGCGGGCGACAGGCGGCGGGGCGGGGGGCGCCGCGAGGGCCGGCCGCACGGGACGTGTCGCGGGGCGCAGGGGCGCGAGCCGGAGCGGCCTCGCCGCGGGCGGCTGCATGACGACGATCGGCCGCCGCGTGCGATAGCGCGGCGGATCGCCTTCCTCCACCACGACAGGGGGACGATAGGGCAAGGGCCGGACGGGATAGCCGTGCCGGGCTCCCCAGGGGGGAAGGGAATAGGGACGGTGCGTTCCCGCCGGATAGCCCGGCCGGCCCCAGCCCCCCTGGCCATAGACGCCTCCCCTGCCGGGCCAGGAAGGCTTCGCGGAATAGGGCTTTCCGGGATACGGGCCCATGGGGGGCCTCGTGGAGCGGGGCTGCCGGCCGGCCGTTCCCCAAGCGCCGTAGCCGCCTCGCTTGCCCCAGCCTCCGCCGAGGCTCATCCCTCCCGGGTGGAACCCGAACTGGGCGAAGGCCGGCCTGGACAGCGGCAGCGCCGCGGCGACGAGAAGCAGGGCGGCCAGGGCGGCGCCCCATCGCGTCGCGCCGCGCTGCGGCGGGTCCGGGTCATCCTGCGTGGCGGCTTGCATGGCGATCTCCCATGGCGACCTCCGACATGCGCGACGCGCCGGCTCGGGCGCGACGCTGGCTTGCCGCCTCGGGGGGGCCGGGCATGCTGGGAAAGGGAGCGGGGCTTTCCGAAGCCAGCATGCGACGGCCGCGGGCTAGTCGCAGACCTCCCGATAGGCGAGGGCGCCGTAATAGGTCACGAAGCGCCTTACCCCGCACCCGAAAGGCCAGGCGTTGAAAACCGCCGACCACCGGGGACGGGGCGTGTAGTCGTGAACCCATACCCGGGAATGGGCATGGCGGTGGTAGGAATGGCGGTGATGCCGATGCCAGCCATGCGCGCCCGCCTCCGTGGGGACGGACGAGATTCCGCCCAGGGCCAGGACCGCGACGGCTGCCATCTTCGGAAGTCCCTGCATCCCCTGTCCTTTCCGGCCGGGCTCCGGCCCGGCCGTCGAGGATAGCTCATCCGGTGTTGCGTGACGATGTCGTGGGCTCGTCCCGTGCGGTCAGAAGCAGACGCGCCGGACCACGACGTTGCCGCGGAAGGTCACGAAGCTCTGCCAGCGGCAGACGGGAGGGGCGATCAGGATGCGCCGCCCGAAGCCCCAGCCGCCCCAGGGGTGATGCGGCCCCCAGCCGCCGCCATGGCCCCAGGCCATGGCCTGCGGAGCCGTCACCAGAAGCGCGCCCATGGCGGCGGCGGCGAAGGCGGCGGACTTGATGAAACGGGACATGGCTGGCTCCTCTCCGGTTGATCCTCGGCCGACCATTCGGCCTCGATCATGGGTCGCGGGACCTGCCGGAGGGGTTCATGCTTCCCGAGAGAATTTTTCGAAACGCGCCTAGCCTCGCTGGAGCAGTTCGATGGAGACATCGTCCGGCGCGCGGATGAAGGAGATCCGAAGTCCGGGCCGGAGCTCGACGGGCTCCATGGTGAACTCGACGCCCTTGGCCTTGAGCCGCGCGGCGGCGGCGTCAAGATCGGGAACCTTCAGGCCGAAATGCTCGAGGCCCAGATGCGGGCGGGACGCCGCCGGCGTCGTGCCGCGCGGCACCCGGTCGATGAAGATGTCCAGCGTGCCGATCCTGACGGCGACGCGCATCAGCTTCTCGGTCTCGATCCGCTCGATGACGCCGGCACCGAGCTTGTCGACATAGAATTGCGCCGCCGCATCCGGGTCGAGGCTGCGCAGATGGATATGGTCGAAGGCCGGCTGGAAGGATTCGGTCATCTCGTACTCCCGTGGTCTCGCAGGGTTGCCACGATTTCCCCGCGGCAGGGGAGTCGCGAATCATCCCCTTGCCATGAGCGGAGCCGTGATGGCATCAGTGGCGGATGGTTGTGCGTTCCGGCCCAAAGGCTGGGACGGACACGAAAAGGGGGGGCTTCAGTGAGGATCGGTTCGCCTAGGGAGGTTTTTTCGGGCGAGTGTCGTGTTGCGCTGACGCCTGACAGCGCGCGGCAGCTCCAGAAGCTGGGCTATGAGTGCCTGGTGGAGGCGGGGGCGGGGGTGGCCGCGGGCTTCACGGGCCACGGCTATTGCGCGGCGGGGGGGGGCGGGGGGGGCCGGGCCCCCCCGCCCCTGGGGGGGG
>NZ_DAOLAJ010000120.1:0-2482 GCF_035325185.1 Enterovirga sp. | reverse complement strand
GGCGCCGGGCCAACGAGGTCGCCATCCTGCTGCGCGCGGCGGGGGTGACGGTGGTGGACGGCGCCGCCGCGCTCTGGGAGGAGGCGGATGTCATCGCCAAGGTGCGCCCGCCGGAGACGGAGGAGGCGGAGCGCCTGAAGGCGGGCAAGACGCTGATTTCGTTCTTCTATCCGGCCCAGAACAAGGAGCTTCTGGACCTCTGCGCGAAGAGCGGCGCGGACGTCATCGCGATGGACATGGTGCCGCGCATCTCGCGGGCGCAGAAGATGGACGCCCTGTCCTCGATGGCGAATATCGCCGGCTACCGGGCGGTGATCGAGGCGGGCAACAATTTCGGCCGCTTCTTCACGGGCCAGATCACGGCGGCGGGCAAGGTACCGCCGGCCAAGGTGCTGGTGATCGGGGCGGGCGTCGCGGGCCTCGCTGCCATCGGCACCGCGACCGCGCTCGGCGCCGTCACCTACGCCTTCGACGTCCGCCCCGAGGTCGCCGAGCAGATCGAGTCGATGGGCGCGTCCTTCGTCTATCTCGACTTCAAGGAGCAGCAGCAGGACGGCGCCGCGACGGGCGGCTATGCCGCGCCCTCCAGCCCCGAATTCCGCGAGGCGCAGCTCAAGAAGTTCCGGGAACTCGCCCCGGAGATGGACATCGTCATCTCGACCGCGCTGATCCCGGGCCGGGACGCGCCGGTCCTGTGGACGAAGGACATGGTCGAGGCGATGAAGCCCGGCTCGGTCATCGTCGACCTCGCGGCCGAGCGCGGCGGCAATTGCGAATTGACCAAGCCGGACCAGAAGGTCGTGAGCCCGAACGGCGTCACGATTATCGGCTACACGGATTTCCCGAGCCGGATGGCGTCTCAGTCCTCGACGCTCTACGCGACCAACATCCGCCACATGATGACGGACCTCACGCCGGGGAAGGACGGCAAGGTGGTCCACAACATGGAGGACGACGTCATCCGCGGCGCGACGGTGACCTATGAGGGCGCCGTCACCTGGCCGCCGCCGCCTCCGAAGGTGGCCGCGATCGCGGCGCAGAAGCCCAAGGAGAAGGCCAAGGAGCTGACGCCGGAGGAGAAGCGGGCCCAGGAGGCCGCCGCCTTCCAGGCGCAGACCAAGAGCCAGGCCATGCTGCTCGGCATCGGCACCGTCGTGATGCTGCTGGTCGGGGCGGTGGCGCCGGCGAGCTTCATGAGCCACTTCATCGTCTTCGCGCTCGCCTGCTTCGTCGGCTTCCAGGTCATCTGGAACGTCTCGCACTCGCTGCACACGCCTCTGATGGCGGTCACGAACGCGATCTCGGGCATCATCGTGCTGGGGGCGCTGCTTCAGATCGGCTCCTCGGGCAAGATGGTCGTGCTTCTGGCGGCGGTCTCGGTGCTCATCGCCTCGATCAACATCGTCGGCGGCTTCCTGGTCACGCGCCGGATGCTCGCCATGTTCCAGAAATCCTGAGGAGGCCGCTGTGGGCGTCGGCATCGTTTCTGCGGCCTATATCTCGGCTGCCATCCTGTTCATCCTGTCTCTCGGCGGCCTCTCGAACCAGGAGAGCGCCAAGCGGGCCGTCTGGTATGGGATCGTGGGCATGGCTCTCGCCGTGCTCGCGACCGTGTTCGGGCCGGGCAGCGGCAAGCTGTGGCTGGTCCTCATCATGTTCGCCGTCGCCGCCGTGATCGGCTGGCAGGTGGCGATGCGGGTGCAGATGACGGAGATGCCGCAGCTCGTTGCGGCGCTCCATTCCTTCGTCGGCCTCGCGGCGGTTCTGATCGGCTTCAACGCCCATCTCGAACTGGCCGCGGTGCAGGCCATGGACGCCGCTGCCCGCGCGGCCCTGACGGGCTTCGCCGGGGTCCTGGCGCACAAGACGGGGGTGGAGGTCGGCATCCTGAAGGTCGAGGTGTTCCTCGGCGTCTTCATCGGCGCGGTCACCTTCACGGGTTCGGTCGTGGCTTTCGGCAAGCTCGCGGGCAAGGTGGACGGCAAGGCGAAGAAGCTGCCCGGCGGCCATTACCTCAATGCCGGCGCGGCCGGGCTCTCCTTCCTGCTCCTCCTCTTCTATGTGGGCGGAGCGGGGATGTGGGCGCTGGTCCTGATGACGATCTTCGCCCTCTTCATCGGCTACCACCTGATCATGGGGATCGGCGGGGCGGACATGCCGGTCGTGGTCTCGATGCTGAACTCCTATTCGGGCTGGGCGGCGGCGGGCATCGGCTTCACGCTCGGCAACGACCTGCTCATCGTGACCGGGGCGCTGGTCGGCTCCTCGGGCGCGATCCTCTCCTACATCATGTGCAAGGCGATGAACCGATCCTTCATCTCCGTGATCCTGGGCGGCTTCGGCGGCACGACCGGGCCGGCGCAAGAGATCCATGGCGAGCAGATCGCGATCGATAGCGACGGGGTGGCGGCGGCGCTGAACGAGGCGGACAGCGTGATCATCGTGCCGGGCTACGGCATGGCGGTGGCGCAGGCGCAGCAGG
>NZ_DAOLAJ010000119.1:0-8881 GCF_035325185.1 Enterovirga sp. | reverse complement strand
CACCAGTTCCGCGTCGATGACGAGCGTGCGGATGCGGCCGGAATAGCCGGTCCCGGTCTTCCGGAACGCACCGATATTGGCCATGGAGATCTCCTTCGATTGCAGGGTGGTGGAGAGGATCAGCGCGTCGGGGCGCGCCACTGGAAGCGACCGTCGCCAGCCTCGTCGGTCCACAGGGGGACGGCGCGCCCGATGATCCGGTCGGCGGAGAAAAGGCCGAAGTAGCGACCGTCGAGACTGTCGCGGACCTGCGGGTTCATGAGGAAGACCTCGCCGGCCGGGATGAGCTTGCAGCCCTGCCAGACGGGCAGGTCGCGGCCGGCGCGATCGCGCTCCAGCGCAGCGCCGACCGTTATATTGTCGACGGTGATGACGAGGCCGGTCCGGCAGACCGTCTGCCCGGGAGCCGCGAGGACGCGCTTCAGGAGCGGCACACCCCTCGGCAGATAGCCGCGCTCGGCGAGGAAGATCGCGAGCGGTTCGGGCGCATCGACCGCGACAAGATCGGACACACCGAAGGAGTCGTCGGGGTTGATCTCAAAGAGCCCGATCGGCGCGCTGGCGGAGGCGTTCCAGATCAGCTTGATCGGCATGGGTACGAGCGCCGGATAGCCCACGCCGGCCGCCGCGAGCGCCGTCGTGAGGATGAGAGCGGCGCGCGTCACGGCACGATGTTCCTGCGCTTCAGCCAGGCTTCATGGCGTGCCACCGTGTAGGCGCCCGGCGCCTCGCCAACGCCGATCCGGTGATGGACATGACGCCAATGGTCGGGGGCGACATCGCAGGGATCGATGCCGAGGGCTTCGATCGCGTCGATGACCCGGAGCACGTGCTCGACCCTCGGCCAGTCATGGAGCTTCAGCAGGATGTCGCCCCCCGGGCGCACGAAGGGCAGCGTCTGGAACGGCTCGCCGCGCCCGACGGCCCGCACGATGTCGACGCGCGAGACGATGGTGCCGAACCCGTTCGAGGCCCAGCGCACGAAGGCGAATATGGAATCCGGCGCAAAGCCGACGACGCTGCGGTGCCGGTCGAGGATCTGCTCGAAGCTTTTGCGGCCGAATCTGATCCAGTGCTCGATCCTCTTCTTCCGCCACGTCAGCTCGACGGAGGTGGTGAAGGGTGCGAGCTCGTCCGGCAGCGGACGGCCGCGCATGGGCTGGCTCGCGGTGCCGGTCATGGCGCGTCTCCTTCGGTGGCTGGAAATTCGCGGGCGAGCAGGTCGCGCAGCATGTCGGCGACCGTGATCCCGCGCCGGAAGGCGGCGACCTTGATGCGGCCGCGCAGCTCGGGCGTGACGTCGATGGTGAGTCGTGCGGTGTGGATCGCGGCCGTGCCGGTGCGTCCGGCCGGCATGTCGCCCGCCTTGATCCAGTCGCCGGGATCGGCCGGGCGCATCGTGAAGCCACGCTTGTCCGTGCGGGCCGTCATGACGCGCCGCCGTGGTGGAACGGCAGCACGGATGCGATGCGGGCGCGGGCGCGTTCGGCCATGCCGGCGTCGATCTCGCAGCCGAGATAGCGACGGCCGGAGAGCCGGCAGGCTTCGCCGGCGGAGCCCGAGCCGGCGAACCAGTCGCCGACAAGGCCACCGGGCGGGCAACTCGTGCGGATCAGGATTTCGAGGAGCGCGGACGGTTTCTCGGTCGGATGGATCGCGCGGCCGTGGCAGTTGCGCAGGTAGATGACCGAACGCATGAGGCGGGGGCCGCCGTCATGGCTGACGTAGTGGCCGGTATCGATCCGGCCGGTATGGAGAGGACGCTGCCTCCGCCGGGCCGTCCGTGCGGTCGCATCCGGCGTGGTCTGGACGTCGTTGTAGACGTCGCGCCACGCAGACCCGGCGGGATAGAACTGGACGGCCAGTTCATGCACGCGCTTGAAGCGGTCCGCATGGAAGCCCGTGCCGTTCTGCTTCTCCCAGACGATCTCCTGGGCCAGGCGCAGGCCGGCATCGGCGAAGCGATCGGCGGTCCCCATGAAGCTGCGCAGCGAACCGAAGACCCATACCGAACCGGTCGGCGCGAGGGCCGCCTGGGCAAGCGTCAGCCAGCCGTCGACGCGCCGATCCCAGGCGAGCGACGTGTCGCCGTAGGGCGGATCGGCGACGATCATGTCGAACGGGCCGTGCCCTGGCATGAGGTCGCGGCAATCGCCGGTGAGGATCGTCATGGCGCGATCCTCCCGATGCGAAGCCGTTCGATCTCGGTGGTGAGCGCCGTGATCTCGCGCGCGGCCGAGCTGTCGCCGTCGATCTCGGAGGCGAGCCGGCCTGACTGCGCGGCGTCGGCGAAGACGACGCGCTGACCGATGGTGGCGGCGAGTACGGGCGGATCGTGGTCGGCCAGCGTCTCGGCCGTCTCGCGGGCGATGACGGTGCGGGCGCCGCAGCGGTTGAGCACGAACCGGGCCGCGAGCTGGGGCCGGTAGATGCGGGCCTCCGCAAGGAGGGAGAGCATCTCGGCCGAGGCCCAGCCGTCGAACGGCGAGGGCTGCACGGGGATCAGGACGAGGTCGGCGGCGAGCAGTGCGGAGCGCATGAGGCCGGCCACGCGCGGCGGGCCGTCGATGACGACGTGATCGACGTCGCGCGCCAGCTCGGGCGCCTCACGATGCAGCGTGTCGCGCGCCAGGCCGACGACGCCGAAGAGCCGGGGCAGGCGCTCGCGCGAGCGCTGCTGTGACCAGTCGAGGGCCGAGCCCTGCGGGTCGGCGTCGATCAGCGTGACGCGCTTTCCCTTCCCTGCCCAGGCTCCGGCGAGATGCAGCGCCAGCGTTGTCTTGCCGACGCCGCCCTTCTGGTTGAGGAGCGCGACGATCATGACGCCCCTCCCGGCCTGCGGGATCGGGATGCCATCCGGGCACGTGAAGTATCGTCGGCCGTAGAAGCGGATTTACGGAAAGACGTATCCCGCATAGAGTCATCGGAGGCCACATCGGATGTGTCGAGGCATCCGCTTCCGATGTTGTCCACATCACGCGCGGTCCCAGAAAAGTTAGATTCTGTATTAGATTCTAAGTTAAGGGCCGGAATCGCTGTTTCGGGCCAGAGTCTTAACTGCGATTCGTGCGTGCGAAGTCCCGATACCGTCTGCGTGCGAAATCCCGATAGCCCTGCGTGCGAAGTCCCGAGCGTTTCCACAGCCTTGTCCACAGGGGCTGTGGATGGACGGATTCCCAACAGCTCCCGGCCGCCGTCGCGCTCGATCCGCAGGCGGTAGCCGGGCAGCGGCTGGCGCAGGACGATGCGGCGGAGCTGGAGCGCGAAGTCGGAGACGCGCGCCAGGCTGCCGGATTTCTCGTGGAGATGCGGGACGTCGAAGAGCCAGCCGCCAGGCTGGCGGCCCGCATGCTTGCGCGCAACGCGGTACAGCCAGCGCTCGATCCCGCCGCTCAGCCGGAAATAGGCCGGATCGATGGTGAGAACCAGCGAGCGGTCGACGACGCCGCGGTAGAACCAGTCGGGCAGGACGAACTCCATGCCTTCGACGCGGCCGTCGGCGCGGGTGAGTTCCTCCCATTCGTTGATCCAGGAGAACTGGTGCCGTCGCCAGTTCTCACCGTGCCGGATGTTGGTGCGGATGACGGTGGACTGGAGACGGGTGAGCGCGCCCTTCAGGAGCTTGTAGTCGCGCGCGCCGGTCTCCCGGCCGATGGCGGTGAGAAGCTGGTAGGGCGTGAACCGGAGGAAGCGCGAGGTCCTCAGGCCGAGGTTCTCGGCCTCGACGATCTGGCTTGCGGCCCAGATCAGGACGTCGGCATCCCAGATGGTCGCCATGCCGTGCTGCTGCACGGCGAGGACCTCGACGCGGACGTCTCCCGCCTCGTAGAGGATCGGCACGACACGCTTGGCCTTGGCCAGCGAGAAGAACGGCCGTTCCATGAGATCGCGCTGGTCTCGCGGCTTCGCATCGCCCGTCGCCACGACGAATGGGTCGAGGGTGTTGCGCTCGCTGGAAGCGGTGAGACGGCGGCGAGGCATTCTGCACGCGCCTCAGCGATAGCGGCGCGCGATGCCGTGGGCGGCCGGCACGATGTCGGCATGGCGCTTGGCCGGCAGGACGGAGCCGCGCGGGTCCGAGGTCGAGGTGACGGCCCCGCGCCCGGCCCAGGTATCGAGGTCGTCGATCGCGTAGACGACGCGACCGCCGAGCTTGCGATAGGCCGGGCCGGTTCCGTAGGTGCGGTGCTTCTCGAGCGTCCGGGCCGAAAGGCTCAGAAACTCGGCAGCCTCCTTGGTGCGCAGGTAGCGCGGCGGCAGAACGACGGGTGCGTGTGGCATGGATCGGGCCTCCGTGAGCTTGCAGGCCGCCGCTGAGGAGGAGCGACGGATGGCGATCACGGTGGCGGAGGGAGCGCGACAGGGGGGATGGGGAATTTAAGGGGGCTAAAATCCCCACCCCTGGCGCGGGAGCTTCCGAGCTAGGATCGGCGGCGATGACGAAGCAGGTTCAGATAACCGCCGGCGACCATGGCGAGGCCGCCCCCGACCAGCCCGATGACGGAATCGCGCAGTGGCGAGGTCTTCCATGGATCGGCGGCAACGCGTGTCTCGCCGTAGATCGCTATGGCGATTTCGCGATAGGTCGCGCCCCTCATGTGTCCGTCGACCGCCTGAAGCATCAGGCGCAGACGCCGGCGCTGCTGGCGCGTCAGCCGCGTGTCGGCCAGGGGCCTGCGGCCGTGCAGGATGCGCCAGAAGCGCGTCAGAGCGTCGATCCGATCGAGCAGATCGAGGTCGATCGGAACGAGGGCGACGAGGGCACGGCGGTCGCTGCCGGGAAGGAAGAGCAACTGGATGGGCTCTTCCGCCGGGCAGAATGCGTAGACGCCCTCAGGGGCGTCCCTGACCGCTTCGAGATCCGGGAGGGCCGCGGTCGACATCCAGGGCAGATGGTCGGGGACCGCCGCAATCGTCAGCACGGACGGAACGGCTACGGGCGACCAGAAGACCGCTTGGGCGAGGGCGGACAAGCTCGGCCGCGCGGGGAAATCGCAGCCCCCACCGCCGCTGATCCTCCAAGGGAAGCGGCGCGGTTTCCTTCCGAGCGGTGGTGAGGGCCCGATACTGACGTTGATAGGGTGTCTGCCGGCGCAAGCATTCCCACGCCAACCCTTCGGGCGAGAGGTTGTCGAAGTAGTCGTAGCTGTCGTTGTCTCGCCAGCGAGAAGTGTCGGGCCGCATCCTCCGCCTCCCTTGACTCGAAAGTCGAGCGGAAGATGATTTCCGGGCACGACGGGCGACGGAAGCTTGGGCGGCAGCATGGCGCGATGCAAAAGATGCATCGCCACCGCAAAATATCCTTTTATTTATAATTAGTTGCAACGACCAAGCAAGAGCTGGCGATAGCCGCTTTGCGTCATCCAGTGGGCGCGGCGGAGATGGCTGTCGTAAACCGGCCACGCCCGATCGGGCTCACGGGCCGGGTCGATTCCGAACAGCACTTCGACCGCTTCCTGCCAGTCGGCGCCATCGGCCTCGGCATCGAGAAGGCGGGCGTACAGCTTGACGTGCTTCCTGTCGTATTCGGTCAGGTGTCGACCGGACGGGGCTACGTCCTCGAACGGCTCAATCATTGGCTGGCTCGCCTAGACGGCGATCGCATTGCTTGTCGCGGGCCGCGATCTGATCGCGCGTAATGCCAGATGCCAGTGTCTGCAATCGGATTCTGAGGCGCATTCCGCCGGTCTCCAATGCCGCATTTACGTACTGCAGATCAGGCTTGCCGGCCCTCCGACCCTCGCGCTTGCGGCCGCCCCTAGGCTATCGCGACGAGAAGGGTGGACCGCGAGGGGACTCCATTCTGGGCGTCCCGTAGGTTTGTCGAGAATACTCCGTGGTGAGATACTCTACAAGCGCGTGCTCTCCCGCGCATGGAAATACGAGAGGTACTGGCGCTGAATCTGAGGACGCTTCGGCAGGCGCGAGGCTTGTCGCAGGAGGAGCTTGCCCATCGCGCACGGATCGACCGCACCTACATCAGCGCGCTTGAGCGAAGCGTCTATGCGGCAGGCATCGATGTCGTCGACAGGCTCGCTCGTTCCCTCGGTGTGGAAGCCGCGGACCTGCTGAGGCGACCGGCCCGTGATCAGGCACGTAAGGGAACAAAAAGAAGGATCGATGTCCGGCCAGCGTCTGACGAATGAAGAATCGGATGGTCGTTCCCCTCTTCGTGTCATGGCATGATCCGGGTCGCGGCTCTGATGCCCTTCGCATCGCGAGCCGGGCGCAGCCCGGCGAGCGGCGGCCGTGCCGATGAGGCGCGACCGCGCCGCCGATCCGGATTTCCGGATCGGCGGGAAAGTCCAGATGCTGAAAGCCTGAAGGCCGCGCAACCGGATGCCCGGTTGCGCAGCCTTGCCGACTATGCCGCCTTCTCCAGCAAGGTCCTGGCCTTCCCCTCCAGTTCAAGGCGGCTGTCCTGATGGGCCTTGGCGCGGGCATGCGCCGTCATGCCCTGCACGAAATCGAAGATGCTCTCGGGCGGGCGGCCTTCCTCGGAAAGGACGGTCTCGATGATCCGGCCGGTCTCGGCCTTGCTGAACCCCCGCTTGCGCAGGAAGCTCTCGCGCTCCTCGTCGGTGCGGGCGACGATGCGCTCCCGCGCCGCCTTGATCCCGGCGACGAACGGGGCGGGCGAGGAATGGGCGAAGCTCGTCAACGCGGGCGCCGCCTCATGGGCGAAGCGCTGAGCTGCGAACTTGCTGTGCCGGATCGTGATTTCCTCGAAGTTCTCGCAGCCCCAGAGGTTGCGGTTCATGCAGACCGCGCGAAGATAGAAAGAGGCGATGCCGAGGGTCTTCGACCCGACTTCGCTGTTCCAGGCATAGAAGCCTCGGAAATACAAATCCGGTTCTCCGTTGGGCAGGCGTCCGGCTTCAATGGGGTGCGTGTCGTCGACCAGGAAGAGGAAGACGTCGCGGTCGCTGGCATACAGTGTGGTGGTGTCCTTCGTGACGTCCACGAAGGGATTGTGCGTCATGGTCGCCCAGTCCAGCACGCCCGGCACCTTCCAGAGCGTGTCGCCCGTGCCGTTGCCCGCGATCTTCATCACGGCGGCGACAAGCTCATGATCCCAGATGCGGCCGTAATCCGGGCCAGTCACGGCGCGAAGCTCGACGCGGCCGTCCTCCGTCTCCAGCGTCTTCACAAGCTCGGCGCGGTGCGACAGCAATCCATGTTGCAGGTTGATGCCCGCGAGCGGCGCGGGAAGCTGGCGCATATAGGTCGCGGGCGCGCCGACGAGGCTGCACAACTGCCCGAAACTCCAATGCGTCGGGGCGACGGGCTGCTCCTGTCCGGGCACGATGAGCGAAAGCCGCTCCGCATTCTCCCGGCTCGCCTCCACGCGCACGGCGCGGCTCTCCACGGTGCGGGCCTTGGCGCGATCCGCACGCGCCTTCACGGCGTCGTAGAGCCCGGTGAGGGACAGATAGCGCTCGTCGTCCGGGCGCGAAAACCATTCCGACGACACGCGACCGATGCGCTCGCCGCGTGAGATGTCCACGCGGAAGCCGCCATTGACCGCCTGCCGGCTCTGGCTGCTGCTGATGAGGTTCATTGTCCTGTTCCTTTCCCGTCGATGCCGAAGGCATGTCCCCCGGCATGCCTTCCGGGGGCGCGAGAGCGCGCGGGATGGGAGGGGCACATGCCGGCGCGCGGAGCCGGGCTGCGAGACGAGCGGAGCAGATGACGATGTCGATCAGGCCGGGGTGATCGGCCGCTCTGCGAGGCCGCGGCCCTGCTCTGCAACAGGCGGCATTTGAGGGGAGAAAGGGACAAGGTCCCTTGGCTTCCCCTCCGGATCGGGAAGGCGCAAGCCGCACCCGATCACGACAAAGCGCGCGCAGCGCTCCGTCTTTTCGGATGGCGGCGGCGGAGATGAGCATGACGAAGCCCCGCTTGCGCGGGGCCTCGCCGGTGGCCGGTGTCAGTCGGCGGCGCGGCGGCGCGACCAGATCAGCGCCAGATCCCCGCCTTCGGCCTCGACCAGGCTCGCATAGATCGGAGCCGGGAAGGACGGGTCGTCGAGCTTGACCGAGAGGTAGTCGTTGCCCTTGTCCGACCGCTTCCTCCAGGCCGCCCCGAACTCGGTCGTGCCGGTGAACACGCGGTAGTCCGGACCCTTCTGGTTGTCGCCCTCGACGGGGACGAACTTCACCGACTTGACGTTGAGGGTGAGGGTCTTGACCGAGCCGCTGTAGCCGTTCTCGGTGCAAGAGAAAGTGCCGATCGTCGCCATGTCGTGGTTTCCTTCTGCTGATCGGACCGCGGCCATCGCGATCTCGATGATGGTCGATGGACCGGGGACGATCGGCCCGCACCCCTTGGGGCCGGAATGCAATGGAGGGCGGCCGGCGACGGCCTTTTTGCCTCGCGATGCAAAGCCGAAGGCGGCGGAAAAAGGCTGGCGCCGGACGTTGCGGGATTGAGATCGAGGCGGCGCTTGCGTCGCCGGTCTTTGGTCAGACCAAATCAATCGGGATCGAGATGGGTGTGGTGTGGCCTGATCAGCGGATAGGAAGGAATGCACGTCAAGGCTGCGATGGCCCGGCGCACTCTGTGGCATCGGCGGGTTCGCTGGCTCGCTCGAGCGTCAGCGCCTCGCGTTCGACGTCAAGGCGGTGAAGTTCCTCCCATCGCCACGGGGCGATGGCCGGAGCCGACCCGACCCGCCTGTTCGGTACCGCGAACCGCCGAGTTCGGAGCGGCCTGGAGGAAGCGGTCGGACAAGGACACCCCTACCTCCTCCAGCCACAATCATCAGAGTCTTGCTGCTCGATCGCCTCCATGCGGGCCCGGTCGAGATGAGAGTGAGGATGGATATGGTGCTGCCGTCCGGTCCCTGCCGTTGTGTCGCCGGCCACGGCAGGCCATCGGT
>NZ_DAOLAJ010000118.1:0-8926 GCF_035325185.1 Enterovirga sp. | reverse complement strand
GGCCGCCGGAGGCTGGTAAGGCGCGCCAGCCTCCCCGGAGCCTCGCATGTCGGACAAGAAGCAAGTCAAGAAGGTCGTGCTCGCCTATTCGGGCGGCCTCGACACCTCCATCATCCTCAAGTGGCTGCAGACCAACTACCAGGCCGAAGTGGTGACCTTCACCGCCGACCTCGGTCAGGGCGAGGAGCTGGAGCCCGCGCGCCAGAAGGCGCTGCTGCTCGGCATCAAGCCGGAGAACATCTTCATCGAGGACCTGCGCGAGGAATTCGTGCGCGACTACGTCTTCCCGATGTTCCGGGCGAACGCGCATTACGAGGGGCTCTATCTGCTGGGCACCTCGATCGCGCGCCCGCTCATCGGCAAGCGCCAGATCGAGATCGCCGAGCAGCTCGGGGCGGATGCCGTCTGCCACGGCGCGACCGGCAAGGGGAACGACCAGGTCCGCTTCGAGCTGGCCTATTACGCGCTGAAGCCCGACGTCACGGTCATCGCGCCCTGGCGCGAATGGGACCTGCGCTCGCGCGAGGCGCTGATCGACTTCGCCGAGAAGCACCAGATCCCGATCGCCAAGGACAAAAGGGGCGAGGCGCCCTTCTCGGTCGATGCGAATCTCCTGCATTCCTCCTCCGAGGGGAAGGTGCTGGAGGACCCGGCCGCCGAGGTGCCCGACTACGTCTTCTCGCGCACGATCTCGCCCGAGGAGGCGCCCGACATCCCGACCGTGATCACGATCGGCTTCGAGCGCGGCGACCCCGTCTCGGTGGACGGCAAGGCGATGTCGCCGGCGACCTTGCTCAAGCATCTCAACGATCTCGGCCGCGACAACGGCATCGGCCGGCTCGACCTCGTCGAGAACCGCTTCGTCGGCATGAAGAGCCGGGGCATGTACGAGACCCCGGGCGGCACGATCCTGGCGCTGGCCCATCGGGCCATCGAATCGATCACGCTCGACCGCGGCGCGGCGCATCTCAAGGACGAGCTGATGCCCAAATATGCCGAGCTGATCTATAACGGCTTCTGGTTCTCGCCCGAGCGCGAGATGCTCCAGGCGCTGATCGACAAGTCGCAGGAGCTGGTCTCGGGCACGGTCCGGCTCAAGCTCTACAAGGGCGGCGTCCACGTGATCGGACGCGAGAGCCCGAACACGCTCTACGACCAGGATCTCGTGACCTTCGAGGAGGGCGCCGTCGCCTATGACCACCGCGACGCGGCGGGCTTCATCAAGCTCAACGCGCTCCGCCTGCGCACCCTGGCCCAGCGCAAGAAGAAGCTCGGGCTGTAGGGCCCGCCCCTGTCATCCCCGGCGCGCCGCAGGCGCGGGAAGGGGATCCAGGGGGCTCGCAGGCGGCTTTGGATCCCCTTCCCGGCCCTTCGGGCGCCGGGGATGCCAAAGGGGGCGCCCGAAGCGCGTCCCTATCCCGCCGCCGGAGCCCCGGCCCGCTCGCGCAGGGCGGCGATCCATTGCTCGGGCGGCTGGGCGCCCGACACGGCCCATTCGTTGTCGACGATGAAGAAGGGCACGCCGGAAATGCCGACCTCCTGCGCGCGACGCTCCAGCGCAACGACCTCGCGCTCGATCTCCTCGCTCGCGAGCGCCGCGCGGCTTTCCTCGGGGTCGAGGCCGGCGGCCGTCGCGATGTCCAGAAGGACCTCTTCCGCCCCGATGTCGCGCGCCTCCTCGAAATAGGCGCGGAACAGGGCCTCGGCGACGGCCCCGCCCCGCTCGTGGCGGGTCGCATGGGCGATGAGCTTGTGGGCCCGGCGGGTATTCGGCGTCCGCGCCATGCGGTCGAACGCGAAGGCGATGCCTTCCTCGGCGCCCCGCGCCGTCATCTCGCGGTCGAGCTGATCGGCGCGCCCGGCGCCGAACTTGGCGCGGCGATAGTCCTCGCGCGCGATGCCTTCGGCGGGCATGTCGGGGTTCAGCTCGAAGGGAAGCCAGAGAATTTCCGTCGAATCGGCGAGGTCCGTCTCGCGGAGCGCCCGCTCCAGGCGGCGCTTGCCCATGAAGCACCAGGGACAAATCACGTCGGAAAAGACGACGATCGACAGCGTCACGGCTTTCCTCCCCGGGCGGCGGCCTTCACCGCCTCCATGAAGCCCGCCATCGCCTCGGGCGTGAGCGGGCCGACATGCTTGTGGCGGATCGTGCCGTCATCGGCGACGATGAAGGTCTCGGGCACGCCGTAGACGCCCCAATCGATGGCGGTGCGCCCCGATTCGTCGCGGCCGACCGCCTCGAACGGATTGCCGAGCCCCTGGAGGAAGCGTGCGGCCGCCTCGGGCTTGTCCTTGTAGTTGATGGAGACCATGCGGATGCCGGGCTCGGCCGCGAGCTGTTCGAGGACCGGATGCTCGACGCGGCAGGGCGCGCACCAGGACGCCCAGACGTTGACGACGGTGACGCCGCGGCCCCGCAGGTCGGCGCGGGCGAGGCCGGGGAGGGGCCCCCCTCCGGGCGCCGCGACGCCGGGGAGCGGGGGCAGGTCGAAATCCGGCACGGCCTTGCCGATCAAGGCGGAGGGAAGCCGCGAGGGATCGCCCGCCGCGAGCCGCGCGGCGAAGAGAATCGCGAGGCCGGCAAAGATCAGGACCGGCAGGAGCACGAGGATGCTGCGGCCCTTGCCGGAGGGGAGGGGCGTCTCAGCCATGGCCGGCCCTTCCCCTGGCTTCGAGGCTGGCGACTTTCCGCGCCTGGGCGCGATAGTCGAGCACGGTATGGAGGACCAGGAGGCCGATGCCGATCCCGGCGGCGCCATAGGCCGACCAGATGTAGAACGCGTAGTCGCCCATCAGGCCGATGCCTCCTCCAGGGTCGGGGCGAGGGCGGTCGAGGGCTCTTCGAGACGCTCGATCTCGAGCAGCGCGAGGCGCCGCGCGCGCCGCCGCAGCACCTCGGTCCGCATCGCCAGAAGGTGCAGGGCGAGGCCCAGCAGGGTGAGGGCCAGCGCCATCACCAAGAGCGGCACCAGGATCGCGGGATGGATGGTCGGGCCGTCCATGCGAAACACCGAGGGGCCCTGGTGCAGCGTGAACCACCACTCGACCGAGAACTTGATGATCGGGATGTTGACGAGGCCGACCAGCGTCAGGATCGAGACCGCCCGCGCGGCCCGCGCCGGGTCTTCGATGGTGCGCCAGAGCGCGATGATGCCGCAATACATCAGGAACAGGATCAGCATCGAGGTGAGCCGCGCGTCCCAGACCCAGTAGGTGCCCCACATCGGCTTGCCCCAGAGCGAGCCCGTGACGAGGCAGAGGAGCGCGAAGGTCGCCCCGATCGGCGCCGCCGCCTTCTGCGAGACATCCGCCAGCGGATGGCGCCAGAGCAGCGAGCCGAGGGCGCCGAGCGCCATCGCGACGTAGAAGAACATGGCGAGCCACGCGCAGGGCACGTGGATGAACATGATCCGCACCGTCTCGCCCTGCTGGTAGTCGGATGGCGCGACGGCGAGGGCGAGATAGAGGCCGATGGCGGCGACGAGCGCCGTCGCCGCGGCAAGCGGCGGCAGGACCGGCCGCGACCAGCGCATGAAGGTCCCGGGATTGGCGAGACGCGCGAGCATGGAAAGCCTCTAAGCCGAGGGAGCGGCGGCGGGCAATGCGGCGTCCGGCCCCGTCACTCGGCGTGGCGCAGGGCGGCGGCGGCGGCGAGCGTGCCGACGACGCCTGTCGCGAGCGTCAGGGCGAGGAGCAGGAGGAGCGCCGAGGGGGCCGCCTCGCCGAGTGGATCGGCGGAGGCCGCCCCGAAGATGAGCGTCGGCACCGCGAGCGGAAGGATCAGCACGGCGAGGATCAGCCCGCCGCGCCGCAGGCTCGCCGTCAGCGCGGCCCCGATCGCTCCGAGGAAGGTGAGGGCCGGCGTGCCGACGAGCAGCGAGAGAAGCGCGAGGCCCATGGCGCGCGGCTCCATCGCCAGGAGCAGCCCGAAGAGCGGGGAGGCGAGGGCGAGGGGCAGGCCCGTCGTCAGCCAATGGGCCGCGACCTTGGCGAGGACGAGGATTTCGAGCGGCGTCCCGGACAGGCGCAGCAGGTCGAGCGAGCCGTCCTCCTCGTCCGCCTGGAAGAGGCGGTCGAGCCCGACCAGCGTCGAGAGGAGCGCTGCGATCCACAGGACGGCCGGCCCGATCCGGGAGATCAGTTGGAGGTCCGGCCCGAGCGCGAGCGGGATCAGCACGACGATCATCAGGAAGAAGACGAGCCCGAGCCCCCCCGAGCCGCCGATCCGGCCGGCGAGAAGGAGGTCGCGCCACAGGAGGGCCCGGAAGGCCGCCATCAGGCCGTCCCCGGCCGCCCGAGCCTCAGCGTCCGGGCGCCGGGCAGGGGGAGGGGGGAATGGGTCGCGGCGAGGATCGCGCCGCCCGCGGCGCGATGCGCGGCCATCAGCTCGTCCAGCAGCGCCTGGCCCTCGGCGTCGAGGGCGCTGGTCGGCTCGTCGAGCAGCCAGAGCGGGCGCGGGGAGACGAGCAGCCGGGCGAGGCCGAGGCGCCGCCTCTGTCCTGCCGAGAGATAGGCGGAGGGAAGGTCGGCCGCCGCTCCGAGGCCCACCCGCGCGAGCGCCGCCCCGATCTCCAGGCCCCTGCCGCCGAGGCAGGCGGCCGAGAATCGCAGGTTCTCGGCCGGGGTGAGCTGCGCCTTGAGCCCGTCGCGATGTCCGAGAAGGTGAAGCCTCTCCCCGCGCGGCCCCTCTCCGGGCGCAAGCTCGATCCGTCCCCGCTCCGGCCGCAGCAGCCCCGCCAGCGCGGCGAGGAGGGTCGATTTGCCTGCGCCGTTGCGCCCGGTCACGACGAGGGCGTCTCCCGCCTCGAGCCGGAAGCTCACCCCCGCGAGCACGCGCCGCCCGGCCCGGATGCAGGCGAGATCGGCGACGTCGAGGCGAAAGGCCGCGGGAGCTTCAGCGAGGTCGGAGGTCGCCATATGCGGGGTCTGGCAGGCTCGATCGAGTTGGGGAAGGCCGGGACGCCTCCGAATCAGGCGGCCAGGATGCCCTCGCGCGTCTTGATGCGCCGGTAATGCGCCCAGAGGAGGCCAGCCGCGACGCCCCGCCAGGGACGCCAGTTCTCCGCCATGGCGAGCAGCGCCGCCGCGTTCGGCCGCGCATCGAGCCCCGCCGCGTCGCGCGCCGCCTCCTGCAAGGCGAGGTCGCCCGCAGCGAAGGCGTCGGCATGGCCAAGGCAGAAGAGGAGGTAGATATCGGCCGTCCAGGGCCCGATTCCGCTCACGCCCGTCAGCAGGCGATGGGCCGAATCGGCCTCGTGCTCGTGCAGCGAATCGAGAGGGAGGGCCCCGCCCTCGACCGCGGCGGCGAGGGCGCGCAGCGTCCGCATCTTCGGCCGCGAGAGGCCGGCGGCCCGCAGGCGCTCCTCGGAGGCCGCCGCGACGGCCTCCGCCGTCAGGGGCGCCAGCTCGGCGAGGCAGCGGGTCCAGATCGCGGCCGCGCTCGCGATCGAGAGCTGCTGGCCGACCACGATCCGCACGAGGCCCGGAAAGCCCGGCTCGTGCCTGCGCAGAGGCGGCGGACCCAGGTCCCGGGCGAGGCGCCGCATCAGCGGATCGCGGCGGGCGAGAGCGCGCGCGCCGCGCGCCATCGCGTCCGGGGAATCGAGGATCAGCCTGCGCGCCATGTCCCGTGGCTAATCGATGCGATCGAAAAGGGGAACGGAGCCGTCGCCAGCGCGCTTGCCGCGGGCGGCCGGGGGCTGCACATCTCGCCCTCGAAAATCCGGCACCGGCGATGAACCCAGCGACCTTCCGATTCGCGCCGAGCCCGAACGGGCGGCTGCATCTGGGCCATGCCTACAGCGCGCTCCTGAACGAGCGATTCGCGCGCGGGGCCGGCGGCCGGCTCCTGCTGCGAATCGAGGATATCGATCCCGGCCGCACGCGAGAGGAGCACGTCCGGGCGATCTGCGAGGATCTCGCCTGGCTCGGGCTCGCCTGGGAGAAGCCGGTCCGGCGCCAGTCGCGCCACCTCGCCGATTACGCAGCTGCGGCGGAGCGCCTGCGCGGCGGAGGCCTTCTCTATCCCTGCTTTTGCAGCCGCGCCGAGGTCGCCCGGAACGCGGCGCGGCTGGGCGCCGCCGCGCCTCGCGACCCCGACGGGGCCTTCCTCTATCCCGGAACCTGTCGCGCCCTATCGCGTGAGGAGGCCGCCACCCGGATCGCCGCCGGCGAGCGGGCCGCCTGGCGGCTGGATATGGCGCGCGCACGCCTCGCTGCTCCCGCGCCCTTGTCCTGGAGGCGATTCGGCCTCGATTTCGGGGAGGAGGAGGTGCGGGCCCGGCCGGAAGGCTGGGGCGATGCGGTGCTCGTCCGCCGGGATACGCCGACGAGCTATCACCTCTCGGTCGTGGTGGACGACGCCCTCCAGGGGATCACCCACGTCGTGCGGGGGCGCGACCTCGAGGCGGCGACCGATCTGCACCGGCTGCTCCAGGCCCTTCTCGGCCTGCCGCGCCCCCTCTACCACCACCATGCGCTCGTGCGGGACGAGGCCGGCGCCAAGCTCGCCAAGAGCGCCGGCTCGGCCTCGCTCGCCGATCTGCGCGAAGCCGGGGAGACGGCCGAATCGATCCGCCTGCGGCTCGGCTTCGGCGGATAGCAAAGGCTGCCCGAAAGGCGCCCTCAGCCCCCCGGGGGGCTCGCCGCGACCTGGCTGACGGTGGCGCCGCGCTTGGCGATCGCCATGATCTGGTCGCGCTGGCGGTTGAACTCGGCGAGGGAGCGCCCGTCCAGCTCCCGCCCTCGCGGCACGCGGATCTTCATCGGATCGACATAGGTGCCGTTGACGATCACCTCGTAATGCAGGTGCGGCCCGGTGGAGAGGCCGGTCGTGCCGACATAGCCGATCACCTGGCCCTGGCGCACGCGCACGCCGGGGGCGATTCCGCGCGCGAAGGCGGATTGGTGGTTGTAGGTGGTCACGTAGCCGTTGGCGTGCTGGATCTCGGTCCGGCGCCCGTAGCCCGAGGCCCAGTCGGCCTTGATGATGGTGCCGTTGCCGGCCGCGAAGATCGGCGTGCCGATCTTGTTCGCCCAGTCGACCCCCTTGTGGCCCCTGGCATAGCCCAGGATCGGATGGATGCGGAAGCCGAAGCCCGAGGTGAGCCTCGCCTCGAGGATCGGCTTCCTCAGCAGGAACTTCTTCAGCGAGCGGCCTTCCTCGTCGAAATAATCGACCGTGCCGTCCTCGCCCTGATAGCGGAAGACGCGGCGCGTCTCGCCGCCGGTGGTCAGGACCGCCTCCAGCAATTCCTGCCTGTCCCCGGCTTCGTCGTCCGAGCCAAGCACCAGCTCCAGCGAATCGCCCTGCTGGACGCGCCGCTGGAAATCGACGTCGTAGCCCATGACGCGGACCAGCTCCTCGACCACGGGCCGCGGGATATCGTGCTTGGCCGCCGCCTCGTAGACGCTCGCGAAGAGCTGCGGGCCCGTGCCCTCGTCCTCGTCGTCGCTCTCATCGCCTGATTTCGAGGCCGGCCCGCGCTGGTCGGCGCGGCGCTCCTCGACCGGCGGGGCCACGGAGACGAAGGCGCGCCGGTCGTTCATCGCCGCGATCGCCTCGATGCCGCGCTCGCCGTAGAGCAGGGCGCGGACGATGGTGCGCGGATCGCCCTGCTTCTCGCGCGGCGCGAGGAGCAGGCGGAGCTGGAGGCCGTCCAGCGGCCTGTCGCGCCCGAGGAGGGCCGTCATCGTACGGGCGTCGCCGGGGGGAGCGCCGTTGGCGCGCAGCACGGCTTCGAGCGTGTCGCCCCGCTTGAGGGGCACGACGCGGTCCTCGAAGGCCGCCTCCGCCGAGCGCTCGCCGGGCTTGGGCAGGTTGGTGACGTTCTCCGGCACGACCCTGACCTCGATCGACCGGAAGGCGCCGTCGCCCGGGCGCGGGGACAGGGAGGGCACAAGGCTCGGAGGGCCCGCGCCCACGGCCCGCGGCAGGAAGCTCGGCGTCGGCAGGGCGAGAAGTCCGGGGCCGCCCTGGCGGGCCGCGCCGGCCCGCAGTTCCGCGGCGACCTGTGCCGCCGCGTCCTGGTCGCCGAGAGTCGGGCCGGAGGGGTCCTGTACGAGGGTGGCGAGGTCCGTCTTGACGATCGAGACCTCTTCCGCATCCGCCGTTTCGGGCGGCGGCTCGAGGGCGCGCTCGTTGTCCTGTCCGGACATGAAGCGCATCGGATTGAAGGCGGGAATCGAGGTGGCATAGACCCCGGTCGTCATCGGCAGGGCCGTCGCGACGCGGGTGAAGGAGCGCATGCGGATGACCTCGCGCTCCCCGCTGCGAATCGTCATCGGGGCCCGGAACGTCTGCTTGGCAGAGGCCACCGTCTCGGTCCGCACGAGCTTGTCGCCCTTCTTGAGGGCGTCGCCCGCCTCCGCTCGGCGGGGCTGGGCCAGCCCCTCCGTCTCGGGCGCCTCGATGACGTCGGTGTCGCCGCGCTGGGACACGACGATCGCCGAGCCGATCAGGAGGAAGCCGGCCAGGGCGGTGAGCACCGAGGCGCCGAGCCAGCGCACGCTCAGGGCATGGCGATGGCTCGAGACGGTCGGCGCGTCGAGATCGAGCGGCGGCTCGTTGCCGAGCGCTGCCGCCGGCCCGAATCGCCGAATCGGAACGGGGCGCGGCGCCCGCGCGCCTCTCGGGCGGGAGGCGGGACCGGGCGGGACACGGCGCGTATGCAGGGAATAAGCGCTCAAGCCGAAGGCCGCATGAGAAGGCGCCGCCGCGGCGGCGACCATCGATCGTCGAGGGAAACCATGCCCGCTCTTCCTGCCAGTCACAACGCCGGGAGCCCTTGGGAACCCGCCCTTCGGAACCTGCCCTCCCGCCCCGGCGTTCTCAAGGGTCCGTGTGGCGGGACGATGGCCGTCCCGGCTGTCGCCGCCGGCGGATCGACAAAGGAGCGCGCGTGCGGCGCGCGCTCGCGCGTGTCTC
>NZ_DAOLAJ010000117.1:0-9416 GCF_035325185.1 Enterovirga sp. | reverse complement strand
GCGCCCGGCTGCGCCGCGATCTCGTGCGCAAGCTCGGCCGCGAGGTGCTCGACGAAGCCGCAGCCCGGACGGCGCACGGCCACGGGAGCCCGAGATGAGACGACTTGCCGCCTCCGACCGCCACCGCATCGGCTTCACGCTCAACAGCCGGCCGGTCGAGATCGAGGCCGAACCGCGCCTCCTGGCGACGGACGCGCTCCGCCACGGCCTCGGCGCCACGGGCACCCATGTCGGGTGCGAGCACGGCGTATGCGGCGCCTGCACGATCCTGATCGACGGCGCGCCGGCGCGCGCCTGCCTGACGCTCGCCGTCCAGCTCGAAGGGCGCGACGTCTCGACCGTCGAGGGCCTCGCGCCTGCAAGCGACCGCCTGTCGATCCTCCAGGCCGCCTTCCGGCGTCATCACGCGCTGCAATGCGGTTTCTGCACCGCCGGCATCCTGATGTCGCTCGACGCCTACCTGCGCGAAAGGCCCGATCCGAGCGAAAGCGAGGTGCGGGAAGTCGTCGGCGGGCATCTCTGCCGCTGCACCGGCTACGCACCCATCATCGCGGCCGCGCTCGATGCGGCGGACCAATTGCGGGCAACACCCCGCGCCGACGGGAAGAACGCCCATGTTTGATCTCGGCACCAGTTTCCTGGCCAGCGTCGAGCGCGACCCCACCGCGCTCGCCATCGTCGATGACGATGTCCGGCTGACCTATTCCGAATGGCTCGAGCGAATCTCCTCGGTGGTTGCGAGCCTCGACCGGCTCGGGCTGAAGCCCGGCGATCATCTCGTGACGATCCTGCGGAACCGATGGGAGGCGGCGACGCTGCATTGGGCCTGCCAGCTCGCCGGGGTGATCGTGACGCCGGTCAACTGGCGCGCCAAGCCGGACGAGGTCGAGTTCGCGCTGGTCGATTCGGACGCAAGGGCCATCGCCTTCGAGACGGCCGCGCAGGAGGCGGTCGCAGCCAGCGGCCGGGCCTCCGCCATGCCCCGGATCGCGGTCGGCCCCGAAGCCCGCGGCGACGCGGCTTTCGAACAGATGATCGCGAGCGCCGCGAGGACCGCGACGCCCCGCGCCTCGGCGAACGACTGGTCGCTGATGCTCTACACCTCGGGCACCACCTCGAAACCGAAGGGCGTGCCGCGCCGCCACCGGGCGGAGCGGGCCAGCGCGATCGCCCATGTCGGGCAGAACCTCTACCGACACGGCGAGCGCACGCTCGGCGTCATGCCGCTCTACCACACGATGGGGGTACGCTCGCTCCTCGCCATGTCGCTCATCGGGGGCACCTTCGTGTGCCTGCCCCGCTTCGACGTAAAGCGCGCGCTCGAGCTCATAGAAGCCGAGAAGGTCACCAATCTCTACCTCGTGCCGACCCTCTATCATGACGTCGTGCACCATCCGGCCTTTGCGGCGACGGACGTCTCCTCCGTGCGCAAGCTGGGCTTTGCGGGCGCCCCGATGACCGACGGGCTTCTGGCCAAGCTCACCGAGACTTTCCGGCCGGAACTCTTCGTCAACCATTACGGCTCCTCGGAAGTCTATACGTTCAGCATCAACCAGGAAGCCGCGAAGAAGCCCGGGAGCGCCGGCAAGGCGGGGCTCAATCAACTCATCCGCGTGGTCCCCCTGGACGCCGGGACGGCCGACGAGCGCGCCGCAGCCGGCGAAGAGGGCCAGATCGCCGCGCTTCTCGCCAGCGACGAGGCGTTCGAGGGCTATTGGCGCCGCCCGGACGCCGACGCGAAATCGCTCCGCCAGGGTTGGTACTTCACGGGCGACACCGGCTATTTCGACGAGGACGGCGACCTCTACGTCACGGGCCGGGTCGATGACATGATCATCACCGGCGGAGAGAACGTCTCGCCTGTCGAGATCGAGAGCTGCCTCTCGCTCCACCCCGCCGTGTCCGAGGTCGCGGTCGTCGGCCTGCGGGACGAGCGCTGGGGCAAGATCGTCGTCGCCTTCGTGCAGCGCTCGGGGCCCGTCACGGCCGAAGAACTCGACCAGCATTGCAAGATCTCCGGCCTCGCCAACTTCAAGCGGCCGCGCCGCTTCGAGTTCGTGAAGGCCATCCCGAAATCGCCGGTCGGCAAGCTGCTGCGTCGCCAGCTTGTCGCCGGCGAATACGAGCCGGACGCGTCGAACGACGCTGCCGCCTGAATCCGCACCCTCATTCCAAACGGAGAAAGAGACCCATGACCGAGCCCACGCACAACGACCCGCGCCTGCAGAACCTCGACGGATTCCGGGTCGAGATCGATGCCGCCCGCGAGCGCGCCGACATCGTCCTCTGCCGCCCGCCGATGAACGTCATCGAGATGCCCCAGCGCGACCAGATCCGGAAGGTCTTCGAGGCGCTCGACGAGGACGACCGCGTCCGGGTCATCGTGCTTCGCGCCGAAGGCCAGAACTTCTCGTCCGGCGGCTACATCAAGGGCTTCCTCGAGGCCTCGCCCGAGCACGTCTCGAAGCTTGCCTGGAACATGGCGGCGCCGGCCCGGTGCTCGAAGCCCGTCGTCGCGGCCAACCGCGGCTATACTTTCGGCGTCGGGTTCGAGGTCTCGCTCGCCTGCGACTTCCGCATCGTCTCGGAAACCTGCCAATACGCACTACCCGAGCAGAAGCTCGGCCAGATCCCGGGCTCGGGCGGCTCGGCCCGCTTGCAGAAGATCGTCGGGATCACGCGCACCAAGGACATCGTGATGCGCTCGAAGCGCATCTCCGGCAAGCAGGCCTACGAGTGGGGCATCGCGACCGAATGCGTGGCTGACGCCGATCTCGAAAAGGCGACCGACAAGCTCGTCGACGAGCTGCGCTCGTTCTCTCCGATCGCCCAGCGCACGGCCAAGAAGCTCCTCAACGATACCGAGGACTCGACGCTCGCGATCGCGATCGAGCTCGAGGGCCACTGCTATTCGCGCCTGCGCCAGTCGGACGACTTCCGCGAGGGCGTCGAGGCCTTCCACGCCAAGCGCACGCCGAAGTTCACGGGCCGGTGACGGCCATCGCGCGGAGCCGCGTCGACGCGGCTCCGCAATCGACCGGAGGAAAACGCACCATGTCAACCATCGAGCTCAAGAGCGAAGCAGCCCCGATCGACGCGACTCACATGCGAAGCGCCATCATCGCATCGACCCTGGGCTGGGCGCTCGACCTGTTCGACCTGTTCATTCTTCTCTACGTAGCCCCGGTGGTCGGCGCCCTGTTCTTCCCCTCGACCCACCCGACCCTGTCGCTGGCGGCCGTCTATGCTTCTTTCGCCGTCACGCTCCTCATGCGACCGGTCGGATCGGCGATCTTCGGCCACTACGCCGACGCCCATGGCCGCAAGGGGGCGATGCTGGTCGCCATGATCGGCGTCGGCATCAGCACCGCCGCGTTCGGCCTCCTGCCGACGATCCACCAGATCGGCTTCATCGCGCCGGTTCTCTTCATCATCATGCGCCTCGTTCAGGGCATCTTCGTCGGCGGCGTCGTGGCCTCGACCCATACGGTCGGAACGGAATCGGTGCCGGCGAGCTGGCGCGGCTTCATGTCGGGACTTGTCGGCGGCGGCGGCGCCGGCATCGGGGCGCTCATGGCCTCGATCGTGTTCTTCATCACCTCGTGGATTTTCCCCGGAGAGCAATTCTCGGTGTGGGGCTGGCGCGTGATGTTCTTCTCGGGACTCCTGAGCGCCGTTCTCGGGCTCTACATCTTCCGCAACCTCGAGGAATCGCCGTTCTTCAAGAGGCTCCAGGAGGAGAAGGCGGCCAGGAAGTCCTCGGCTCCGACGGGATCGCCGCTCAAGGCCCTGTTCTCCGCGGGATACAGGAACGTCCTGCTCGTGAACCTCCTGATCACCTTCGGCGGGGGCGCCGGATACTACCTGACCTCGGGATATCTGCCGACCTACCTGAAGGTGATCAACGGCATCTCCAACAATGCGGCCGCCCTCATCCTGATGGCTGCGAGCGTTTCGGCCTTCGTGTCGGCGGTCGCGATCGGACTGCTCAGCGACCAGATCGGCCGCAAGAAGACCTTCCTGCTCGTCGGGGTCGTCGCGATCGTCGCTCTTCCCTTCCTCTATCTCGCGCTCGGCAAGACCACCGACATGGCGACGATCGTCCTGTACGCCCTCGCCATCTCGTTCATCGGCAATGCCGGCTATGCGCCCGTTCTCATCTTCCTGAACGAGCGCTTTCCGACGGCCCTGCGAGCGAGCGGCACGGGATTGTCCTGGAACATCGGCTTCGCGCTCGGCGGGATGATGCCGACAGTCGTTTCCCTGGCGAGCCCGACGCCGGCCGCCATCCCGATGTCGCTCGCGGTCGCCTCGGTCGGGATCTTCCTGGTCTATCTCCTGGGAAGCATCATCATCCCGGAGACCAAGGGGCAGTTCAAATAGACTGCGGCCGGCGGCGATCCGCCCTCACGAGCAAAGCAAAGCCACGATGCGGCTACCGCATCGTGGCTTCTTCGTGCCGCGGGGCGCTCAACGCGGCTTGCGGAGATGATCGCTCAGCTTTTCGGCGATCATGATGGTTGGAATGTTCGTATTCGCGGTCGGGAGCCGCGGCAGCACCGAAGCGTCGCCTACAAAGAGATTCTCGGTTCCGATCACGAGCCCGCCGGCCAGCGGTCCGGCAGGATGCGCCGGAGCTGACCGGGTCCGGTCAGCCGTGCTTGAACTCGGGCTTCCGCTTCTCCACGAACGCCGACATGCCCTCCTTCTGGTCCGCGGTGGCGAACATGGCGTGGAAGACGCGCCGCTCGAAGCGGACGCCCTCGGTCAGCGTGGTCTCGTAGGCGCGGTTGATGCTCTCCTTCGCCATCATGGCGATCGGAAGGGACATCGAGGCGATCGTCGCCGCGGCCTCCATCGCCACGGTCAGAAGCTCGGCGGCCGGCACCACGCGCGAGACGAGGCCCGAGCGCTCCGCCTCCGTCGCATCCATCATGCGGCCCGTGAGGCACAGATCCATCGCCTTCGCCTTGCCCACAGCCCGCGCCAGGCGCTGCGTGCCGCCCATGCCGGGCATCACGCCGAGCTTGATCTCGGGCAGCCCGAACTTCGCGCTGTCGGCGGCGAGGACGACGTCGCACATCATGGCCAGCTCGCAGCCGCCGCCGAGGACGTAGCCCGCCAAGGCTGCGACGACGGGCGTCCGCGCCCCGGTCAGCCGATCCCAGGCGGAATAGTGGTCGCTCATATACATATCCATGTACGAGCGGTCCTGGATCCATTTGATGTCGGAGCCGGCGCTGAAGACCTTCTCGGAGCCCGTGACCACGATGCAGCCGACATTCGGATCGCGATCGAAGAGGTCGATCGCATGCAGGAATTCTTCCGTCTGCTGCTTGTTGAAGGCGTTCAGCGCCTTGGGCCGATTGATCGTGATGAGCCCAACCCGGTCGTGCCGCTCGACGACGATATGCTCGTAGGTCATGGATCTCTGCCTTTCGCCGGATCGAGGTCGAGCGTCGCGCTCGCAAGGACCTGGAATGTCGGGAGTGCGCGCGGCGCCGTGACCACGAATGCGGTCGCGGCGCCTCCGCGGGAGCCGGTCAGGAGACGTTCTCGTGGAACGCCTGCGCTTCGTTCCTGCTTTCGAAGATGTGCGGACGGACGGTCCGCGTGAGGATCTGGCCGACCTTCAGGCGCATGAAGGCGCTCGTCGTATAGCGCGAGACCTGGGTGTAATAGGTGTCCTCCAGGTGGCGGACCATCTCGGCATAGGCGTCGGCCGCCTCCACATCGAGCTGGAAGGCGTCGTAATTCGCGACGACCGCGACCCGCCGCCCGATCTTCTGGCACAGGGTCGCCACCGCCTCGCGCATGATTCTCACATCCTCCAGCGTCCGGATGTGGAGCCCTTCGCAATTGATGAACAGGATGTTGCGCTCGGAATCGTAGGCGAACCTGTCCGAAAGGTTGAGGTCGAGCATGCGGTCGCGCAGCCCCATCGGCTCCGGATTGAAGATGCGAGGGTCCATCAGGGCGACGTCCCGGACGACAGGCCTGAACTTCATCAGGGCGAGAATATCCCGGTCGACATCGATTCCCGGCGCGACCTCGATCAGCTCCATTCCCGCCGGCCCCAGCCGGAAGACGCAGCGCTCGGTGACGTAGAGGACCGGCTTGTCCTGGGCCGACGCCACAGGACCCGAGAACGTGATCTGCTGGACGCGCTCGTGGAACTTCTGGGAGCGGCCTTCGCTGACGATGCGAAGCCGGCCGTCCTCGACCGCGATGTCGAGGCCGCCGGCCGCGAAGGTGCCGGCATAGACGATCTTGCGGGCGTTCTGGCTGATATTGATGAAGCCCCCCGACCCGGCGAGCTTGGGCCCGAAGCGGCTGACATTGACGTTCCCCTGCGCGTCGGCCTCCGCCATGCCGAGCACGGTCAGGTCGAGTCCGCCGCCGTCGTAGAAGTCGAATTGCTGGTTCTGGTGGATCACGGCCTCCGCGCCGGTCGCCGCGCCGAAATCGAGGCCGGAGGCCGGCAATCCGCCGATCACGCCGGATTCCGCCGTGAGCGTGATGAACTCGCCGATCCGCTCCTCGCCGGCGACGGCGGCCACTCCTTCCGGGATGCCGATCCCGAGATTGACGATGGCGCCGGCCCGCAATTCCATCGCGCAGCGCCGGGCGATGAGCTTGCGCTCGTCGAAGGCCATCGTCCCGGTATCCGCCTCGCCGGCGATCTCGGAGCTGTAGGCGGGATTGTAGACGGTCGCGTAGGTCTGCCAGTGATGCTGCGGCTCGGCGACGACGACGCAATCGACGAGAGGGCCTGGGATGAGAACCTGCCGCGGATGGAGGGAGCCCGCGCGCGCGATCCGCTCGACCTGCACGATGACCACCCCGCCCGAATTCTTCACGGCCATCGCCTGGGCGAGATTGTCGAGGTCCAGGGCCTCGCGCTCGGCGGTCACGTTGCCGTTGGCATCGGCGGTGGTCCCGCGCAGGAAGGCGACGTTGAGCGGAAAGGCCTTGTAGAACAGCCATTCCTTCCCGTCGATTTCCATCACGCGGACGAGGTCTTCCGCCGTGATGGCGTTGATCTTGCCCCCGTCCTGCCGGGGATCGACGAAGGTGCCCATGCCGACGCCGGAGATCGTGCCGGGCTTGCCGGCCGCGATGTCGCGGAAGAGGTGCGAGATGACGCCCTGAGGAAGGTTGTAGCCTTCGATCCTGTTCTCGAGCGCCAGCCGGCCGAGCTTCGGAACCAGCCCCCAATGGCCGCCGATCGCGCGCTTGACCAGCCCGTCATGGGCGACCGCGTTGAGGCCCCGGTCCCTCCCGTCCCCCTGCGCCGCGGCGAAGACCAGGGTGAGGTCGCGCGGCTCGCCGGTCTCGAGGAAGCGCTTCTCCAGCGCGACCAGAAGCGCGTCGGGCACGCCGATCCCGACCAGGCCGCCGGTGGTGATGGTGTCTCCCGACTGCACGACGGCAGCGGCTTCCGCGGCGGTGACGATCTTGTTGCGCATGCAGCCCCCCTTTTGTTGGATCGCGTCTTTTTGTTGGATCGCATCTGCCCCCGGTCCTCGGACGCCCGGTCGGGGCGTCTGAGAAGCGGGGGCAGGCCGAAGCGTGACGACGCCTGGATTGTCCGCGAGCCCGGGGGCCCGCGGACGGAGGATCAGGGAGCCTCTTTCCGCATCAGCACGGTGCACACCAGCGCGAGCACGGACAAGGCGACGAGATAGTAGATCACGAGGCGCGGATCGCCGCCGTTCTGGGCCAGCAGCCAGGTGGCCGCGATCGGCGCGAGGCCGCCGCCGAAGAGCCCGGCGACCTGGGCCGAGACGGAGATGCCGCTATAGCGCACCTCGGACGGAAACTGGTTGCAGAACAGGATCGATTCCGGCGCATAGAGGATCGGGAAGACCCCGGCCAAGCCGATCACGATCGCCCACCAGGCCATGGTGATGTCCTTGGTGGCCAGCATCGTGAAGAACGGCGTCGCGTACATCGCCACGATCACCACGCCGATGCCGAACTGGAACCGCGCGCCGATCTTGTCGCTCAGCCAGCCGAAGAAAGGCATCGTCACCAGCGTCAGCGCCGCTCCTACCGTGATCGCGCTCAGGAGTTCCGCGCGAGGCAGGTTCAACTGGTTCACGGCATAGGCCAGGGAGAAGGTGACCACGACGTAGAACCACGTGTTCTCGACCACCCTTGCGCCCACGATCTTCAGGATGCCGTCCCAATGCTCGCGAATGACCACCAGGATCGGCGCCTTCACCTCGTGTCCCTCTTCCTTCATCTTCTCGAATTCCGGCGATTCCGGAACCTTCAGCCGGATGAAGACGCCCACGCCGAGCAGCACGATGCTCAGGAGGAAGGGGATGCGCCACCCCCAGCTGAACAGGGCTTCCTCGGGCAGCTTCGACACGAGCGCCATCATGAGGGACGACATGACGAGGCCGCCGCCGACGCCCATCTGCGGCAGGCTGCCGTACAGCCCCTTCTTGCCTTCCGGCGCATGCTCCACCGCCATGAGGACCGCGCCGCCCCATTCTCCGCCCACGGCCAAGCCCTGGATGAAGCGCATTATCACGAGCAGGACCGCCGCCCAGTATCCGATGCTGTCATAGGACGGGATGAGGCCGATCAGCGTGCTCGGAATGCCCATCATGAAGATGGTGGCGAGGAGCATCGATTTCCGGCCGAGCTTGTCGCCGAAATGGCCGCACACCATGCCGCCGAGAGGCCGGCTGACGAAGCCGATGGCAAAGGTCGAGAAGGAGGCGATCGTTCCCGTCATCGCATCCAGCGACGGGAAGAAAACCTTGTTGAAGATGAGCGCCGCGGCGGTTCCGTAGAGAAAGAAATCATACCACTCGATCGTGGTGCCGACCATGCTCGACCAGCCAGCCAGACGGTGCGATGTCCTGTCATGGACGGATGGCGGCGCCGCCCCTGCTATAAGGACGCCAGTATTCGCTTCCATTCTTCTCTCCCTCCGCAATACGTTTTTCTAATCGCGGGAATTCGGCGATTATTCCCAGGAACTCAGATCAGGCTCCGGTTTCTTGGTAGCCGGCAGCCGGTGAGATTCAATTCCGGAAATATGCCGCCGTATTCCTACGATGCCAGCCGGATGCGTCCTCTTTGAAAGATCGAGCATAGCTCGGGACGAACATCAGGATGGACAGCGCTCTTTAGATATTCGGCTTCAATAGCCGATTTCGTGGAGTATTGTCTTTTCGATTTTCCGCACAGGCGGCGTGCGCATTCCCGCACAGGCCGCATGCGAAAATGCAAGCGGGCGGCGGCGCGGCCGCTCCGCCGCCCGGCGGAGCTTCGCCTCGCAGATCGCAAGACCTGCTTCGGAAAAGCTCCGCCCCTGACGGCCCTTTCAGTCTACTGCATCGTCGGGATGACGAATTCTGCGCCTTCCTTGACGCCTGAGGGCCATCTTGAGGTGACGG
>NZ_DAOLAJ010000116.1:0-9475 GCF_035325185.1 Enterovirga sp. | reverse complement strand
TCGGCCTGTCCTGGCTCGCGATCGTGGCGGCCGAGATGCTGATCGGCGGCGTCGGGATCGGCTTCTTCATCTGGGATGCGTGGAACTCCTCGCATATCAGCGAGATCATCCTCGCCCTCGGCTATGTCGGCATCGTCGGCTTCCTGCTCGACCGCCTCGTCGCCGCCCTCGCCGGCATCGTCACCCGCGGCACGGCCGCAAGCTGAGGAGGAGCGCGATGACCACCCGTCCCTATCTCAAGATCGACCGGGTCGAGAAGACCTTCCGGCGCGGCGCCCGGCTCAGCACCGTGCTCTCGAACATCGACCTGTCGGTGGGCAAGGGCGAGTTCGTCTCGATCATCGGCCATTCGGGCTGCGGCAAGAGCACGCTGCTGAACCTCGTCGCCGGCCTCCTGCCGGTGACGAGCGGCGCGATCCTCCTGGAGGACCGCGAGGTCAACGCGCCGGGCCCCGACCGCGCCGTGGTCTTCCAGAACCACTCGCTCCTGCCCTGGCTCACGGTGCGCGAGAACGTCGCCCTCGCCGTCGACAAGGTCTTCGCCGGGCGCAGGAGCCGGGCCGAGCGCGCCGAATGGATCGACCACAACCTCGCGCTCGTCCACATGGCGCAGGCGGCCGAGAAGCGGCCGGCCGAGATCTCGGGCGGCATGAAGCAGCGCGTCGGCATCGCCCGCGCGCTCGCCATGGAGCCGAAGGTGCTGCTGCTCGACGAGCCCTTCGGCGCGCTCGACGCGCTGACGCGGGCGCATTTGCAGGACGCCGTGATGGAGATCCATGCCCGGCTCGGCAACACGATGATCATGATCACGCACGACGTCGACGAGGCGGTGCTGCTGTCCGACCGCATCGTGATGATGACGAACGGCCCCGCCGCGACGATCGGCGAGGGGCTGGGCGTGCCGCTCGCCCGCCCGCGCCGGCGCATCGAGCTGGCTTCCAATCCGGTCTACCTGAAGTCGCGCGAGGCGGTGCTCAAGTTCCTCTACGAGCGCCACCGCTTCGTCGAGGCGGCGTGAGGAGGCGGGCGAGGCCATGAAGGAGCGGCTCGTCGTCATCGGCAACGGCATGGCGCCCGGACGCATGCTCGAGCACCTGCTCGAACGGGCGCCCGACCGCTACGCGGTGACCATCTTCAACGCCGAGCCACGGGTGAATTACGACCGCATCATGCTCTCCCCGGTGCTTTCCGGCGAGAAGGCGTTCGACGAGATCGTCATCCACGGCGACGGCTGGTACGTGCGCCACGGCATCACGCTCTACAAGGGCCATCGCGTCGTCGCGATCGACCGGGAGGCGCGCACCGTCACCTCCGCGCAGGGCGTGAGCGTGGGCTATGACCGCCTCGTGATCGCGACCGGCTCGGTGCCGTTCGTCCTGCCGCTGCCGGGCCGGGACCGGCCGGGCGTCCTGACCTATCGCGACCTCGACGACGTCAACGCCATGCTGCTCGCCGCGCAGTCGCGGGCGCGGGCGGTCGTCATCGGAGGTGGTCTGCTCGGTCTTGAGGCGGCCGTCGGCCTGCGGATGCGCGGCATGGAGGTCACCGTCCTGCATGTCGGGCCGAGCCTGATGGATCGCCAGCTCGACCCGGAAGCGGGCGCTCTCCTGAAGGGCGCGCTGGAGGCCCGCGGCATCGCGGTGCGGCTCGGGGCGAATACCCGCGCAATCCTCGGCGAGCCGAAGGCGACGGGCGTCGAGCTGGCAGATGGCGAAATCGTGCCCGCCGACCTCGTCGTCATGGCGGTCGGCATCCGCCCGAACGCCGCGCTCGCGCGCGATTGCGGCCTCGCGGTCGGGCGGGGCATCGTGGTCGATGCCGGCATGGCGACGAGCGACCCGGCGATCCTCGCGCTCGGCGAATGCGCCGAGGTGGGCGGTATGGTCTACGGCCTCGTCGCCCCGCTCTACCAGATGGCGCGTGTCGCCGCAGCCCGCCTCGCCGGGGACGAGGCCGCCTTCGCCCATGTCGACACGCCGACGCGGCTGAAGGTCACGGGCATCGAGGTCTTCTCGGTCGGCGATTTCGCCGCGGGCGAGGATCGGGAGGAGATCGTCGCCAGCGATCCGCAGGCCGGGCTCCACAAGCGCCTCGTCCTCAAGAACGACCGCATCCTCGGCGCGGTGCTCTACGGCGAGACGGCGAGCGCCGCCTGGTTCAACGACCTCAGGACGCGCGAGGCCGATGTCTCGGCGCTGCGCGAGGCGCTGATCTTCGGGGAAGCCTACGGGCCGGGCGCCGCCCTCGCGGTCAGCAGCCTCGGCGCGGCGGGGGCCTGATGCGCGAGACGCGTACCACCTGCCCCTATTGCGGCGTCGGCTGCGGCGTGCTTGCGAGCCGGCGCGAGGACGGCGCCGTCTCGGTGCGCGGCGACCCGGAGCATCCGTCGAATTTCGGCCGCCTCTGCTCCAAGGGCTCGGCGCTCGGCGAGACGGCCGGCCTTGAGGAACGGCTGCTCCATCCCGAGATCGGTGGGCGCCGCGCGAGCTGGGACGAGGCCCTCGATCTCGTCGCGGCCACCTTCGGCCGCGCCATTGCGGAGCACGGGCCGGATGCGGTCGCGATCTACGGCTCCGGCCAGCTTCTGACGGAGGATTACTACGTCGCCAACAAGCTGATGAAGGGCTTCGTCGGCTCGGCCAATATCGACACCAATTCGCGCCTGTGCATGGCCTCCGCGGTCGCCGGCCACCGCCGCGCCTTCGGCGCCGACACGGTTCCGGGCACCTACGAGGATCTGGAACTCGCCGATCTCGTCGTGCTGGTGGGCTCCAACCTCGCCTGGTGCCATCCCGTCCTCTACCAGCGCCTCGCCGCCGCGAAGCAGAGTCGGCCGGGAATGCGCGTCGTGCTGGTCGATCCGCGCCGCACCATGACGGCCGACATCGCCGACCTGCATCTCGCCATCGCGCCGGACGGCGACGTGGCCCTGTTCAACGGGCTTCTCGCCCATCTCGCCGAGACGGGCGCCGTCGACCGCGCCTTCGTCGCGGCCCATACGACGGGCTTCGCTGGGGCGCTCGCGGCGGCCGGCCGGGCCGCGCCCGGCGAGGTCGCCCGCGCCGCGGGCCTCGCCGCGGGCGACGTCGCGGCCTTCTTCGCGCTGTTCGCCGGGACGGAGCGCGTCGTCACGGTCTTCAGCCAGGGGGTCAACCAGTCCTCGATCGGCACCGACAAGGTGAACGCGATCATCAACTGCCATCTCGCCACGGGACGGATCGGGCGGCCCGGCATGGGACCCTTCTCGGTCACCGGCCAGCCGAACGCCATGGGCGGGCGCGAGGTCGGCGGCCTCGCCAACATGCTGGCCGCCCATATGGATATCGAGGACGAGGCGGCGCGCGCGCGCGTCGCCCGGTTCTGGAAGGCGCCGCGCATGGCCCGGAAGGCGGGCTTGAAGGCGGTCGAGATGTTCCGCGCGGTCGCGGACGGGCGCATCAAGGCGCTCTGGATCATGGCGACGAATCCCGTCGATTCGCTGCCCGATGCGAGTGCGGTCGAGGCGGCGCTGGCGGCCTGCCCCTTCGTCGTCGTCTCGGACGCCTCGGCGCGGACCGACACGATTCGCCGCGCCCATATCCGCCTGCCGGCCGCCGCCTGGGGCGAGAAGGACGGCACGGTGACGAATTCCGAGCGCCGCATCTCGCGCCAGCGCGCCTTCCTGCCGCCGCCGGGCGAGGTCCGGCCCGATTGGGCGATCGTCTGCGAGGTCGCGCGCCGCATGGGCCATGGCGCGGCCTTCGCCTATGCCTCCCCCGGCGAGATTTTCGCCGAGCACGCCGCTCTCTCGGCCTTCGAGAACGGGGGGGAGCGCGATTTCGACATCGGCGGCCTCGCGGGACTCCCGCCGGGCGGATACGACGCGCTGGCGCCCGTCCAATGGCCGCTGCCGGCGGGCGCAGCCCCGGCCGATCGCCGCTTCTTCGCCGAGGGCGGCTTCTACACGGCCGACCGCAAGGGCCGCTTCGTCGCCGTGGCGGGCGCCGCGCCGGCCCGGACCACGCCGGACTTCCCGCTGGTGCTCAATACGGGCCGCATCCGCGACCAGTGGCACACCATGACGCGCACCGCGAAGAGCCCACGCCTCTCCCAGCATCTGGCCGAGCCCTTCGTCGAGATCCATCCGGACGACGCCCGCCGCTGCGGGCTGGGCGAGGCCGACATCGCCGAGATCGAGAGCCCGCATGGCACGGTGCTGCTCCGGGTGCTCGTCACGCGCCGGCAGCGGCCGCGATCGCTCTTCGTCCCGATGCACTGGACCGACCAACTCGCCGCCTCGGCACGCATCGGCCGCCTCGCGCCGCCCGAGACGGATCCGGTCTCGGGCCAGCCCGCCCTGAAGCACGTGGCGGTGAGGGCGCGGCGCTTTCCCGCCGCCGCCTTCGGCTTCGCGGTGCTCGCGGAGCGCCCGGAGGGTCTCGACACGGATTACTGGGCGCTCGCGCGCTGCGCAGGCGGCTGGCGCTGCGAGTTCGCGATGGCCGGCGCGCGCGACTGGGCCGCCTTCGCGACGCGGCTCCTCGGCGGAGACGCGGGCATGCTCACCTATCTCGACCGGGCCGGGGGCCGGGCCCGCTTCGCGCGCTTCGAGGGCGAGCGTCTGCTCGGCGCGATCTTCGTGGCGCCCGGGCCGGTCGCGGTCTCGCGCGAATGGGCGGCCGAGCAGCTTGCCGCGTCTCACCCGGACCGATCGGCACGCCTTCTCGTCCTTTCGGGCCGGCCCGGTGCCGGCGGGGCGGATCGCGGGCCGACCGTCTGCGTTTGCTTCGGCATCGGCGCGAACCAGATCGCGGCCGCCGGCCGGGCCGGGCACCGCAGCGTGAAGGCGATCGGCGAGGCGCTTCAGGCGGGCACGAATTGCGGCTCGTGCCGGGCCGAGATCGCGGCAATCCTTGCGGGCCTCGTTCCCGAAGCGGCGGAGTGAACGCCCGGCGATCCGGCGGCCGGCTTGCGGAGAGAAGGACGCCGAAGGCGCTCAGCGCTCGGCGGCGTCCAGGCCCATCTGCCAGAAATCCGCTTCGAGCCGCGACGCCTTGCCGAACAGAGCGGCAAGCTCGATGAAGCGCTGCTCGGTCATGGCTCGTGCCGCCAGGTCGTCGAGATGGCGCCGCGCCCGCGCGGCGATGTCCTGATAGGCGTCGCCCGCATATTCGGCGATCCATTCGCGATAGGGATGCTCGCCGAGCGCACCGGCTCCGTTCGGAGCCAGGTTGCGGCCGATCTCGGCATAGCCGACGACGCAGGGGGCGAGCGCGACGTGGAGGTCGAGCAGGTCGCCGGCCGCGCCGCAATCCAGCACGAAGCGGGTATAGGCCACCGTCGCCTGATGCTCTGGCGCGGCCTCGATCGCGTCCGGCGTCAGCCCCCAGCGGCCGCACAGGCGCACATGCAGGTCCATCTCGTCGAGGATCGCGGCAAGCCCCGCCTGCGCCGCCTTCATGTCGGCGAGCGTGCGGCTCTTGTAGGTGGCGAGCGCATAGGCGCGCGCGAACTGGATCAGGAACAGATAATCCTGAACGAGATAGGTGCGGAACGCCTCCTCGGGCAGCGTGCCCGCGCCCATCCGGCGCACGAAGTCGTGGTCGACGTAGCTTTGCCAGTCGGCGGTGGCTGCGGTCTTCAGCCGGTCGAAGATGTCCATGGCTCAGCCCTTGCACTCATATGCTGCATCGAAGAAGGCACGCTCGAGCGCCACCGTCCACAGGAAGGAGCCCCGGCCGGCTTTTCCGCCGGCCCGACGCGATCCCGGATGGCTCCTCCGGGCAGCTCGTCATTTCCAGACCCCAGCCTCGGAAGCGCCGGTGCCGGATCCCCGCATGGCCTCGCAGAGCGCGCCGTCGTCGGATCGAAGCTGCCGCTCGCCCGCTCTTGACAGCTCTTATGCTCTGAATAAGTATAAGCCATCTTATGCTCAGTTGGAGTATAACATGGCTTCCTTCGCATCCGCCGAGCGGCTTCCCGCGGCCGACCTCTACGCCCGCGTCTCGCGCGTCATTCCACCTTTCGAATGGCCGGTCTTCGCGGAGGATGCGGAGGCGATCCTGCGCCTCAAGCGCGAGCGGAACGCGGTGGTCCTCGCGCATAATTACCAGACGCCCGAGATCTTCAACTGCGTCGCGGACATCGTGGGCGACAGCCTGGCGCTCGCCCGCAAGGCCATGGAGGTCGAGGCCGAGGTGATCGTGCTGGCGGGCGTCCATTTCATGGCCGAGACCGCAAAGCTCCTCAATCCGTCGAAGACGGTGCTGATCCCGGATGTCGCGGCCGGGTGTTCGCTGGCCGATTCCATCACGGCCGAGGACGTCCGGCTGATGCGCCGGCGCCATCCGGGCGTGCCGGTCGTGACCTATGTGAACACCTCGGTGGCCGTGAAGGCGGAATCGGACATCTGCTGCACCTCGGGCAATGCAAAACGGGTCGTCGAGGCGCTCGGCGTGCCGCGCGTCATCATGCTGCCGGACGAATACCTCGCCCGGAACATCGCGGCCGAAACCGATGTCGAGATCATCGCCTGGGAGGGCCATTGCGAGGTCCACGAGACCTTCCGGGCCGCCGATATCGCGGAGGTGCGCGAGGCCCATCCGGGCGTGACGGTGCTCGCCCACCCGGAATGCCCGCCGGATGTCGTCGCGGCGGCCGATTTCTCGGGCTCGACCGCCGCGCTGTCGGACTACATCGCCGGCAGGCAGCCGCCCCGCGTCGTCCTGATGACCGAGTGCTCGATGAGCGACAACATCGCCGTGCAGCATCCCGCCGTCGAGTTCATCCGGCCCTGCAACCTCTGCCCGCACATGAAGCGGATCACGCTCGCCAATATCCGGGCCTCGCTCGAGGAAAACCGGCACGTCGTGACCATCGATCCCGCGATGGCCGACCGCGCCCGCCTCGCGGTCGAGAGGATGCTCGCGATATGAGCGCCGATCTCCGCCGCCTCGCCGGGCAGCCGGTGATCGTCGGAGCCGGCATTGCCGGGCTCGTCACGGCTTTTCGCCTCGCGCCGCAGCCGGTCGTGCTCCTGTCGAAGGGGCGCCTCATGACGGAGGCGTCCAGCGTCTGGGCGCAGGGCGGCCTCGCGGCGGCCCTCGGGCCCGATGACGGGCCGGACCTGCACGTCGCCGATACCCTCGCGGCCGGCGACGGCTTGTCGGATGCCGGGATCGCGCGGCGCATCGCGGAGGGGGCGCCCGCGGCGGTCGAGATGCTGGCCGGGCTCGGCTGCGCCTTCGACCGCGATCGATCCGGCGCCCTTGCCCTCGGCCTCGAAGCCGCCCATTCGCGGCGGCGCATCGTACATGCCCGGGGCGATGCGACCGGGCGCGAGATCATGCGGGTCCTGGCCGAGGCCGCGCGGCGCACGCCGTCCGTCACGATTCTCGAAGGCTTCGAGGCGCGCCGCCTCCGGGTCGAGGAGGGCCGCATCGCGGGGCTTCTCACCTGCGATCCGTTCGGCCGGACGATCGACCTTCCGACCGATCGCGTGGTGATCGCGACCGGCGGAGTAGGCGGGCTTTTCCCCGACACGACCAATCCGGTCGGCTCCTTCGGCCAGGGCCTCGTCCTCGCGGCGCGGGCCGGGGCGGTGCTGATGGACCTCGAATTCGTGCAGTTCCATCCGACCGCCCTCGACGGCACGACGCGTCCGCTCCGCCTCGTCAGCGAGGCCGTGCGCGGCGAGGGAGCGACGCTGATCGACGAGCGCGGCCATCGCTTCATGGCGGACGAGCCCGGAGCGGAACTCGCGCCCCGCGACATCGTCGCCCGGCGCATCTGGCGCCATCGCGCCGCGGGCCACCACGTCTTCCTGGATGCGCGCAAGGCTCTCGGCGAGCGCTTTGCAGTGCGGTTCCCTGCGATCGCGGCCTCGTGCCGGGAGGCCGGGATCGATCCGGCCCGAATGCCGATCCCGGTTCGCCCGGCCGCGCATTACCATATGGGCGGCATCGCGGTGGACGGAGAGGGACGCAGCTCTGTCCCGGGCCTGTGGGCCTGCGGGGAGGCCGCCTGCACCGGGCTGCACGGCGCGAACCGTCTCGCCAGCAACTCGCTGACGGAAGCCATCGTCTGCGGCGGTCGGGTTTCCGACAGCATCGCGGGAACGCCGGCTGCGCCCGTGTCTCCTCGCCCCCGGCCCGCAGCGCCGATGCTGCCCGCGCCCGATGCCCGGCGCATCCACCCGCTCGTCGGCAGCGGTCTCGGCGTGATGCGGGGCGGGGAGGGACTCGCGGCGCTGGCCACCCGGCTGCTGGCCCCCGCCTCGGGCCGTGGAGCCGAGGCCGATCCGGCCGCCGTCGCTCTGATGATGGCGGTCGCGGCTCTGCGGCGCGAGGAGAGCCGTGGCGCCCATTGCCGGAGCGATTTTCCGAAACCCGCCTCTTCGGGCACCCATTCGCGCCTTCGTCTCGATGAAGCGATGAACGCCGTCCGGGACCTTGCCGGGGCCTGCGCGCCCGCACTTGTGGAAGCCTGACATGCCCCTTTCGAAACTGCCCGCCGTCATGATCGAGCCGATCGTGCGGGCGGCGCTTCTCGAGGATCTCGGCCGGGCCGGCGACCTGACGACCGATGCGATCGTGCCGGCCGATCACCGCAGCCAGGCCAGGCTCGCGGCCCGCCAGGTCGGCGTCGTGGCCGGGCTCGACGTCGCCGCGATGGCGTTCCGTCTGATCGATCCCGAGGTGGTCGTCGAGGTTGCGCGGCCAGACGGCGCGAGGCTCGCGCCGGGCGATGTGATCGCAACCGTTTCAGGCCCGACCCGCGCCATCCTGACGGCCGAGCGCGTGGCCCTGAACTTCCTCGGCCATCTCAGCGGCATCGCCTCCGTGACCGGATCGATCGTCGACGCGGTCCGGGGCTACGATGCGCAGATCGTCTGCACCCGCAAGACGACTCCGGGCCTGCGGGCGCTCGAGAAATACGCGGTGAGGGCCGGCGGCGGCGGCAACCATCGCTTCGGCCTCGACGACGCGATCCTCATCAAGGACAACCATGTCGCCATCGCGGGCGGTATCCGGCCCGCGATCGAGCGCGCCCGGGCCGGGGCCGGCCACATGGTCAAGATCGAGCTCGAGGTCGACACGCTCGCCCAACTCGAAGAGGCCCTCGGCATCGGGATCGACGCCGTCCTCCTCGACAACATGACGACCGATCAGTTGAGAGACGCCGTCGCCATGGTGGCGGGGCGTGCGCTGACGGAGGCTTCGGGCCGCATCACGCCGCAGACCGCACCCGCCATCGCGGCGAGCGGGATCGATCTGATCTCGATCGGCTGGCTAACCCACAGCGCGCCCGTGCTGGATATCGGGTTGGACCATGTCGGATCGGCGCCTGTCATGCCTCGAGACTGACCGGGAATTCCCCGGCAGATGCACGGACCGGGTGGAGAAGGGGGCAGAACAAGAGCTGCTCGAAATCGTACGTGGCCCTATCACTACTTTGGCAGATTATGAGTGCTGTCTCGCTGGCAATGAGGACATTG
>NZ_DAOLAJ010000115.1:0-9590 GCF_035325185.1 Enterovirga sp. | reverse complement strand
CCTCCCAGTCCTTCTGCGGCGCGAGGCGGATGCGGGCGCCGTTGGCGCCGCCGCGATTGTCCGAGCCGCGGAAGGTGCGGGCGCTGTCCCAGGCGGTGGCGACGAGATCGGCGACCGACAGCCCGGAGGCGGCGATCCTGGCCTCGAGCGCCTTCACGTCGTAGTCCTTGCGCCCGGCCGGGATCGGATCCTGCCAGATCAGGTCTTCCTGCGGGACGTCGGGGCCGAGATAGCGGGACCGCGGGCCCATGTCGCGGTGGGTGAGCTTGAACCAGGCGCGGGCGAAGGCATCCGAGAACGCTTCGAAATCGTTCCTGAAGCGCAGCGAGATCTCGCGGTAGATCGGGTCGACCTTCAGCGCCATGTCCGCATCCGTCATCATCGGCATGACGCGGATGGAGGGGTCCTCGACGTCGACCGGCTTGTCTTCCTCGGCGATGGTGATCGGAGCCCATTGGGACGCGCCGGCGGGGCTGCGCGTCAGCGTCCATTCATGCTTGAACAGCATCTCGAAGAAGCCGTTGTCCCACTTCGTCGGCTCGGTGGTCCAGGGCCCCTCGATGCCCGAGACGAGGGTGTCGCGGCCGATGCCGCGGCCCTTCGTGTTCATCCAGCCGAGGCCCTGGAATTCCGGGCCCGCGGCTTCCGGGTCGGGGCTGAGGTTGCGCGGATTTCCGTTGCCGTGCGACTTGCCGATGGTGTGGCCGCCGGCGGTCAGGGCCACGGTCTCCTCGTCGTTCATGCCCATGCGCGCGAAGGTCTCGCGCATCTGGGCTGCCGTCGCCATCGGATCGGAGCGGCCGTTCACGCCTTCCGGGTTGACGTAGATGAGGCCCATCTGCACGGCGGCGAGCGGGTTTTCCAGCGTCTGCGGGCTGCCGACCGCCCCGTAGCGGCCGTCGCTCGGCGCGAGCCATTCCTTCTCGGCGCCCCAGTAGATGTCGGTCTCGGGATGCCAGATGTCCTCCCGGCCGAAGGCGAAGCCGAAGGTCTTCAGGCCGGCGGCCTCGTAGGCCATCGTGCCGGCGAGCGCGATCAGGTCGGCCCAGCTGATCCTGTTGCCATATTTCTTCTTGATCGGCCACAGAAGACGGCGGCCCTTGTCCGTATTGGCGTTG
This sequence comes from Enterovirga sp., assembly GCF_035325185.1. GTDB lineage: Bacteria > Pseudomonadota > Alphaproteobacteria > Rhizobiales > Beijerinckiaceae > Enterovirga. Next base: position 8,472 of record NZ_DAOLAJ010000115.1, on the reverse strand, counting down.
TCCGGCCATGAATTGAGCGGCGCGAAGCGCTGGTTGCCCGTGCTCGCGCCGCCGCGGCCGTCGCCGATGCGGTAGGAGCCCGCCGCATGCCAGGAGACGCGGGCCATCATGCCGGCATAGCTGCCCCAATCGGCCGGCCACCATTCCTGGCTGTCGGTCATGAGCGCGAGGAGGTCCGCCTTGAGCGCCTCCACGTCCAGCTTCTTGACTTCCTCACGATAGTTGAAGTCCCGGCCGAGCGGATTGGTCTTCGTGTCGTGCTGGTGAAGGATGTCCAGGTTCAGGGCATTCGGCCACCAGCGCGCGACCGCTCCTTCCGCCGACGTCAAGGCGCCGTGGGCGACCGGACATCCGGCCGCCGGTTTCGACATCGTGTTCATTCGTTTCTCCGGCCGATCTTCCTGGATTCGGACAAGGCGGCACGCGGTTTTCATGCGGCACGCCCTCGCCCCGGCAGCCGCTTGAGACCTGTTCCAATTCCAGGGCGTATCACGCCTTGCTCATTAGTTCTAATTGCATATTCAAAAACCTCCGATATGTTTTTCTTATGAGCGGCCTCTCGATGAAGCACCTCCGGTATTTCGATGCCCTTGCCCGTGCGGGCCATTTCGGGCGGGCGGCGGAGAATTGCGCGATTTCCCAGCCTGCCCTTTCCCTCCAGGTCAGGGACCTCGAGGAACTGATCGGCGCGCCCCTGGTCGAGAGGGGAGGGCGGCGCATCCGACTGACCGCCCTCGGCGAGGAATTCGCCCTGCGCAGCCGCGCGATCCTGCGCTCGGTGGACGAGCTTGCCGATCTGGGGCGCTCGGCGCGCAGCCGGCTGACCGGGCGGCTCCGCATCGGCGTCATCCCGACGGTCGCGCCGTATCTGCTGCCCCGCATCATGAAGGTTCTGGGAGAGCTTCATCCCACGCTCGACCTTCGGCCGAGGGAAGCCGTCACTCATCGGCTGATCGACGACCTGACGGAGGCGCGGCTCGACGCCGCGATCGTCGCCCTGCCGATTTCGGAGGCGACATTGACCGAGGTTCCTCTTTTCGAGGAGGAATTCGTCCTCGTGCGTCCCTTGGAGGACATGGGGAAGCCGACGCCCGACGCCGACCGTCTGCACGAGATGCGCCTGCTGCTTCTCGAGGAAGGGCATTGCTTCAGGGAGCAGGCGCTCTCCGTCTGCCATATCGGGAAATCGTCCGCGCGCGAGCTGATGGAAGGAAGCTCGCTCTCAACGCTCGTCCAGATGGTGGGGGCGGGCATCGGCGTGACGCTCATCCCGCAAATGGCGGTCGAGACCGAGGCCCGCTCGTCGCCGGTTTGCGTCTCGCGGCTGGCGGAGCCCCGTCCCACCCGCACGATCGGAATGGTCTGGCGAAAGACCAATCCGCTTGCGCCGCAATTCACCCGGATCGCGCAAATCGTGCGCGAGATCGGCTTGCAGAAGCAGGCTCAGGCTGCGGAGACGTCATTCTCGATCTGATACGGCCGCCTCACCATGCGGCATCATCCGGCTTGGTGGCGAACCAGATCACGTGCCTGTGGCCGAAACGAGCATCCGCCTGAACGCGCCGCTCCTCCACCTCGAAGCCGCAGCGGCGCAGGCGCGATTTGAATTTTCGATCGGGAGACCCGCTCCAGATCGCCAGCACGCCGTCCGGCTTCAGGGCGAAGCGGGCGCGTTTCAGGCCCCACGCGTCGTAGAGGCGGTCGTTGGATCTCTGCGTCAGTCCTTCGGGGCCGTTATCGACGTCGAGGAGGATCGCATCGAAGGTGGCCGGCCCCGCCTGGATGGTCCGATGGACGTCCTCGATGCGAATCTCGACGCGAGGATCGTCGAGGCATTCTCCGAAGATGTGGCTGAGCGGTCCCCGCGCCCATTGCTCGACCTCCGCCATCAATTCCGAGACGACGACATTGGCGCAGGGCGGCAGGGCGGCAAGGGCCGCGTTGAGGGTGAATCCCATCCCCAGCCCGCCGATCAGGACCTTCGCCTGCTTGCTGTCGCGCAGATGCTCGCAGCCGATGCGCCCGAGCGCCTGCTCCGATCCGCGCATGCTGTTGTTCATCAGCTCGATCGAGCCGACGAGGATCGAGAATTCCTCCCCGCAGCGCATCAGCCGCATCTCGTCGGCTTCGCCCGGGATGGCGGAGGATGCCACCTGCTGCCACGGCTTCTGCGATGCCTTCACGGCTGTCCCGCCCTCACTTGGCGTCCGGGGACGCGCAGATTGCGAATCGGCGCTCGCCGGGGAGCGAGGTCGCGGATCATCCCTCTCGCGTCCGCACCGTCGCCGTGGCGAAGGCGTCCGGCAGCACGTCCCGCACGCGGGAGACGACCTCTGCCTGGTCCGCGCCCGCGGCGGTCGTGACCTCGATCCCCGCGGAGCCGCCGGCTTCCGGCCGAGTTGTCCTGTATCCGAGGATTACTCCGGCCTTCACGAGCCCGTTGAGGGCGATGTTCAGCTCGCCCCATCCGATGATGCTTTTCGATTTCGCTGCCATGGCGTGGAATTTCCCGTGTCGAAAATGAGGCGGCCTTTACTTGGACCGCCGAGGCGTCCGCCGCTCCTCGATCAGGGCGATCACGGCGGCGATCGCGTTTTCCAGCTCGGCGACGGAACGCAAGTCAGCCCGGTGGATAGGGGCGTCCTGGCAGGCTGCGCCGTCGATCAGCGCGTGCTGCTCGGATTTCAGGCGGGCAAGGAGGGTTTCGAGTTCGGGAACGGTGGCTATTTGCATCGTGGTTCCTGGAAAGCGCACGGGTGGCCGGCATTCGAGGCGGAAACATGCGACCCTTGGCGGTGAGCCGAAGCGGGCCGCTGCGACCTCGGTGTCCCGGAGTGTCGTTGCGTCAGCCCGTCCCGCGATCGGATCGCGCGGAGGAAGTTGGATCGAGAGATCGATGGGTGTTCCGGCACCGGGGGTGCCAAAGTGGCGGATGTCTCGAAGCTCCTATCACCCTCACGCCATCGAAGTCACGAAATCTTCCGGGAAGCCGGGAATGTTCGCATGGCCCATTCGCATCTGCGGCGAGCTTCATCCCCGCCTGGTCGCGCTGGCGATGACGACATCCGCCAAAGCAGCGACGACCCGCTGCAAAGACCGACTTCACGGGTAGATGCAGTATCGGGTCGGCTCGATGGCTTCCGAAGATGCCTGGGGTGGAATATCAGAGGGCGATATCCGAGTAATTTGGTTTCATTAATACTACAGTTTCGCATATAAGTTGAGCGTGGTTCGCTGGCGCGATTTGGTGGGAGCTGGTGACGCGGGCAGCCTCTCGCCGCTGATCGCCACCGCGTTGCCGGCCGAGCACGGCTCCGCATCTTGGGTCGCGGTTATATGGCTCCATGGCGCTGCTCTCCGCGGCCTTGCGCCTTCGGGCTGCGCCCGCTGCCGGCTCGACAATTCTTGTCATTGTTGCAATGCCCTTCGCAATCGCTGTCGGGAGCACCGGGACTTGAAGAAGCTCATCAATGATCCGCGCCATGTCGTCCGCGAGATGCTCGAGGGATTGACGAGCCTCCATCCCGGGCTGGCCCTGCTGGCGGGCGAGAACGTGGTCGTCCGCTCGGATCTGCCCGAGCCGCCGCGCCGTCCGGTGGCTGTGCTGTCCGGCGGCGGAGCGGGACACGAGCCGGCCCATGCCGGCTATGTCGGGCCCGGCCTGCTGACCGGCGCGATCGCGGGCGACGTCTTCACCTCGCCGAGCACCGATGCGGTCCTCGCCGCGATCCGGGCCTGCGCCGGGCCGGCGGGGGCGGTCCTCGTCGTCAAGAACTATACCGGCGACAGGCTCAATTTCGGGCTCGCGGCCGAGATGGCCCACGGAGAGGGCATCCCGACGGAGGTGGTCGTCGTCGCCGACGACGTCGCCCTGCGGGGCAGGGTCGAGGCGTCCCGCTCCCGCGGCATCGCGGGAACGGTGCTGGTCCACAAGGTCGCCGGCGCCGCCGCTGGCGCCGGCAAGCCGGTGCGCGAGGTGGCCGAAGCGGCCCGGACCGCGGCGGCCCGGCTCGCCACGATGGGCGTCGCGCTGTCGGCTTGCACCGTGCCGGCGGTCGGCAGGCCCGGCTTCTCCCTCGGCGAGGACGAAATCGAACTCGGCCTCGGCATCCACGGCGAGGCCGGAATGGAGCGCGCCGGGATCGCTCCCGCCGATGCGCTCGCCGAGATCATGATCGGCAAGATCGTCGAGACATCCGGCCTTTCCGCCGGGTCGCGGGCGGCGCTTCTCGTGAACGGGCTCGGCGGGACGCCGCCCATGGAACTCGCGATCGTGGCGCGCGGCGCGCTCGCCGCCTTGCGCAGGCGGGGCGTCGCCGTCGAGCGGGCCTGGGCCGGGGATTTTCTCACGGCCCTCGACATGGCGGGCTGCTCCCTTTCGGTGCTCGCGCTCGACGAGGGGATCGCCGCGGCTCTGGACGCGCCGGCTTCCGCGCCGGCCTGGCCGGGCGGGGGACGGGTCGAGGCCGAGCGCAGGATCGTCCCGGCGCCCGAAGGCGGCAGGGCGGGGACGGCGTCCGCGACGCCCTTCCCGCTGGCGCCGCGTTTCAGGGCGGTGCTGGCCTCCGTTGCCGATGCGCTCACGGCGGCCGAGCCGCGCCTCGCCGATCTCGACGGGCGCGCGGGCGACGGCGATCTCGGCGCCAGCATGGTGCGGGGAGCGGAGGCGATCCGGGGATTGCCCGATTCCGCCTGGGCGTCGCCCTCGGCCGTCCTCTCGACGCTCGGCGATGCCCTGCGGCGCGCGATTGCAGGCAGTTCCGGGCCTTTCTACGCGACCGCGCTTCTGCGCGCCGCCCGGCGGCTGGGCGACGGGCCGCAGCCCGATCTCGCGACCTGGGCCGCGGCTTTCGACGAGGCCGTCGCAGCTATCGAGCAGCTCGGCGGTGCGAAGCCCGGCGACCGCACGATGCTCGATGCGCTTCGTCCCGCGGCCGACGCTCTGACAAAGGCGGCCGGAGAGGGGAGGAGCCTCGGGGAAGCCTGGGGCGCGGCGGTCGCGGCCGCGGAGGCGGGCGCGGAGGCGACGAGCCGCATGCAGCCGCGGCTGGGGCGGGCGAGCTATGTCGGGGACCGCGCGCTCGGGGCGCCGGATGCCGGGGCGGCCGCGGTCGGGATCTGGATGCGGGCGATCGGCCGAGCCCTCGGCTGACGCTCAGGGACAAGGCGGCCGTCCTCGACCTCGCCATCGGGATCGTCCGGCGCGGCGGCGCCGGGATGGGTTTCCAGCCTCAGTCGCGGTCGGTGAACCGATGGCGATCGATCCCGTATTTCCGCATTTTTTCGTTCAGGGTCCGGCGCGGGATATCGAGATCCATCATCACGGCGGCGATGTTTCCCCTGGCGGAAGCCAGCGCCTTCTCGAGGAGGGAATGCTCGAAGGCATCGACCTGATCAGCCAATGATCGCTGTGGCTCCGTGCTTGGAGAGCGCCTCGTGTCCAGCCCGAGCGCAAATCGCTCGGCGGCGTTTCGCAATTCGCGGACATTGCCCGGCCATTCCGCCACGCTGTAGTCCCTCATCAGCGCTTCGTCGATCCGCCGCACCGGCCTGGAATGGGTCTTCACGGCCTCGGAGACGAATTGCTCGAAAAGAAGCGGAATATCCTCCGCCCGCTCTCGAAGCGGAGGAATCCAGATCTCGACGACGGAAAGCCTATAATAAAGATCGGATCGGAACATATTATTCTTGCTTAGATCTTCCTTGGAGGCTGCTATCGTTCGAAAGTCAGATTTGATGCTTTGGTAGCTGCCAAGTCTTTCGATCGTTTTCTCCTGGATTGCACGAAGCAATTTCGCCTGGGACGAAAGAGGCATGCTCTCGATCTCGTCGAGGAACAACGTCCCCTGATCGGCATATTCGAGCCTTCCGATCCGCCTCTTATGCGCGCCCGTATAGGCTCCGGCCTCGCTGCCGAACAATTCGCCCTCGAAAAGGGTTTCAGGTATCGCCCCGCAATTGATCGCGACGTAATGATTCTGCCTGCGCGGGGACAGATCGTGAATGCACCGGGCGACCAGTTCTTTTCCGGTCCCTGTTTCTCCGTAGATGATGACGTTCACCGACGCGGACGCGATTTCACGTATTTGATATCTGACTTTCTGGATGGCTTCGGAATTGCCGATGATCCTGGATTCCAGCTCGGAGACGCCGACCTGGCTTCTGAGGAATCGATTTTCCAGCGTAAGCCGCCGCTTCTCGGACGCCCTGAGAAGGATGGCGCTCAAGCGCTCCGGGTCGAACGGCTTTTCGAGAAAGTCGTAGGCGCCGTTGCGCATCGCCTCGACGGCCTGCGGAATGTCGCCATAGGCTGAAATCACGACCACGGGCAGGTCGGCATCGATCTGCATGACCTTCTTGAGAACTTGAATCCCGTCCATCTCCGGCATTCGCAGGTCCGTGACCACGACTCCGGGGAAGTGCCTGTCGATCAAGGCCAGGGCACGGCCGGCGGACGAGAACGCGGTCGCTTCGTAGCCTTCGATCTTGAGCCATTGCTCGATGGAAAGGCGCAGCGTTTCGTCATCCTCGATGACGATTACGATTCCCCTGGTGCGCGGGTTCCCGGCCGGTCTCTTCATTGTCGGAGCTTCGGCGGAAGCCGATTCATGGTCGCTCGCTTCTTCCCCCGCGGGTGCGGTCCGGCGCGCACCGGTATTGAAATTGAGGGCTGCTTTACACGCATCGCGCCCGCGCGGCTAGCCGCATTGAAGACGTCTTCTGCCTTTTCGTCCATCCATATCGGCAATTTGCCAGAACTGCGGAGATGATCTCCCGGCCGTACAAAGCGTCGGATACAGGATTGCTTGAGCATGATGGCCGTCCATCGGGTGTCGGCTGAAATATGCCGGCGCTCAGGACTGAATCGGCAAGAACATGCCGATCATAACTCGTCTTTCTCCTGGCAATCTCTCGGCACGAAAGCTGCTACGGCCCGCGCGCCCTGGAATGGGCGGCGAACGACAGGCGGCGTCGCACGGCCGATAGGGCGGCGACGCTACAATAGAGCGGAGGAACGACTTTGGCGACGACGACTCTCATACGCGAGGAAAGCGGCGGAACGGTCCACAGGCTGAGGAGCATCATCAGCGGATCGATCGGCAATATGGTCGAGTATTATGACTGGTATGTCTATTCCGCATTTGCCATCTATTTCGCAAAATCGTTCTTCCCGAGCGGGAACCAGACCGCCGAGCTTCTCAACGTCGCGGCCATCTTCGCCGTCGGGTTCATCATGCGGCCGATCGGCGGCTGGGTGATGGGCCTCTATGCCGACAGGGCCGGACGCAAGGCATCGCTGATGGTGTCCGTTCTGGCCATGTGCTTCGGCTCGTTCGCGATCGCGCTCACGCCGAGCTACGCCACCATCGGAATCGCCGCGCCGATCATCCTGGTCCTGGCCCGCCTGCTCCAGGGCCTGAGCCTCGGCGGCGAATATTCCAGCTCGGCGACTTATCTCAGCGAAATGGCGCCCCCGAACCAGCGCGGCTTCTATGCGAGCTTCATCTTCGCGACGCTTTCGATCGGGCAGTTGCTGGCGCTCGGCGTGCTGGTGGTGCTCCAGCAATTCTTCCTGACGACGGCGCAGCTCGAATCATGGGGCTGGCGCATTCCGTTCGTGATCGGCGCCTGCGCCGCGGTGGTGGCGATCTACCTGCGGCGCGGCATGGAGGAAACGGAGAGCTTCAGCCACCACAAGGCGGACGCGGCCAAGAAGAACCCGATGCGCGAATTGCTCGTGCATTGGCGCGCCTGCCTGACGACGGTCGGGCTGACGCTCGGCGGCACCGTGAGCTTCTATGCCTTCACCACCTATATCCAGAAATACCTCGTCAACACCGTCGGGATGCCGAAGGATACGGCCTCGAACATTGCGGCCGGGGCTCTCGTCATCTTCATCATTCTTCAGCCGATCCTCGGATCCCTGTCGGATCGGATCGGCCGCCGCCCGCTGATGCTGGCCTTCGGCCTCCTGGGAGCGATCTTCACGGTGCCGATCTTCACCTCGCTGTCGGGCGCCCAGAGCGCCTGGCATGCGTTCTGGCTGATCGTGGCCGCCCTCTCCATCGTCAGCCTCTATTCCTCGGTCAGCGCCATCGTGAAGGCCGAGCTGTTCCCCGTCCACATCCGCGCCCTGGGCGTCGGCCTGCCTTACTCCCTGACCGTGGCGCTCGCCGGCGGCACCGCCGAATTTCTGGCGCTATGGTTCAAGAGCATCGGCCACGAAACCTGGTTCTATTGGTATGTCGCGGCCTGCATGTTCATCTCCTTCATCACCTTCCTCATCGTGAAGGATCCGAAGCAGACCTCCTGGATCGACCGGGACTGACGGACAGGGCGTGAACGGAACCGCGGCGGCGGGCACCGGCGACAAGCCGGGCTCGCCGCCGGCCTTCAAGGGATGGAGCGAACAGGGTCATGATCTACGATTATTGCGTGGTGGGTGGCGGGATCGTCGGGCTCGCGACGGGT
>NZ_DAOLAJ010000114.1:0-10039 GCF_035325185.1 Enterovirga sp. | reverse complement strand
CTGGTCGAGATCATCGCGAGCCTGGAGCCGACCTTCGGCGGCATCAATCTGGAGGACATCAAGGCTCCCGAATGCTTCGTCATCGAGACGCGGCTGCGCGAGCGCATGAAGATCCCCGTCTTCCATGACGACCAGCACGGCACCGCCATCGTTGCCGCCGCCGCCATCCTCAACGGCCTGGCAGTCGTCGGCAAGCGGATCGAGGACGTGAAGCTCGTCTGTTCCGGCGCGGGCGCGGCGGCAATGGCTTGCCTCAACCTCCTGGTCGGCCTCGGCCTGCGCAAGGAGAACATCCTCGTCACCGACAGCCGCGGAGTCCTGTCGCAGGCGCGGATCGCGTCCCTCGACGCGCAGAAGGCGGCATATGCCCGCGAAACCTCGGCCCGGACCCTCGCCGATGCCGTGCAGGGCGCGGACATCTTCCTCGGTGTCTCGATGGCCGGCGTGCTGAAGCCCGAGATGGTCGCCACCATGGCGAGCCAGCCGCTCATCCTGGCGCTGGCCAATCCCGAGCCGGAAATCCGGCCCGAGGCTGCCAAGGCGGTGCGGCCCGACGCGATCATCGCGACCGGACGCTCCGACTACCCGAACCAGGTCAACAACGTCCTCTGCTTCCCCTTCATCTTCCGTGGTGCGCTCGATGTCGGCGCGACCACGATCAACGAAGAGATGAAGCTCGCAGCCGTGCGGGCCCTCGCCGAGCTGGCTCAGGCCGAGCAATCCGATGTCGTCAGCGCCGCCTATGGCGCGCACGACCTCCGCTTCGGGCCGGACTTTCTCATTCCGCGGCCGTTCGATCCGAGGCTGATCCTGACGGTCGCGCCCGCGGTCGCGCAGGCGGCGATCGACAGCGGCGTCGCCACACGGCCTTTCGCCGATCTCGAAACCTACCGGCGCTCTCTCCAAGGCTTCGTCTATACGTCCGGGACGGTCATGCAGCCGGTCTTCGCGGCGGCGGCGGAGTCGGGATCCAAGCGCATCGTCTACGCGGAAGGGGAAGATGATCGCGTCCTGCGCGCCGCGCAGGTGGTGGTGGACGAGCGCCTGGCCACGCCCATCCTGGTCGGACGGCCCGATGTGATCGCACAGAAGATCAGGACCCTCGGATTGCGGCTTCAGATCGACCGGGACGTCCAGGTTGCGGATCTCGACGACGAAACCTTCCTGGGGAGCGCGACGGACGCCTATTACCAGCTCCGGCAGAGAAAGGGCCTGACGCGCGATTCCGCGGCCGCGGAAATGCGCCGCAACGGCACCCTCGCGGCGGCGATGCTGCTGCGGTCCGGCCAGGCGCACGGGATGCTCTGCGGCGCCTACGGCTCCTACGGAAAGCATTTGCGCTACGTGTCGGACGTGATCGGATTGAAGGAGGGCGCCCACGCCTTCGCCGCGATGGGCCTCCTGCAATTGCCGCGGCACACGGTGTTCATCTGCGACCCCTACATCCATCTCGATCCGAACGCGGAGGACATTGCCGAGATGACGGTGCTCGCGGCCGCCGCCTTGCGCGGTTTCGGTCTGACGCCGCGGGCCGCGCTCCTGTCGCATTCCAGCTTCGGCACGGCCGACGATCCTTCGGCGCGCAAGATGCGCGACGCGCTCCGCCTGATCGCCGAGCGCGCGCCCGATCTCGAGGTGGAGGGCGAGATGCAGGCGGACGCGGCGTTGAGCCGGACGATCCTCACCCGCGTCTTCCCCGAGGCGGGACTGACGGCGGAGGCCAACCTTCTCATCATGCCGAACCTCGACGCCGCGAACATCACGTTCAACGCCCTGAAGGTCGTGGCGGGGCAGGGGATCTCAGTGGGGCCGATCCTGCTGGGTGCGGCAAAGCCGGTGCATATCCTCACCCCGACCACCACGGTGCGCGGCATCGTGAACATGACGGCCGTCGCCGCCGTCTCAAGCTGAGGCACGGTCCGAAAAAGCGGAGACCACTTTTTCGGAAAGCTCCGGCTCAAGCAAAAAGGTGGATCGTGATGCGGTGCTGCGAAACGTTATCACGATCTGGAGCATGCCGCGGGGAGGTGGAATCCAGTTTTTGAAAGCAGAATGCGGGAACAATAGCCCGGATCATGGTTGATTTCCATGGAAACGAACCATGATCCGGGAGGTAGACTTCAAGGTGACGCAACGCAAGAAGTGCTTTTACGGTTGTGAGTACAATCATATTTCTACTGATATTATAATAGCACACTAATTAGAATAAGAACATTTTGCTCAAAATAGTAGTAAGTTTATTTTTCGTGGCCTGAATGACTGGGGTCGGACGTTGCGGGGAGAAACGACGTAATGGAGTTACGCTATCTACGCTATTTCGTGGCTGTCGCAGAGGACCTGAACTTCACGGCTGCGGCCAATCGTTTGAGACTGTCCCAGCCGTCGCTCAGCTTGCAGATTCGAGACCTCGAGCGGGAGTTGGATACGCCGCTTTTCCTGAGGACGAGCCGCCATGTGGAACTGACAAGCGCTGGCAAAGCCTTTTTCGAGCATGCTCAAAATATCCTGATGCAAACGGAGCAGGCGACCGAGCAAGCCCGCGCAATTGGCGCAGGACAAATCGGTTCCCTGGACATCGGCACGACGGGATCGGTTCTTCTCGGCCCGCTCAGTTCGCTCGTTGCCACATTTGTCGAAAAATTTCCGCAGGTGACGCTTCGCATTCATGAAATGGCGCCTCAAAGCCAGGAAGAATCCCTGCGGGCGCACAGGTTGGACGTCTGTTTCATACGCCGGCCGGCGGAGGACTCCGACATCAACAACGAACCCGCCTGGCCGGCGAAGGTTGGCGTGGTCCTCCCCGAGGGGCATCCGCTTGCATCGCAAAAGGAGGTTGCGCTCCTGCAGCTTCAGAACGAAAGACATGTATCTCTTCGTCTGAGCGATTCACGCTTTGCCCGCTACCTGAGAGATACTTGTATCGAAGCTGGATTTTTTCCCAACATGTCGCAGCAGGTCGTAGAAGCTTATTCCTTGACCAGCCTGGTTGCGGCGGGGCTGGGAGTCGCCCTGGTGCCGGAATGCATCAGCAACCTGTCACGCCCGGGCGTCGTCTATCGTCGTCTGTCGGAGCCCGGACCGGTGGCTGACGTCAGAATGATCTACAGGCAAGATGCGTCCCCTGCCGCTGTCAGAATGATCTCCATGGTTCGGGAGTTTGCGGAAAGCTACAGCATATGATGATGTGTTCCATCAATATATCATGAGAGACTGGATTTAAGCATATTTTTATGATGTAGTTATGAAAATATTTTTTTCCTGCTATATAGCGGCAGCCAGCGCTACCGCTATGGTCGTGGATCATGAAGGACAGGCAGCTTAAGTATTTTTGCGCCATTGTGGATGCCGGCAGCACCGCGCTGGCGGCGAGCCGGCTGTTCGTTGCGCCGACCGCAATCAGCACGCAGATAAATCTCCTCGAAAAGGAGTTGGGCGGGGTTCTCTTCGACCGCTCCAAGCGGCCGATGTCGCTCACGCCGCTAGGCATGTTCTTCTACCCACGGGCAAAAGAGCTTCTGGCCGCCAACCAGCGCCTGCGCGAGGAAGCCAGCAGCATCGCTGCGGGAAAGCGCGGCTGGATCAGCGTCGCTTTCGTGCGCTCGACAATCTTCTCGTTGCTCCCCACGGCCATGCGTGCCTTTCGCAATGCGTTGCCCGAAGTGCAGATCGACCTGCTGGAATTGCTGTCCGAATTCCAGCCGGCCCAGTTGCGCAGCGGCCGCGTCGATGTCGGGGTGGTCCGTTTGCTGGGCGAGGAGGAATACCTGGACGACCTTCAGCAAACGGTGCTGATAGACGACCCGTTCGTCGCGGTTTTCCCCGCGCACCACCGGATGACGCACCGCGAATCCATCAGCTTGGCCGAACTCGAGGGCCTGCCCTATATCAGTTATCCAAAAAATCCGCAGACTCACTTTTCACGGCGTTTGACGGCTCGGATCGCCAATGCAGGCGTGCATATGCCGGTAGCGCAGGATGCGGTGGAGATTCATACGGCACTTGCGTTGGTCGCGGCAGATATGGGCGTCACATTGGTGGGCGCCTCCGTGGCGACCAACAATCGCAGCGATATCCGTTTCGTTCGCCTCGCCGATTGCGGTTTCACATCCCAGCTGGTCGCGTTAACCAGGACGTCTGACGAGAGCGCGCCCGTTCGCACGTTCGTGTCGGCCCTCAAGGATGCGGCAGGAGTGCCTGCCCAGCAGGCCGCTCGGTGATGAGGTCGGCTGGTTTGCGGTCTGTCATCCAAAAAAAATGGATCTGGCTTCAAGAATTTGAAATTGCAATTTGGAACCTATGATCATAGCACTGGAAGCGTATTGGATGAATGCAGCGAAGCTGCGCCGAGTATCCAACCGGATTTCCTCCAGGGCTGCGTTCTTTGCGAGCGCTTGAAATCAAGAACCAAGACGATTTGAACGGGGAAGGACGCCATGAGTGATCTGCAGGACGGAGACGCCCTCGAGACGCAGGAGTGGCTGGATTCGCTTGCCGCTCTGGAGGCTCACCGGGGGAAGGAGCGGGCGAATTTCGTCGTCAACGCGGTGGTGGATGCGGCGCGGCGGGACCGGCTCTATGTGCCGCAATCGCTGACCACCCCCTATTGCAACACGATTCCCCCCGGCGAACAGCCGGCGCTGCCGGGCGACCGCGCGACGGAGCACCGGCTCCGCTCGATCATCCGCTGGAACGCGCTCGCGATCATCCTGCGGGCCAACAAGCACTCCTCGGAACTCGGCGGCCATATCGCGAGCTTCCAGTCGGCCGCGACGCTCTATGATATCGGCTATGGCCATTTCTGGCATGCGCCGACCGAAGGTCACGGCGGTGATCTCATCTTCGTGCAGGGCCATTCCTCGCCCGGCATCTATGCCCGCGCCTTCCTCGAAGGACGCCTGACCGAGGAGCAGCTGCTCAACTACCGGCAGGAGACGCAGGGCAAGGGCATCCCGAGCTATCCGCATCCCTGGCTGATGCCGGATTTCTGGCAGTTCCCGACCGTCTCGATGGGTCTCGGCCCGCTGATGGCGATCTACCAGGCGCGCTTCCTGAAGTACCTGCACAATCGCGGCCTCGCCGACACCACGAACCGCAAGGTCTGGGCCTTCCTCGGCGACGGCGAGACGGACGAGCCCGAGTCGCTCGGCGCGATCTCGCTCGCCGGGCGCGAGAAGCTCGACAACCTCGTCTTCGTCATCAACTGCAACCTCCAGCGCCTCGACGGGCCGGTGCGCGGCAACGGCAAGATCGTCCAGGAACTGGAGAGCGTCTTCCGCGGCGCCGGCTGGAACGTCATCAAGGTCCTCTGGGGCACGGGCTGGGACCGGCTGCTCGAGAAGGACAAGTCGGGCCTCCTGCTGAAGCGCATGGAGGAATGCGTCGACGGCGAGTACCAGAACTTCAAGTCGAAGAGCGGCGCCTATGTGCGCGAGCATTTCTTCGGCAAATACGAGGAGCTGAAGGATCTCGTCGCCGACATGAGCGACGACGAGATCTGGAAGCTGACCCGCGGCGGGCATGACCCGGCGAAGGTCTTCGCGGCCTATACCGCCGCCGTCCAGCATACGGGCCAGCCGACGCTGATCCTGCCGAAGACGGTCAAGGGCTACGGCATGGGCGAATCCGGCGAGGGCCAGATGATCGCCCACCAGGCCAAGAAGATGACGGCCTCCTCGCTGAAGGGCTTCCGCGACCAGTTCCAGATCCCGGTCTCGGACGAGGACCTCGACAAGGTCCCCTTCATCACGCTGCCGGAAGACGATCCGGCCATGAAGTACCTGCGCGCCCAGCGCGCGAAGCTCGGCGGCTCGCTGCCGCAGCGGCGGCGCAAGTCCGAGTCGCTCCCGATCCCGCCGCTCACGACCTTCCAGCGGCTTCTGGAGAATACCGGCGAGCGCGAGATCTCGACCACCATGGCCTTCGTGCAGATGCTCGGGACGCTGCTGCGCGACAAGCAGATCGGCAAGCGCATCGTGCCGATCGTGCCGGACGAGAGCCGGACGTTCGGCATGGAGGGCCTGTTCCGCCAGCTCGGCATCTATTCCTCGGTCGGCCAGCTCTACAAGCCGCAGGATGCCGACCAGCTCATGTATTACCGTGAGGACAAGCACGGGCAGGTGCTGCAGGAGGGCATCAACGAAGGCGGGGCGATGTCGAGCTGGGTGGTCGCTGCGACCTCCTACAGCTCGAACAACGTGGCGATGATCCCGTTCTACATCTTCTATTCGATGTTTGGGCTCCAGCGCGTGGGCGACCTCGCCTGGGCGGCGGGCGACATGCGGGCGCGCGGCTTCCTTCTCGGCGGCACGGCCGGGCGCACGACGCTGAACGGCGAAGGCTTGCAGCACGAGGACGGCCATTCGCACATCCTCTCGGCGACGATCCCGAACTGCGTCTCCTATGACCCGACCTTCGCCTATGAGACCGTGGCAATCATCCGCGACGGCATGCGGCGCATGTATACCGACCAGGAGGACGTCTATTACTACGTCACCCTGATGAACGAGAACTACCCGCATCCCGGCATGGCCGAGGCGGCGGCGGGGGCGGCCACCGAGGAGGGCATCCTCAAGGGGCTTTATCTCCTGAAGAAGGGCGCGGCGCAGAAGAGCGGCCAGACCGTCCAGCTGATGGGCTCGGGCACGATTTTGCGCGAGGTCATCGCCGGTGCCGACCTGCTGGAGAAGGATTTCGGGGTCGCGGCCGATATCTGGAGCGCGACGAGCTTCAACGAGCTGCGCCGCGACGGCATGGCTGCGGAACGCTGGAACCTGCTCCATCCGACCGAGGAGCGCCGCAAGAGCTGGGTGGAGGCGCAACTCGCGGGTCACGAGGGGCCGGTCGTCGCCTCGACCGACTACATGCGCAACTACGCCGACCAGATCCGCGAATATGTGCAGGCGGCCGGCAAGCGATATGTCGTGCTCGGTACGGACGGGTTCGGGCGCAGCGATTACCGCGTCAACCTGCGTCGCTTCTTCGAGGTCGACCGCTACTATGTGGCCGTCGCCGCGCTGAAGGCGCTGGCGGATGAAGGAAAGCTGCCTGCTTCGGTCGTGGCCGAGGCGATCGCCAAATATGGTCTCGACAGCGCGCGTCCCGCGCCCTGGACCGTCTAATAACGCCATTCGGGGGAAGCGCGATGAGCCAACCGATCGACATCGAAGTTCCCGATATCGGCGACTTCACGGACGTTCCCGTCATCGAGATCTTCGTCAAGCCTGGCGACAGCGTGAAGGCGGAAGACCCGCTGCTGGCGCTGGAATCCGACAAGGCGACGATGGAAGTGCCCTCGCCCCGTGAGGGCGTGGTCAAGTCCATCGCCGTCAAGGTCGGCGACAAGGTGAGCGCGGGCACCGTCATCCTGCAGTTCGAGGCGGCCGGCCCGGCCGCGGCGGCCCCTCCGGCGGTGCCGGCCCGCCCGAATGTGAGCGCGCCTCCGGCCCCGGTCAGCGCGCCGGCGGGCCTCGCCGAGGTGCGGGTTCCCGATATCGGCGACTTCAAGGATGTGCCGGTCATCGAGATCTTCGTGAAGCCCGGCGACAGCGTGAAGGCGGAGGACCCGCTGGTCGCGCTGGAATCCGACAAGGCGACGATGGAAGTGCCGGCGCCCCTCTCGGGCACCGTGCGCGACGTCAAGGTGAAGGTCGGCGATAAGGTCAGCGAAGGCGTCATCATCCTGTCGCTTGCGACGGGTGATGCCACGGCGGCGGCCCCCGCGCCGGCCCAAGCTCCCGCGGCCGCGCCTGTTGCTGCGGCAGCCGCACCCGCAGCCGCGAAGGGCGCGATCGACGAGAAGGCCTTCGCGCTCGCCTATGCCGGCCCCGCCGTGCGCAAGCTCGCGCGCGAGAAGGGCGTCGATCTCGGCAAGGTATCTGGCACGGGCAAGCACGGGCGCATCACGCGTGACGATGTGGAGGCCTTTGCCAAGGGCGGCGGCGCGGCGGCTCCCGCGAAGGCGGCTGCGGCCCCGGCCGGCGGCGGGGGAGGGGGCCTCGACCTCCTGGCTTGGCCGAAGGTGGACTTCGCGAAGTTCGGCCCGGTCGAGCGCAAGGACCGGAGCCGCATCAAGAAGATCTCGGCGGCGAACCTGCATCGCAACTGGGTGGTCATCCCGCATGTGACGACCCACGACGAGGCGGACATCACCGATCTCGAGCAGTTCCGCGTGCGGATGAACAAGGAGCTGGAGAAGAGCGGCGTGAAGCTGTCGCTCCTGCCCTTCATGGTGAAGGCGGCGGTCGCGACGCTGAAGAAGTTCCCCGAGTTCAATGCCAGCCTCGACGGGGACGACCTCGTCTACAAGAACTACTGGCATATCGGCTTCGCCGCCGACACGCCGAACGGCCTGATGGTCCCGGTGATCCGCGACGCCGACAAGAAGACGATCCCCGAGATCGCCAAGGAGATGGGCGAATTGGCCAAGCTCGCCCGCGACGGCAAGCTCAAGCCCGACCAGATGCAGGGCGGCACCTTCACGATCTCCTCGCTCGGCGGCATCGGCGGCATCTACTTCACGCCGATCATCAACGCGCCCGAAGTCGCGATCATGGGGGTGTGCAAGGGCTACTGGAAGCAGCATTCGCCGGACGGCAAGACCGCCAACTGGCGCCTGACGCTGCCTCTGTCGCTCTCCTGGGACCACCGCGTCATCGATGGAGCGGCGGCCGCGCGCTTCAACGTCCATTTCGCCAATGTGCTCGCCGACATGCGGCGCGTGCTGTTCTGATTTCGGGAGCTTCAAGATGGCGAACCAGGTCGATGTGAAAGTTCCCGATATCGGCGACTTCAAGGACGTCGCGGTGATCGAGGTGATGGTGAGCGTCGGCGAGACGATCGCCGTCGACACCTCGCTGATCATGGTCGAATCCGACAAGGCCTCGATGGAGATCCCCTCGTCCGATGCGGGCGTGGTGAAGGAGATCAAGGTCAAGGCCGGCGACAAGGTCAGCGAGGGCTCGGTGATCCTGACGATCGAGGCGGCGGGCGCCGCGGCGGCCCCGGCCGCGCCGAAAGCCGTGCCCCCGGCGGCGGCTCCCGCGCCGGCCGCCCCGGCCCCGGCGGCCGCCAGCTATGGCGGCACGGCCGATCTGGACTGCGAGGTGCTGGTGCTGGGCGCGGGGCCCGGCGGCTATTCGGCCGCCTTCCGCTCGGCCGATCTCGGCATGAAGACGGTGCTGGTCGAGCGCTATTCGACCCTCGGCGGCGTCTGCCTCAATGTCGGCTGCATCCCCTCGAAGGCCCTCCTGCACACGGCCGCCGTGATGGACGAGATCCCCAATCTCAGCGCCCATGGCGTGACCTACGGCGCGCCCCAGATCGATCTCGACAAGCTGCGGGCCTTCAAGGACGGCGTCATCGGTAAATTGACCGGCGGTCTCGCCGGCATGGCGAAGGCCCGCAAGGTCGAGGTCGTCACCGGGACCGGCACCTTCCTCGATCCGCATCACGTGGAGGTCGAGACGGCATCCGGCAAGAAGACGATTCGCTTCGCCAAGGCGATCATCGCGGCGGGGTCGCAGGCGGTGAAGCTGCCCTTCCTGCCGGAGGATCCGCGCATCGTCGATTCCACCGGCGCGCTGCTGCTGCGGTCGATTCCGAAGCGCATGCTGGTCATCGGCGGCGGCATCATCGGCCTCGAAATGGCGACCGTCTATTCGACGCTCGGCGCGCGCGTCGACGTGGTCGAGATGCTGGACGGGCTGATGCCGGGCGCGGACCGCGACCTCGTCAAGGTCTGGGAGAAGAAGAACGCCCCCCGCTTCGACCACGTGATGCTGAAGACGAAGACCGTCGGCGCCAAGGCGACGGAGGCGGGGATCGAGGTCTCCTTCGAGGGCGAGAAGGCTCCGGCCGGCCCGCAACTCTACGACCTCGTCCTCGTCGCGGTCGGCCGCTCGCCGAACGGCAAGAAGATCGGTGCGGAGAAAGCGGGCGTCGCGGTCGGCGATCGCGGCTTCATCTCCGTGGACAACCAGATGCGGACCAACGTGCCGCATATCTTCGCCATCGGCGACATCGTCGGCCAGCCGATGCTGGC
>NZ_DAOLAJ010000113.1:0-10075 GCF_035325185.1 Enterovirga sp. | reverse complement strand
GTTCATCCTCCACAAAAGACGCCGGGAGGCAAAAGCAGGCGCGTGAGGCAGCCCGCTTCCCTCGTGAGTCCGGCTCGCCGAGAGGCGAGTCGGAACGGCGGCGGCAGGCACCCTCAGGGCACGGTGACGATCACCTTCCCCGTCGCCCCGCGCGAGGCCAGGAGGGTGATGGCCTCGGGCGCGCGCTCGAGGGGAAAGCGGGCGGAGATCTCCGGCCGCACCTTTCCCTCCCCGTAGAGCCGGAGAAGATCGGCGATCGAGGCCCGGAACGCCTCCGGCTCGCGCGCCGCGAAATCGCCCCAGAAGACGCCGCAGATGTCGCAGCCCTTGAGCAGGGTGAGATTGAGCGGGATGCGCGGGATGCCGGCCGGAAACCCGACCACGAGATAGCGCCCGCGCCAGGCGATCGCCCGCAGAGCCGGCTCGGCATAGTCGCCGCCCACCGGATCGTAGACGACATCGGCGCCGCCCGGCCCGCAGGCGGCCTTGAAAGCGGCGGCGAGGGCCTTCTGGCCGTCCTTGTCGAAGGGGCCTGCGGGATAGACGAAGCCGTCGGCCGCGCCGTGTCGCTTCGCGACGGCGAGCTTCTCGGGGGTCGAGACGGCGGCGATCACCCGCGCGCCCAGCGCCGCCCCGATCTCGACGGCCGCGATGCCGACGCCTCCGGCCGCCCCCAGGACCAGCAGCGTCCCCCCCGCCCTCAGCCGCCCGCGGTCGGCGAGCGCATGATGCGAGGTGCCATAGGTCACCAGGAAGGCCGCCGCCTCATCGAAAGGCATGGCGTCCGGTATCCTCACGGTGCGCTCGGTCCCGGTGACGACCTTCTCGGCCATGCAGCCGTGCCCGGTCATCGACAGGACCCGGTCTCCGGCCGAGAACTCCTCCACCCCCGGCCCGACCGCATCGACGATGCCGGAGCATTCGAAGCCCGGCGAGAAGGGGCGCTGCGGCCTGAACTGGTACTTGTCCTGGATGATCAGGGAATCGGGGAAGTTCGCGCCGACCGCCTTCACCGCGATGCGGATCTCGCCCGGCCCCGGCACGGGCTCGGGGATGTCGGCGAAGCTCAGGGTTTCGGGGCCGCCGGGCTCCCGGCTGATGATCGCTTTCACTCTCTACCCTCGCTGGTGATCAGGGATCGAGGAAGACCGGGGCACGCTTCTCCAGGTTGGCGCGCGCCGCCTCCCTCTGATTCGGCGAGCCGATCAGGGCCGCCTGCTCCTCGGATTCGGCCAGAAGCTGCCGCGCGGCGAAAGCCTCGTCGGCATGGTTGAAGAGGCGCTTCGCGGCGCGGATCGCATGCGGGTTCCGGCCCGCGATCTCGCGCGCCGCGGCGAAGGCGGCCGCCCGGGGATCGGCGAGGGCGCGCGTCGCGAGGCCGAGGGCGGCGGCCTCCTCGCCGGAGACGATGCGGCCCGTATAGGCAAGCTCGCGGGCGACATCGCCGCGCACGAGATCGCGCAGCAGCAGGGTGCCGGCCATGTCCGGCACGATGCCCCAGCGGATTTCCATGATCGAGAGCCGCGTATCCGGGGCGACGTAGCGGATATCCGCCCCCAGCGCGATCTGGAGGCCGCCCCCGAAGGCCACGCCGTGCACGGCCGCGATGACGGGAACCGGCAGGCGCCGCCAGACCAGCGCAGCCTCCTGCGCCAGATTGGCGATGCCGTGCGTGCGGGCGAGCAGCCAGGACGGCGCGTCCTCCAGCGCCGCGAAGCTCGCGAGGTCGAGCCCGGCGCAGAACGCCTCGCCCTCCCCGGACAAGACCACCGCCCGCAGCCCCTTCGCGCCGGCCAGCTCGGCCCCGGTCCGGGCAAGGGCCGCGAACATCGCCGGATCGAGGGCGTTCATTTTGGCCGGACGGTCGAGGCGCAGGTCGGCGACGCCGTCCTGGATCCTCACCCGTACACGCTCGCCCGCCTCCGCCATCCCGCCTCCTTCGCGGCGTTGCGCCAGCCTCCGCGGCCCCTGTCAAGCGAGACGGCCACGAGACCATCCGCCCGTGGACATCGCGGGAGGGATGCGCATAGTCGCGAGACACGAAAATCATAATCGCGAGGAAATGCCCATGACGTTTCTCAGCCGCCGCACGGTCCTGGCCGGGACCTCCGCCCTGGCGGCCGTCCCCCTGATCCGGCCGGCCCGCGCGCAGGCCCCCATCATCAAGCTCGGCGTCCTCAACGACCAGTCGGGCGTCTATAGCGACGATACCGGCATGACCTCGGTGGCCTGCGTCCGCCAGGCGGTGGAGGATTTCAAGGCCGACGGCTTCACGGTGGAGGTGGTCTATGCCGACCACCAGAACAAGCCCGATATCGGCTCGAACATCGCCCGCCAATGGTTCGACCGCGAGGGCGTCGACGCCGTCATCGACGTGCCGACGAGTTCCGTCGCGCTCGCGGTCAACCAGATCTGCCGCGAGAAGAACAAGGTGCATCTCAATTCCGGCGCCGCGACGACGGACCTCACCGGCGCGCAATGCACGCCCAACACCGTGCACTGGACCTACGACACCTACATGCTCTCCAAGAGCACGGGCGGCGCGGTGGTGAAGTCGGGGGGCGACAGCTGGTACTTCATCACGGCCGACTACGCCTTCGGCCAGCAGCTCCAGCGCGACACCGCGAAGGTCGTCCAGGCGGCGGGCGGCAAGGTGCTCGGCTCGAGCGCCTATCCCTTCCCCGGCACCAGCGACTTCTCCTCCTTCCTCATCCAGGCCCAGGCGTCGGGCGCGAAGGTGCTGGGCCTCGCCAATTCCGGCGCGGACACCATCAACTGCATCAAGCAGGCGAACGAGTTCGGCCTCACCCAGACGATGAAGATCGCCGCGCTCCTGTTCTACAACAGCAACGTCCATGGGCTCGGCCAGGAAATGTCGCGCGGCATGGTCATGACGGAGAGCTTCTACTGGGACCTGAACGACCGCACCCGCGCCTTCATGAAGCGGCTGCTTTCGCAGAAGCCGGCACAATATCCCAACATGGTCCAGGCCGGCTGCTACGGCGCGACGCTCCACTACCTGAAGGCGGTGGCGAGCCTCGGGGCGGCCGCAGCCAAGGCGGACGGCCGGGCCGCCGTCGCCCGCATGAAGGAATTGCCGACCGACGACGACGCCTTCGGCAAGGGGCATATCCGGCAGGACGGGCGCAAGATCCATCCCTCCTTCCTGTTCGAGGCGAAGGCGCCGGGCGAGAACAAGGGCGAGTGGGACCTGCTCAACCTCGTCGCCACCACCCCCGCGGAGGAAGCCTTCCGCCCCGAAAGTGAGGGTGGCTGCCCGCTGGTGAAGAAATAGAACGGGATCCGGCGGGGCCCGCGTGACGGCAGCCTCTAGCCCCGCCGGCCAACATTTGCGAAGGAAGGCGTCTTCCGATCGCCCGAGGCTTTTCCTGTGCAGCATCAGCGTCCCGTCATGCTCGTGATTCTCGACGGTTTCGGCTGGCGTGAGGAGACGGCGGACAACGCCGTGGCGCTGGCCAGGAAGCCGGCCTTCGATGCCCTCTGGGCGAATTGCCCGCACGCCTTCCTGCGCACCAGCGGCAAGGATGCCGGCCTCCCGGAGGGGCAGGTGGGCAATTCCGAGGTCGGCCATCTCATTATCGGGGCCGGGCGCGTCGTGATGCAGGACCTGTCCCGGATCGGAGCGGCGATCCAGGACGGCAGCCTCGCCCGCGACGAGACGCTTCGGACTTTCATCAACAACCTGCGCTCGACCGGCGGCACCTGCCACCTCATGGGCCTCGTCTCGCCGGGCGGCGTGCATTCGCACCAGGACCACGCCGCGGCACTGGCGCGGATCGTGACGGAGGCCGGCGTCGCCGTCGCGGTCCATGCCTGGACGGACGGGCGCGACACCCTGCCCCGCTCGGGCGCGGAGGACCTGAAGCGCTTTGCGGCAGCCCTCCCCAGGACGGCCCGGATCGCGACCGTCTCCGGGCGCTACTACGCCATGGACCGGGACAATCGCTGGGAGCGCGTGTCTCGGGCCTATGCGGCCATGGCGGAGGGCGAGGGCGCGGCCTTTCCCGACGCGGCGGCGGTGATGGAGGCCTCCTATGCGGCCGGCGTGACGGACGAGTTCGTCGTCCCGGCCGTGCTCGGCGGCTATGGCGGCATGAAGGACGGGGACGGGCTCCTGTGCTTCAACTTCCGGGCCGACCGGATGCGCGAGATCCTCGCGGCCTTTCTCGACCCCGCCTTTTCGGGCTTCCCGCGCAAGCGGACGGTGCGCTTCATCTCCGTGCTCGGCATGACGGAATATTCCGAAGCGCTCGACAAGCTGATGAAGACGATCTTCCGACCGCAGAGCATGCGCAACATCCTCGGCGAGGTCGCGGCCAAGGCGGGGCGGACCCAGCTCCGCATGGCGGAGACGGAGAAATATCCGCACGTCACCTATTTCCTGAACGGCGGGGAGGAGAGGCCGTTTCCGGGCGAGGAGCGCATCATGGTGCCCTCGCCGAAGGTCGCGACCTACGACCTCCAGCCCGAGATGTCGGCGCCGGAACTGACGCAAAAGGCGGTCGAGGCGATCTCCTCGAAGAAATTCGACCTGATCGTGCTGAACTTCGCCAATCCCGACATGGTCGGGCATACGGGGAGCCTCGACGCCGCGACCAAGGCCGTCGAGGCCGCCGATGCCGGGCTCGGCCGCATCTGGGAGGCGGTGAAGGCACAGGGAGGCGCGCTCCTCGTCACGGCTGATCACGGCAACAGCGAACTGATGCGCGACCCCGGAACGGGCGGACCGCACACGGCCCACACCACCAATCCGGTGCCGGTCGTGCTGGCCGGCGTCGAGGGCGCGCGCCTGCATGACGGGCGCCTCGCGGACATCGCCCCGACCCTGCTCCAGCTCATGGGAATCGGCCAGCCCGCCGAGATGACGGGGCGCTCGCTGATCCGGGAATAGGCCGGGCCGGGTGGGGGGCGGCTCCGCCTGTCGCCTGGCCGGGCATTCGCGTCGACGCCCCCACCCCGGTCGGACGCTTCGCGTCCGCTCACCCTTCCCGCCGCTTCGCGGGGGGAGGGTTGGTGCGGCGAAAACCGCCATATGCGATAGCCCTGGGGATGATAGGGGGAGCTTCGAACGCCTCGCCTCCGCCAACCGAGCGATGGCGAGAGGCCCTCAGTTCATCCCGAGGGCCTGCATGTAGAGTTCGAGGATCGCCTCCTGCTCCTGGCGCTCGGCATGGTCCTGCTTGCGGATGCGCAGGATCTGGCGGACGGCCTTCGAATCGAAGCCCCGGCCCTTCAGCTCGGCGAAGACGTCCTTGATGTCTCCCGCGATCCCGGCCTTCTCCTCCTCGAGCCGCTCGATGCGCTCGATGAACTGCTTCAGCTCTTCGGCTGCAACGCCGGATTCGGCGATGTCGGCGACCATGGTCGGGGCTTTCTCGTGAAGATCGAAGGGGAGCGCCGCCCTCTTAATGCCCCGTCCCGGCCTTGTCGAACGCGGCGCGCTGCTCGGCGCTCGCCTCGGTCTGGTATCTCGCCTTCCACTCCTCGTAGGGCATGCCGTAGACATGCTCGCGGCTCGCCTCCCGCGGCAGGGGCAGGCCGCGCTCCGCCGCCGCCTCCTCGAGCCACTTCGCGAGGCAGTTGCGGCAGAAGCCGGCGAGATTCATGAGGTCGATATTCTGCACGTCCGTCCGCTCGCGCAGATGCGCGAGGAGACGGCGGAAGGCCGCAGCCTCGATCCCGATGCGCGCCGCCTCGTCGATATCCGCCATGCCGGTCCCCGTTCCGCCTCGGCCGGCCTTGCGCCGGACCAGCGCCATCATAGCGGGATGATCGGAACAAGTCCGGCCATGACGGGGCGTTCCCCTATCGGCCGCCGACGCCCGATGCTAGGGCGCGGCCTTCGCCATGGCCTCGCCCGAATCCTCTTCCCCCGCGGATCAATCCGGCGCGAGCCTGCTTGGGCCTCTCGCCGTGCTGGCGCTCGGCGCCTGTGCCATGGGCATCTCCCCGATCTTCGTGCGGCTCGCCTCGCCGGAAGTCGGCCCCTTCGCCTCCGCCTTCTGGCGCGTCGCACTGGCGCTGCCCGTCCTCTATGGCTGGGCCTATGCCGAGGGCCGGCGCGCCGCCCTGGCCGGGCCTGCCCGGAAGCCGGCGCTGCTCGCCGGGGCCGCCTTCGCGGGCGACCTCGTCTTCTGGCACCTGTCGATCATGGCGACGAGCGTCGCCAACGCCACCTTCTTCGCGACCACGGCTCCGGTCTTCGTGGTGCTGGCGACGTGGCTCGTCCTGCGGCAGCGCGTGGCCCGGCGGACCCTGGGCGGGCTCTCCCTCTGCCTCGCGGGCGGGGCGGCCCTGGTCGTCGAGAGCATGAATGTGGCGCCGGGGCGGCTCCTCGGCGATGCCTTCGGCCTCGTCACCGCGACCTTCTTCGCCACCTATCTCCTGTTCATGGCACGGGCGCGGGAACGGGGCGGGGCGGCGCAGATCACCTTCGTCTCCACGGCCGCGACGGCGGCCATCCTGCTCGTGGTCGCCCTGCTCTTCGACCGCGAGCGCTTCTGGGCTTCGCGGGCCGAGACATGGGCGGCCCTGGCCGGCCTCGCCTTCGTCAGCCAGGTCGCGGGACAAGGGCTGCTCGCGGTCGCGCTCGGCCGCCTGCCCGCGGTCTTCTCCTCGCTCGTGATCTTCCTTGAAGCGGTCTTCGCGGCTGCGGCGGGATGGATCGTGCTGGGCGAGGCGCTTTCAGCGGTTCAATATGCGGGCGGCGCGCTGATCTTCCTCGGCATCGCGCTCGCGCGGCCGAGACGGCAGGACAGGGAGGACCCAAGATGACCGAGGCCACCTCCCGGAGCATCCCGCCAACGATTCGACCACATTCCTCGCGAAGATCGGCGCTCTCGCCACGCCGGGCCCCACCCGAACCCCCGTCCATGAAAGCCGCATCATTCTGGTCGACCGAAGGAATCCGAGGCGGCCTCGCCGGGATCGGGGCCGCCGCGCTCCTGTCCTGCGCGACGCCCGCATCGGCGGATCTTCGCCTGTGCAACAACACCGACAGCCGCGTCGGCATCGCGCTCGGCTATCGGGACGCCAGCGGCTGGGTCACCGAGGGATGGTGGAACGTCAAGGCGCGGGGCTGCGAGACCCTGAAGTCGGGCGACCTCGTGGCCAAGTTCTATTATCTTTATGCGGTCGATTACGACCACGGCGGCGAATGGAACGGAAAGTCCTTCATGTGCACGAGCGAGCGCGAATTCACCATTCGCGGCGTGGAGGATTGCCTCGCCCGCGGCTATGACCGCTCGGGCTTCGTCGAGATCGACACGGGCGAGCAGAAGAGCTGGACGATCCAGCTCGCCGAGCCGGACCGCACCCCACCGGCCCCCGCCGGCCCCGCTGCAGGGAGTGCCGCCCCCGCCGGGAGTGCCCCCGCCGCAGGAAGCCCCTCCCCAGCGGGGAGCGCC
The DNA here is from genome assembly GCF_035325185.1 of Enterovirga sp. GTDB lineage: Bacteria > Pseudomonadota > Alphaproteobacteria > Rhizobiales > Beijerinckiaceae > Enterovirga. The sequence goes on along the minus strand of NZ_DAOLAJ010000113.1, from coordinate 2,648 downwards.
ACGCCCGCGGTTCCTCCCAAGGGCTGAGGCCCCGCCGCCGGGCTCCACGCCGCTTCAGGAAACAAGCTCATGACCGCCTATCTCCCGTCGCTCCTGGGGGGCATGATGCTCGGCGCCTCCGCCGTGCTCCTGCTCGTCCTCAACGGGCGGATCGCCGGCATCAGCGGCATCGTCGGCCGCCTCCTCGGCGGCACCCATCCGGCGGCCAACGGCGTCTTCGTCGCCGGGCTCGCCTCGGGCCCCTTCCTCTACAGGGCGGCCTTCGGAAGCTTTCCCTCCGTGACCGTCGCGGCCTCCTGGCCCCTCGTGCTGGCTTGCGGCCTGCTCGTCGGCATCGGCACGCGCATGGGCTCCGGCTGCACCTCAGGCCACGGCATCGTCGGGCTGGCGCGCTTCTCGAAACGCTCGCTCGTGGCGACGGCCACCTTCCTCGCCGCAGGAATCGCGGCGGCGACGGCCATGGAACTGCTCCGGTGACCGGGATGTCCCTCGCGCGCCTCGCCGTCGCCCTCCTGGCCGGCGCCCTGTTCGGCTTCGGCCTGTCGCTGTCGGGAATGGCCGATCCTGCGCGCGTCCTCGGCTTCCTTAACCTCGCCGGTCCCCACTGGGATCCGAGCCTGGCCTTCGTGCTTGGCGGGGCGCTGATCGTCGCCCTGCCCGGCCTCGCGCTCCAGCGCCGGATGGCGCGGCCGGTTCTCGACCGGGACTTCCACCTCCCGGACACGAAAGCCGTCGACGGCCGCCTCGTCGCCGGCTCGGCTTTGTTCGGCCTCGGCTGGGGGCTCGCCGGCTTCTGTCCGGGGCCGGCGGTCTCGCTCGTCGCGACCGGGCTGCCCTCCGTCCTGCTGTTCGTGGCCGCGATGGCGGCAGGCATGATCCTGCACGACCGCATTCTCGCCCAAAGACCGTCCTGACCGGCGCGGCTTGCGTTGCATCAATGCGCCGGCCTGCATTCGCGGCAGGCTGAGGCGTATCTGATCGAGGATTCGCAAGTGGCCATGACATCGACGCATCCCGCCGGCCCCTCGCCGGCATCGAAGCCGAGGCGGCCCATGATGTGCGCCGCCGTGTTCGTGGAGCCCGGCCGCATCGAGCTTCAGGACAAGCCGATCCCGGAAGTGGGGCCTCTCGATGCGCTGCTGCGCATCACCACCACGACGATCTGCGGTACGGACATCCACATCCTCAAGGGCGAGTATCCGGTGGCGCGCGGGCTCACCATCGGCCACGAGCCGGTGGGCGTGATCGAGAAGCTCGGCTCGGAGGTGAGGGGCTTCGCCGAGGGACAGCGCGTCGTCGCCGGCGCGATCACGCCCTCGGGGCACAGCGCCGCCTGCCTCTGCGGCTGCGCCTCGCAGGACGGCGCCTATGAGCGCCACGGCTTCAAGGCCATGGGAGGCTGGCGCTTCGGCAACACGATCGACGGGGCGCAGGCCGAATACCTGCTCGTTCCCGACGCCATGGTCAATCTCGCGCCCGTGCCCGCCGCGCTCACGGACGAGCAGGTCCTGATGTGCCCCGACATCATGTCGACCGGCTTCTCCGGGGCCGAAAGCGGCCGGGTCAGGATCGGCGATTGCGTCGCGGTCTTCGCGCAGGGGCCGATCGGGCTCTGCGCCACGGCGGGCGCGCGCCTCATGGGGGCGACGCGGATCATCGCGGTGGAGAGCATCCCCGAGCGGCAGGAGATGGCGCGCCGCCTCGGCGCGGACGAGGTTGTCGATTTCTCGAAAGGCGACCCGGTCGACGAGATCCTGCGGCTCACCGACGGGCGCGGCGTCGACGTGGCGATCGAGGCGCTCGGCCGGCAGGAGACCTTCGCGGGCGCTCTGCGCGCGCTGCGCCCGGGCGGGACACTGTCCTCGCTCGGCGTCTATTCGAGCGACCTGACGATTCCGCTCGGCGCCTTCGCGGCCGGCCTCGGCGACCATCGCATCGTCACCACGCTCTGCCCCGGCGGAAAGGAGCGCATGCGCCGCCTGATGGACACCATCGCCTCGGGCCGGGTGGACCTGGGCGGGCTGGTCACGCATCGCTTCCCGCTGGCGCGCATCAAGGACGCCTACGAGCTGTTCGGGCAGCAGCGCGACGGGGTCCTCAAGGTCGCGATCACGCCCTGAGAGACCTTCCCGAGGGCGGCTCGCCGCCCTTGGTCATTCGTGCTCCCAGCGCCGGGCGAGGCGATACATGCGGTGCTCGCCGTAATCCTTGTGAAGCGGCAGGACGCCGACATATTCGCATTCGAAAGCCCGCGCTCCCGCCGCGGCGAGCACGGCGGCGAAAGGCTCGGTGACGTAGACGTCGCCCGGCGGCACGATGGGCTCGACCCGCGCGGCCCGCGACACCTGCGTGCCGAAATAGGCGGGCATGCGGCAGACGGGATCCCAGCCGCGGAAGACCGGGCCGTGATGCAGCCCGATCCGCAGCACCGGGCTGCGCGGATGATCGGCGCGCAACTCGGCCGCGCGCTCCTGCATGGAGAGCGCAAGCTCGGCGGCCGTCTCGCTGGTATCCAGGACGCAGAAGATCGCATCGCCCCAGGTATTGCGATAGAGGACCCCCTCCCCCGCCGCATCGAGCGTGCGGGCCATCTCGGTCATGAAGCGGGTCCAGAAGCCCGGCAGCTCCGATTCGGACAGCTTCGAGAA
>NZ_DAOLAJ010000112.1:7328-10641 GCF_035325185.1 Enterovirga sp. | reverse complement strand
CCCTCCCCCTTGTGGGGAGGGCGGACTCGGCCGCAGGCCGAGCCGGGTGGGGGTGGTGCCGGTTCGCAGGATGAAGTCTTCTGCGAAGCCACCCCCACCCGGTCGGACGCTGCGCGTCCGCTCGGCCCTCCCCGCCGCTGCGCGGGGGGAGGGTTGGCGCAGCGGAAACCGCGCGCGACCCGCCATATGCAACGGCCCTGCCGCTGGCCGGCGCAGGGGAGGGGCGCGCGCCCCTCCGGAAGCCGTCCGCGGTCACGACTTGCCGTCGCAGGCTTCGGTGCGCTTGGGCCAGCCCGTGTTCTTCTCCACGTAGTCCCTGGCCGCGGCCTCCTGGAGCGGGGCCACCTTCTCGGTCAGCGGGGAGATGGGTTTGGTCACGGGCACATACGCCTTGCCGTCGAATTCCTGCACGAAGGACGCCTTGTGGCCGTTATGATCGGCGCAGCTCAGCGCGATCGGCTCGGCGAAGCCCTCGAAGCCCAGCTCCTTCAGCCGCTCCGCCGAGAGGTCGAGGCTTTCGAGCCCGCGCCGGACATCCTCGCCGGTCACCTGCTTCTTGCCGGTGATCTTCTGCGCATTGGCGATGCCCTCGGCGATCAGCATCGAGTTGTAGACGCCGCGATTGTAGAGGACCTCCCCGACCGTCGATTTCTCGGCCTTGCTCTGGCCCTTGTCCACGACATGCTTGACGATGTCCTGGATGGCCGGGAAATTGGCGTTGGCGGCATGCCAGTTCAGGGTCTTGAAGCCCTTCGCGCCGGCGCCGGCGCCGCGCGCATCCTCCTCGGACGGCCACCAGATCGAGATGAACTTGTTCATCGGATAGCCGATCTTCACGGCCTCCTTGATCGCGGTCGGGTTGAGGGCGCCCCAGCCGTACATGATCATGTAGTTCGGCCTGTCGCGGCGCACGCCGAGCCATTGCGAGGACTGGTTCGCCATCTCGGTCGCGGCGACGGGATACAGCTTCAGCTCGAAGCCATAGTCCTTCGCGAGCTGCTCGAGCAGCGGGATCGGCTCCTTGCCGAAGCCGGCATCGAGATAGATATAGCCGATCTTCTTGCCCTTGAGCTTCTCGAGCCCGCCCTCCTGCTCGGCGATGTACTTGATGATCATCGAGGCGCCGTCCCAATAGGTGTTGGGCGGGTTGAAGATCCAGGGGAAGCGGCTGCCGTCCGCCGAGGCCGAGAGGCCGTAGGCCATCGACAGGATCGGGATCTTGTCGACCGCGGCCTTCGGGATCAGGGGCAGGGTGATGCCGGTCGACCAGGGATTGACCATGACGGGCTTCTTGCCCTTCACGGCCTCGTAGCACTCGACGCCCTTCTTGGTGTCGTAGCCGGTTTCGCATTCCTCGACGATCAGCTTGACCCCGCCGATGCCTCCGTCGCGGGCGTTCAGCATTTCGAGGTAGTCGCGCATGCCGTTGGCGATCGGGATGCCCGAGCCGGAGAAGGGACCGGTGCGATAGGTGAAGAGCGGGACGTAGATGCCCTCTTCCGCCGCGGCCGGCAACGAGACGCGGGCCAGCGGGGGCGTCATGAGGCCGAGGGTAATTGCGCGTTTCAGTATATGAATTCCCCCCGGGAGGTCGTCGCCGCCCGTTTCTTTTTGTGTGGCGCATGGGGGGGAATGCGTCATCCCGCCGATGCACAGACTTTAGTCGACCGACGGCCCCTCAATAGGGGAAGGGCCAGACCCGGAGCTTCTGCTTCACCGTCTGCCACAGGCGGGCCAGCCCGTGGGGCTCGAGGATCAGGAAGCCGATGATGAGCGCCCCCACGATCATGTAGGTGATGTGCTCGATCGTCGAGGGAGCGACCTCGATCCCGACGGCCGGCGCCCAGGTTCGGAGGGCGATCGGCAGGAGATAGATCAGCCCGGCGCCGAGGAAGGAGCCGAGGAGCGAGCCGAGCCCGCCGATGATCACCATGAACAGGATCTGGAAGGAGAGCGTGATGGAGAAGACCTCGGGCTCGGCCGAGCCGTACCAGAGGAAGACGAGCAGCGCCCCCGCGACCCCGCACAGATAGGAGGAGACGGCGAAGGCGAGGAGCTTCGTGCGCAGGAGGCGGATGCCGATCAGTTCGGCGGCGATGTCCATGTCGCGCACCGCCATCCACATCCGCCCGATGCGGCCGTGGACGAGGTTCGAGGCGAGAAGCGTGAGCAGCGTCACGATCGCCAGCACGACGAGATAGCGCACGGAGGAGGAGGCGGTGGGCCCCGTCACGGCGATGCCGAAGGCCGTGCGGCCAGGCACCTCGATCGCGCCGGAGGTGTTGTCGTTGTAGAGCCAGGGGATGCGCTGGAAGGCCCAGGAGAGGAAGAACTGCGCCGCCAGCGTCGCCACCGCCAGGTAGAAGCCCTTGATGCGCAGGCTCGGCAATCCGAAGACGAGCCCGACCAGGGCGGAGAACAGCCCGGAGGCGAGGATCCAGACGACGATGTTCACCTCGGGGAAGAAGGTCGTCAGCTTGTAGCAGGCATAGGCGCCCACCCCCATGAAGCCGCCCGTGCCGAGCGACAGGAGGCCCGTATAGCCCGTCAGGATGTTCAGCCCGATCGCTGCGAGCGCGTAGATCAGGAAGGGGATCATGACGACGTTCAGCGTGTAGTCGCTGGCGAAGAGCGGCAGGACCAGGAAGGCCGCGAGAAGGATGATCCCGATCCCGATCCGGTCCTCCCGCAGCGGGAAGACGGCCATGTCGGCGGCATAGCTCGTCTTGAACTGGCCCGCCTCGCGGTAGAACAAGGGCCTTCTCCTCCTCGCGGGCGGTCTTGCGCCGCCCGCCCCGTTGTTTGAGGCGGCGGCGGCGGTCTCGTCAATTCCGACGAGAGTTCAATTCCGGCATCCGAAGACATCTGGCACGAAAAATTGATCCGGCGCAGGTTCGAGGGGCGCGCGGATTGGCCGCGTGCTATGGAGTGGCCTCCAGATCCCGGAGAGGGACGATGCTTCTGGACGACGATCCCGCGCGCGCCTTCATGCCTTATCCGGCGGTCGAGGTGCCGGGCGCGGCGAGGGGGCCGCTCGCGGGCCTGACCTTCGCCGTCAAGGATCTCTTCGACGTCGCGGGCTACCCGACCGGAGGCGGCTCGCCCGCCCTCCTCGCGCGCTCGGGGATCAAGACCCGCACGGCCCCCGCGGTCCGGCGCCTGCTCGATGCGGGGGCCCGCTTCGTCGGCAAGACCCATACGGACGAGTTCGCCTTCTCCATGACCGGCAAGAATGCGCATTTCGGCACGCCGGTGAATGGCGGGGCGCCGGACCGCATTCCGGGCGGCTCCTCCTCTGGCTCGGCCTCGGCGG
>NZ_DAOLAJ010000112.1:0-7318 GCF_035325185.1 Enterovirga sp. | reverse complement strand
CGACACGGCGCTCGGCTCCGATACCGGCGGCCCGGTGCGGGCGCCCGCGAGCCATTGCGGCCTGTTCGGCATCCGCCCGACCCACGGGCGCATTTCGCTCGAGGATTGCCTTCCCCTGGCTCCCTCCTTCGATACCTGCGGCTTCTTCGCCCGCACCGGCGACGTCTTCGAGAGCGTCGCGGCGGTGATGCTCGGGGAGGATGCCGCGCCGCTGCCGGAGGCGCCCCGCCTCCTCCTGGCGGCGGACGCCTTCGCGATGCTCGATACCGAGGTGCGGGCGGCGCTGGCACCGCACCTCGCTTGCATCGAGGCGCGTCTCGGCCCGGCGCGGATGGTCGAGGCCGCGGGCAGCGCGGGGTTCTCCCCGCTCTACTGGGCGTTCCGGCGCATCCAGGGCCGGGAGGCGTGGCTCGCGGACGGCGCCGTCATCGAGACGCACCGGATGCCGCTCGGCCCCGGCGTCGCCGAGCGCTTCGTCTTCTCCCGCGAGGTGACGGACGAGGAGCTTGCGGGCTCCGTCGCCGTGCGCGCGGCCTTTTGCCAGCGCTTCCGCGAACTCGTCGCGGCGGCCGGCGTCATGATCCTGCCGACCATGCCGGACGTGGCCCCGCTCCTCGCCGAGGAGGAAAGCGGCCTCGACGCCTATCGCAACAAGTCGATCGACATTCTCTGCCTGTCGGGCTTGTCGGGCCTGCCGCAGGTGACGATACCGGTCGCGAGCCGGCTCGGGGCGCCGCTCGGGTTGTCTCTGCTGGGGCCGGCCGGCTCGGACCTGTCCCTTCTGCGCCTCGCCTGCCGGCTCGCCGAACCGGACTGAGAAAGAGAGCGGCGGAGCGTTCTCTCGCAGGGAGGCAGGAATGAGCAGACCAGTGGCGGTGCTGGACCGGCGGCCGGAAGTCGCCCTCTCCTGCGGCTGCGTCCTGGGCGAGGGCGTCATCTGGGACCACCGCCTCGCCACGCTCTATTGGGTGGACATCAACGGGCAATCCCTCTGGTCCTGGCGGCCCGATGGCGGCGAGGAGGCGAAGGCGCGGGCGCTGGACGAGAGGGTCGGCTTCGTTCTCCTGACCGAGGATCCCGCGACCGTGCTTCTCGGCCTCAAATCGGGGCTGGCGCGGCTGGCGCTGGAGGGGGGAGAGCCGGCGATCCTGGTCCGCCCCGAGCCCGATCTTCCCGGCAACCGCCTCAATGACGGCGTCGCGGCGCCGGACGGATCGGTCTTCTTCGGCACCCTCAACGAGGCCGACCGGCAGCCGAGCGGCCATTTCTACCATTGGTCCGGGGCGGGGCTCGCCCGGTTCGGCATCTGCACGGTGACGACCAACGGGCCGGCGATCGATCCCGATCTCGGCCTGCTCTATGCGACCGACACCTCCCGCGGGCGCGTGTGGCGCTACCGGCTGCGGGAGGACGGCGCGCTCGGGGAGCCGGAGGAATTCGCGGCTTTCGGGGAAGGGGAGGGCCATCCCGACGGGATGGCGGTCGATGCCGAGAGCCATGTCTGGATCTGCCATTTCCGCGGCAGCCGCATCACGCGCTTCGACCCGGACGGAGAGCCGGTCCTCGTCGTCCCGATGCCGACCCCGCAGGTGACCAAGCTCGCCTTCGGCGGCCCGGACCTGCGCACCATCTATGTGACCACGGCCGCGCGCGATCTCGACCGGGCGGCCGACCCGCTGGCGGGACATCTCTTCCGCCTGGAGGCGGGGATTGCCGGGCGTCCAGCGGGCATCTGCCGATATATCACGGACTGAGCCGCGGCGCGGTCCCGCGGCCTGGTGTCGCATCACGGGCGCCTCCCCCCTTCGGGAGCTTGTCCGCGGCCTCGCATGAACGGGAAGAAAGCTCGGCGACATCAGGCAGAAACTTTTTTTGAACCTTTCTGTGCCTCGCGACGTTAACGATTTGAGGGAAGACCCTCGAGGCCATCCGCATGCCCCATCTCGATGCCAGCGCACTGACCGAGGATCCGCAGGGAATGGAGTTTCTCGCCGCCGTCCTCGACGTTCCGGCCGGGCACCCCGTACCGTCCTGGCAGCCAGACCCGATGGCGGCGATGGCCGAGCCGATCGTCGTGAAGCCTCCGGTCCGCCGCCGCCGCAAGCGCGCGGCGCTCATGCCGGAAGCCGCCTGAAAGAGAAAGCCGTGAGGCTTGAACAAGCCGCCCTCCGGGGCGGCTTTTCCATATCCGATTCGAAGAGCCGGACGCCGAGACAGGCGTTCCCGATCCCCGCCTGCTCGCGGCTGTCGGCCGCTGTGCCGAGATCACGCTCCGTCCAGTTTGCAGGATATGCCCGCGATCGGGATTGCCGCGCCAGCGCGTCCCTCAGCTCTTCGACATCGGCCAGACGGGCTTCGCCACGGCGACCTGCTCGGGGAAGATCGTGACGAATCTGCCGCCCGAATATTGAAGCAGGACGGGATCGGCATCGGGGTTCTGCCCGGTCTCCTCGAAGACGACCTTTCGCCAGGGCATGATGGTCCGGCTGCCGGGGATATTGGTGGCGGCCAGCGCGTCACGGATCTTCGAGCCTTCCGTCGACTTGGCGCGATTGATCCCGTCCGCGAGCACAAGCATCGCCATGAATTCGCGCGCGGTGTTATCGTTGAGGTCCTTGCCGGACCGGGCCTTGAACAGTTCGTTGACCTTGGCCACGGATGGCCGCTTCTGCGCGAGGTCGAGCGAAAAGGAGCCGCGGGTGATGAAGTTCTCGATCTTCGACCCCACCGCGTCGAGGAACGCCCTGTCGGCGAAGCCGGCGGATTGGGCGATGATCGCCTTGGGCCGGTAGCCCAGCTCGCTCATCGTCTTCACGAGCAGGATGCTGTCGGCCGTGTAGCTCGTGGGCATCAGGACGTCGGCATTGTCGGCCTTGAGTTGCTGCACCTCGGTGGCGAGGGAGGGCGTGTTGGCGCGGTACTTGATGTCCGAGACGAGCTTGTAGCCGCGCTCGCCGGCGAGTCTTCTCTGGATGTTCGAGGAGTCGGTGCCGAAGATCGTGTCCTCGTAGAACAGCGCCAGCGTCTCGACCTTCTCGCCCTTCTTGCGCAGGGAATCGAGGAAATCGAACATGACGGTCGAGAACATCTCGTCATGGGCCGCGGCCCGGAAGAAATATTTCAATCCGCGCCTGTGCAGGCTCGGCGAGGAATTGTCGGCGGACATGAAGGGAATGGCGTGGCGCTCGGCCGCCTGGCTGACGGCGGCGGCAACGGCGCTCTGGTAGGTGCCGATGAGCGCCGTGACCTTCTCCTGCGTGATCAGGCGCTCGGCCTCCGCCCGCCCCTTCTGCGGGTCGCCCTGGTGGTCCGCATAGATAAGCCGGGCCTTTGCCCCGCCGAGGCCGGGCAGCCCCTCGCCCTTGGCGAGCGGCAGGTCGAGGCCGGGATGGGGGGTGTTGACGATGTCGGCGGCGGTCGCGAAGGCCGCCTTGGCGTCGACGCCGACCTGGGCGCTCGCGCCGGACAGGGGATAGAGAGCGCCGATCGTCACCTCCTGGACGGTGTCGGCGCGCACGCGCGCGGGAACCGAGAGGGCGAGCGCGGAGCCGCCCATGAAGCCGCGACGTGTCAGCATGGGGTTCCCCTCTCGCTCGCCTCAGCTCGCGCCGAGGGGCGTCGAGATGTCGGGCTCCTCGAACGGGGCTTCGCGCGCATGGGCGGCGGACATGACAGGCTCCTCCTCGCGCTCCAGACTGGCGCGCGGATTCCGACTTGTCCAACGGCGAGTGCGAAAAGCAGGGCGACCCGGTGAAGCGCCCCTCAGCCCCTCGCCGCCGCGAGGCCGCCGAGCAGGTCGTCGAGCACGTCGTCGGGATGTTCGAGGCCAATGGAAAGGCGCACGAGCCCCTCGCCGATGCCCATTTCCTCCCGCTGCGCGGGCGTGAAGCGCTGGTGCGTCGTCGTGGCGGGGTGCGTGACGAGGCTCTTGGCGTCGCCGAGATTGTTGGAGATGCGCACGATCCTCAAGGCGTTGAGGAAGCGGAAGGCGGCCGCCTTGCCGCCTTCGAGTTCGAGCGCGATCAGGGTGGAGCCGCCCGACATCTGCCGCGCGGCGAGCGCCGCCTGGGGATGGTCCGGGCGGCCCGGATAGACGAGGCGCGCCACTCCCGGCCGGCCGGCGAGGGCGTCGGCCAGATGGGCGGCATTGGCGGCCTGTTGCCGCACCCGCAGCGGCAGGGTCTCGAGGCTCTTCAGCAGCACCCAGGCATTGAACGGGGACATGGCCGGCCCCGTCTGGCGCAGGAAGGTATGGATATGCGTCTCGATGAAATCGGCCGAGGCGAGAACCACGCCGCCGAGGCAGCGGCCCTGGCCGTCGATATGCTTGGTGGCCGAATAGACGACGCAATCGGCGCCGAGGGCGAGCGGCCGCTGGAAGAGAGGGGTGGCGAAGACGTTGTCGACGACGAGCGTCGCCCCGCCCGCCCTGGCGATCCGCGCCACCCCCTCGATATCGACGAGGTCGAGGGAGGGATTGGTCGGGCTCTCCAGGAAGAGGGTCCTGGTATTTGCCCGCATCCCGGCGCGCCATTCGTCGAGGTCGCGCCCGTCCACGAGGGTCGTCTCGACGCTGAACCGGGGCAGGAATTCCTCGATCACGTAGCGGCAGGAGCCGAACAGGGCGCGGGCGGCGAGGACATGGTCCCCGGCCCGGACCTGCCCGACGATGGCCGCGGTGACCGCCGCCATCCCGGTCGCGGTCGCGCGGGCGGCCTGCGCGCCTTCGAGAGCCGCCATCCGCGCCTCGAACATGGCCGTGGTCGGGTTCGAGAAGCGGGCATAGATGAAGCCAGGATCGTCCCCCGTGAAGCGCTGCTCGCATTCCTCGGCGCTGGCATAGACATGGCCCTGCGTCAGGAAGAGCGCCTCGGAGGTCTCCGCGAATTGCGAGCGCAGGGTGCCGCCATGGACGAGGACCGTCTCCGGCCTGAGCTTCGAGGAGGAATGCGTCGTCATGGTGGGGGCCGATCGGTTCGGTTCGAGGCGGAACTGCCCTCGATGTATGCGGCGGCGTCATGGCAAAGGTTAAATTTTCCTCAACCTATGCGCTGGGCGCAAAGCCAATTTGCGGCGCAGAGCCTGACATCCGCTACCCGCATCGCTTATGTTGCAGTGCAATAGAGAGAGGGAAACGCCCGCGGCTATTACGGAGATATCCATGTCCGCGGCAAGTGTTCAGTTCAACCGTATCCAGTTCAACCATATTCCGTTCAACGAGGTCGTGTCGGCCGCCCCCGGCGAGGAGCTGCCCTCCCGCGAGCCGGGTCTGATCGGCCGCTTCCTGCACGCCGTCCACCGGGCGCAGACGCGCCGGGCCGAGCAGGAAATCGCCCGCCTCATCGAAAAGCGCGGCCGCCGCATGACCGACGACCTCGAGCGCGCGATCGAGCGCCATTTCATCTGAGATTCTGCGGGGGCGGGGAGAGCCCCCGCCCTTCCTCCCCGAGTTCGGCCGGGGCCGGCGCGCCGCGCAGGCGGTAGATGGCCACGGGCTTCTCGAAGCCCGGCAGGCCGTGCTCCCCGAGCGGCTCTGGGTCTCCCCAGAGATGGTCCGCGAAAACGCTCGACATCAGGAGCGGCTCGCCCAGCGCCTTGTTCAATTGCGCAATGCGGGAAGCGAGATTCACGTCGCGCCCGATCACGGTGAAGTCGAGCCGGTTCCCGGAGCCCACGTTGCCGTAGGCGGCCTCGCCGTAATGCAGCGCGATTCCGGCGGCGATCCGCTCGGGAAAGGTGCCGGCCCGGTTGGCCTCGTCCAGCCTGACGAGGGCGGAGACGGCTGCCGTGACGGCCGACTGCGCCGTCCCGCCCGTATCGTCGCCGCGGTCGCGGAAGATCGCGAGCAGCCCGTCGCCCAGATATTTCAGCACCTCCCCGCCCTCCGCCTCGATCGGCGGGACGAGGCAGTCGAAGAAGTTGTTCAGCAGCTCGACCGCCGCCTCGGGCGAGAGCGCCGAGGTGATGCGCGTGTAGCTGCGCATATCCGCGAACAGAATCGCCGAGCGGATGCGCGAGACCTGTCCGCGCCGGATCGCGCCCGACAGGATCTGCCGATGGGGCTCGTCGCCGACATAGATGCGCAGCACGTTGTCGAGCCGCTGGCCGACCGAGCGCATTTCCATCGCCGCCGAGAAGGTCGGCATCAGGAAGCGCAGGAGGCCGAGCGAGCGGCGGTCGAAGCCGCCGGGGCTGCGCGTCGCGAGGGTGAGCCCGTTGCGCGTCCCGGTGGAGAAGATCAGCGGGATGACGAGGTATTGCAGGTATCCCGCCTCCCTCAGCTCCGCGACGATGCCGTAGGCGGAATCGGGGGTGTCCGCGAGATCGAGCAGGAGCCACTCGCCGGTCCGGTGCGTCTCGGCGAAGGGCGAGCGCTCGTAGATGGCCTCCGATTCCGGGCCGTGCGGGAACAGCCGGTAGCTGACCCCCTCGCCCTTCAGCCAGAAGCGGCCGACGCCTGAATATTGCGAATCGAGCGCATCGATCGCGGTGCTCAGGCGATCGACGGGCGTGCCCAGCTCGTTCAGCCTTTCGGCGAAGCCGGCCAGAAGCTCCTGCGTGTCACCGCTCGCGCTCCTCTCCAGCAGCCAGTCCCGGATGCCGACCGCCTGCCAGAGAAGGTCGGGCGCGACGAGAAAGACCTCGGCGCCGTCGGCGGCCGAGGTCGGCCCGAGCCGGATTGGCGGCCCAAGCGGGGCTTGCGGCCCGAGCCCGGCAGCCGGGTCGGCGGAAGGAGGTGTCTGCGACATCCGACGATGTAATTGGCGCGCCCGCCGAGGCGGCGCAAGCGCGCGGGAGAGAGGGCATCCTCAGGCCGGCGCGGCGGCTCCCGCGATATCCGGCCGGCGGTTCTGGCGCATGATCAGATAGAGTGCGATCGCCTGGTTGAGGACGTTCCAGGCGATGCCGTGCAGGAAGGCCGCCCGGTAGGAGCCGGTCCAGTCGAAAATGAGGCCGGAGAGCCAGCCTCCGAGCGCCATGCCGACCAGCGTCGCGGCGACGCAGATTCCCACTCTCTGGCCCGCCTCCCGCGCCGGGAAGACCTCCCGCACGATGATGGCGTAGCTCGGCACGATGCCGCCCTGGAAGAGCCCGAACAGGATCGAGACCACGTAGAGCGAGGCGAGCCCGTCGAAGAACAGGTAGAGGACGAGCGCGAGGCATTGCAGGGCGGAGCCGATGAGGAGGGTCATCATCCCGCCGATCCGGTCGGCGACGAAGCCCGAGCCGACCCGCGACACGATGCCGAAGGCAAGCATGAGGGACAGCATCTCGGCGCCGCGGGCCGGGCCGTAGCCGAGATCGCCGCAATAGGCGA
>NZ_DAOLAJ010000111.1:0-10793 GCF_035325185.1 Enterovirga sp. | reverse complement strand
CGCTATCCGCTCGTGCTGATGCTGGAGCCGCTCTTCCGCTGCAACCTCGCCTGCGCCGGCTGCGGCAAGATCGACTATCCCGACGAGATCCTGAACCGGCGCATCTCGGTCGAGGATGCGCTGGCCTCCGTCGACGAATGCGGCGCCCCGGTCGTGGTGATGGCGGGCGGCGAACCGCTCATTCACAAGGACCTGCCGAAGATCGTCGAGGGCATCCTCGCGCGCCGGAAATACGCGATCGTCTGCACGAACGCGCTCCTGCTCGACAAGAAGATCGACGACTACAAGCCCTCGCCCTACTTCACCTGGTCGATCCATCTCGACGGCGACCAGCAGATGCACGACAAGTCCGTCTGCCGGAAGGGCGTCTACGAGAAGGCGACGGCCGCGATCCGCCTCGCCAAGGAGAAGGGCTTTCGGGTCACCATCAACTGCACCTTCTTCAACGATTCGGATTCGGAGCAGGTGGCGGCCTTCTTCGACACCGTCACCGCCATGGGCGTCGACGGGATCACGGTGTCGCCGGGCTACGCCTACGAGCGGGCGCCGGACCAGAAGCACTTCCTCAACCGGCGGACCACCAAGGAGCTGTTCCGCGGCGTCTTCCGGCGCGGCCGGATCGGGCGCGGCTCGAAGGCGGGAGGCGCGCGCTGGGCCTTCAACCAGTCGACGATGTTCCTCGACTTCCTGGCCGGCAACCAGACCTACAAATGCACGCCCTGGGGGAACCCGACGCGCACGGTCTTCGGCTGGCAGAAGCCCTGCTACCTCCTGGGGGAGGGTTACGCGAAGACCTTCAAGGAGCTGATGGAAGACACCAACTGGGACAATTACGGCGTCGGCCATTACGAGAAATGCGCCGATTGCATGGTCCATTCGGGCTTCGAGGCGACGGCGGTCGCCGACACGATCAGGCGCCCCTGGGCCGCGGCCATGGTGTCCCTGTTCGGCATCAGGACCGAGGGCGAGTTCGCGCCCGAGATCGACCTCTCGAAGCAGCGCCCGGCCGAATACGTCTTCTCGCGCAACGTGCAGCAGAAGCTGTCGGAGATGAAGGCCGAGAACGAGGCCAAGAAGGCCGCCGACGCCGCGTGACGGGCCGGGCGGCGGAAACTGCCTATGGCGAGCCGAGGATCGGAACGCCGAAGACGTCCAGCAGCAGAACGGCGTTGAGGCACAGCACGGCAACCGTCCCCGCGATCGCGGCGAAATCGGTTAGCCGGCCGTTGGCGAATCCTCCCATGATGTCGCGGTTGCGGGTGAACATGACGAGCGCGACCATCGGGATGGGCAGGGCGAAGGACAGCACCACCTGGCTGTAGACCAGCGCATCGGTGGGATTGGTGCCCATGAGCACCACGACGAAGGCCGGCGCCATCGTCACGAGGCGCCGCAGCCAGATCGGGATGCGAAACCCGACGAAGCCCTGCATGATCATCTGGCCGGCCATGGTGCCGACCGCCGAGGAGGAAATCCCCGACGCCATCAGCGAGAGCAGGAACATGCCGGAGGCCGCGCCGCCGAGCAGCGGCGTCAGGGTGTGATAGGCGGTGGCGATCTCCGCGACCTCGGCATGGCCGGCATGGAACGCCGCCGCGGCCATCATCACCATGGCCATGTTGACCGCGCCGGCCAGGGAAAGCGCCGCGACGCATTCCCGGTTCGAGAAGCGCACCAGCTTGCGCTTCTCGCCCTCGTCGCGCCCCGGGACGCGTCCCTGCGTCAGGCCCGAATGCAGATAGAGAGCATGCGGCATGACGGTGGCGCCGATGATGCCGACCGCGATGATCATCGCGGCCCCGTCCGGCATGGAGGGCACGACCACGCCGCGGGCGGCCTGAGCCCAATCGACCGGGGCGATCACGAGCTCGACCACGTAGCAAAGGCCGATGATCGCGACGAGGGCGCCGATCACCAGCTCGATCGGACGGAAGCCGCGGCGTTCGAACAGCAAGATGCCGTAGGTCACGATGGCGGTGACGGTCATTCCGCCGAGCAGCGGCATCCCGAAGAGCAGCGACAGGCCGATCGCGCCGCCGAGGAACTCGGCGAGATCCGTGGCCATGGCCGCGATTTCGCTGACGATCCACATCGCGAGGCGGACCGGCCGCGGGAACCTGTCGCGGCACATCTCGGCGAGGTTCCTGCCGGTGGCGATCCCGAGCTTCGCCGAGAGCGCCTGGAACAGCATGGCGATGAGATTCGCCATCAGAACGACCCAGAGCAGCGCGTAGCCGTAGCGGGCTCCGGCCTGGATGTTCGTGGCGAAATTGCCCGGGTCCATATAGGCGATCGACGCGATCACCGCAGGGCCGGCAAAGAGCAGGGTCGATCTCACCCCGCGGCGGCGGCCGGCCAGCACCTCGCGGATCTGCTCGGTCGTCCGTTCCGAGAGCGTTGGCCGGGACGCCATGCCGGTCATCGGCTGCTTCGGCCGGCCATGAGGACGTGACGGGGGCAAGGGTCCCAGCGGCGCCCTTCCGCGCCGCCCGTTTCGGCTCCGCTCACGCGAGCGGGGCGGGGGCGCAGATCCCCTTCGCGGCGTGCCGTCGTCGATCCGCCAAGCCTCAACTCGCGCCGCCTCGATGATGCCGGAGACATTCTAGTCGATAGTTTCACCCCGCCGCCCTGTCAATAGATGCGAATCATTCGCAACTGACGCAGGATGGGAAGAAGGGCCGGCGGGCGGCAGGCCGAGGCGAAGAAGATCGCCGACACGGCGCAGGGCCCCGAAGGCGGTCTTCGCGTCCCTGGCCGTCCTCAGGAGCGCGGGGAGTTGCCGGGGATCGCGGGCGAGTCCCGCGACCACGCCGGCCACGTCGACTGATCCGTCCGGCCGCATGGCGGAGCCGGCAAGGGGGGGCAGGTCGCGGCCCGCGGGATCGGAAATGACGCGCAGCGCCGCGAAGGGAAGGACGCGGCGGCTCGCATAGGCGGCCGCAACATGCGATTCCATGTCAACGGCGCTCGCGCCGCTCCGCGCGAGGTCGTGTTTCGCGGCCTTCGTCAGGACGGGAACATCGCTGCCGACGATGTCGCCATCCGACCAGGGCAGCGACCGCGCGCCGCAGGCCGCGCGCCAGTGCGAGACGAGGGATCGGTCCGCCGGGTAGCGGCGAGCGTCGTCTCCGAGAACAGCCTGGGGCACGAGGGTGGTTCCGGGCTCGAGGTCGTCGGCCAGCGCTCCGGCGAGCCCAAAGCTGACGACCGCCTCGAAGGGCGTCCGGTCGAGAGCGGCGAGCCTGCCTTCGAGCGCCCTGCGATCGCCGCCGCCGGCCACGGTCGCGACGCCCGCCCCCTGGGCGATGGCTGCTTCGCGGCGCAAGCCGCAGACGACGAGAATCGTCATGGCGCGAGCCCTTCCGCATCAGCGGGACGAAACGCTACAGCCCCCAAGCCACCTGCCGGGCATTGGAAGCCTTGAGGTTCCGGTAGCGCGCCATGGCCCAGAGCGGGAAATATTTGGGATAACCATGGTAGCGCAGGTAGAAGACGCGCGGGAAGCCGCCGCCGGTATAATATTCCTGGCCCCAGAGCCCGTCCTCCTCCTGCGTCTTCAGGAGATATTCGATGCCGCGCGCGACCGCCGGATGGTCGACCTCGCCGGCCGCCATCAGGCCGAGAAGCGCCCAGGCGGTCTGGGAGGCGACCGAGGAGAAGGGCTCGTGGCCGGCATAGTCGAGCTTGTAGCTCGCCGCATCCTCGCCCCAGCCGCCATCCGGGTTCTGGATCGAGACCAGCCATTGGGCGCCCTTGCGCATGCTCGGCGCGGAGGGCTCGATGCCGGCCGCATTCAGCGCGCAGAGGGCCGACCAGGTGCCGTAGATGTAGTTCACGCCCCAGCGCCCGAACCAGCTTCCGTCCGGGAGCTGCTCGCTCTCCAGGTAGCGCAGGGCCGCCTGCATGCGCGGCGAATCCTTCGGCTCGCCGAGCTGGGCCAGGAAGCCGATGCAGCGCGCCGTGACGTCGACGGTCGGCGGGTCGAGCAGCGCGCCGTGATCGGCGAAGGGGATATTGTTGAGGTAGTGATAGGTGTTGTCGGCGTCGAAGGCGCCCCAGCCGCCGTTTTTGCTCTGCATGCCCTCGATCCATTCGAGGGCGCGCCGGATGGGCTCCTCGAAGGAGGGGCCGTCCGCGAGCTTCGGCTTCAGCCGGTCCATGGCCAGGGCGACGACGGCGGTGTCGTCGGTATCGGGGTAGTGGGCGTTGCCGTATTGGAAGGCCCAGCCGCCCGGCCGCAGGCCGGGACGCTCCTGCGCCCAGTCGCCTTCGAGATCGAGAATCTGGTGGGGCTTCAGCCAGCGCAGGGCCTCGCCCGCTGCGGCCTCGGCGCGCGCATCGCCCGTCTCCAGCATGGCATGGGCGGCGAGCGCGGTGTCCCAGATCGGCGAGACACAGGGCTGGCAATAGGCTTCGTCGTCCTTCTCGACGACGAGCTTCGCGAGGGCGCGCCGCGCGACGGCGTAATCGGGGTGATCGGGCGCGTAACCGAGCGCGCGGAACATCATCACCGAATTGGCGATGGCGGGATAGATCGCTCCGAGGCCGTCCTCGCCGTTCAGGCGCTCGGTCGTGAAGCGGACGACCTCGGCAATGGCGCGCTGGCGGCCCTTCTTCGGCCAGGCCTTGTCCGCGCCCTTCAGGATGACGTCGAGTCCGCCGAAGAAGGCCGCCCAGCCGGGCTTCACGTGGCTCTTCTTCTTCGGCGGCTTCTTCGCGCCCTTGGGGAGGAAGAGTTCCGGCACGCCGATGCCGCGCGGGTTCTTCGCCTGCGGCTTCAGCGCCATCAGGACGAGGAGCGGCGCCAGGACCGTTCGCGCCCAGTAGGACATCTTGGAGAGATGGATCGGGAACCAGCGCGGCAAAAGGATCATCTCGACGGGCATCGAGGGGATCGTGCGCCAGGGAATCTGACCGAACAGAGCGAGCTGGATGCGGGTGAAGACATTGGCTTCCCCCGCCCCGCCATGGGCAAGGGCGGCCTCGCGCGCCCGCACCATATGCGGCGCGTCGGGATCGTCGCCGATCATCTTGAGGGCGTAATAGGCCTTCACCGTCGCCGAGATGTCGAAGGCGCCGCCGTGGAAGAGCGGCCAGCCACCATGCTCGCCCTGGATGCGGCGCAGATAGCGCCCGATCTTGGCCTCGAGCCCCAAATCGGGCTCCTCGCCGAGGAAATGGTGCAGGAGGACGTATTCGGCGGGGATCGTGGCGTCGGCTTCCAGCTCGAAGCACCAATGCCCGTCCTCCTTGCGCGCGGCCAGCAAGGCAGTTGTCGCGGACGCGACGGCGACGTCGAGAGAGGCGGCGAGGGAGCCGTGATCGGCTTTGATGGGGCTGACGAAATTCACGATGTCACGCTCTTGCCACGACATCTCCCGGAGCGCCACTATTGCGTTGCAGCAAGCTCGCGGCAGCCATGCCCGAGCGGATGGCTCCCTCGATGGTGGCGGGGAGGCCGGTGGCCGTCCAGTCACCGGCGAGGACCAGATTCGCGAGGTGCGTCGCCGCACCGGGTCGGAGCGCATCCATGGCCGGGGTGGCCGCGAAGGTCGCGCGCTTTTCCCTGACGATCTGCCAGGGCGGCAGGGGCGAGCCGCCCCGTCCCGCAAGCGGGGCGATCTCGCGCCAGATCGCCGCCGCGAGATCTTCGCGCGGCATGTCGAGCAGCCGGTCGGCGGCGCTGATCGTGACCGAGAGCCGGCCCGGATAGGCGAAGAGCCATTCCGCCACGCCCCCGACGATGCCGAGGATCGGGGGACGGCCGGGCGCGGCTTCGGCGGCGAAATGCGCGTTCACGATGGCCCTGTGCTCGGTCGGCACGGAGAGGCCCGGCAGGATCTCGGCCGCGACCCAGGGGGGGACGGCGAGCACGATCCGGTCCTCGCGTCCGAGCGCGATTTCGCCATCGGCGAAGAGGGCCGCCGCGACCCGGCCTTCCTCGATCTGGAGGGCCCTCAGCCGCGTCCCGAAGCGGATTTCTGCTCCCTGTGCGCGGAGCCGGGCGAGGGCCGGATCGACGAAGGCGGCCGATAGCCCGCCCGTCGCGACCATGGGCCGGCAGGCCGTGCCCCCCGCGCCCAAGGTCTCGCGCAGGACCCGGGCCGCGAGTCCGGCCGCGCCCGCCTCGGCCTCGGTATTGAGGATCGCGACCAGGATCGGCCGCCAGAGCTTTTCCCAGAGGGGTCCCTCGCAGGCCATGGCCTCGCCGATGGAGGCGCCCGGATCGGCCTTCAGCAGGCTCAGGGGAGCGAGATATTCGGCGGCGCGGGTGCCCGGGACCCGGCGGGAAGGCACGAGCACCCACCAGGGCAGCCGGCCCGCATTGGGCCGCAGGCGCCAGCTTTCGCCGTTCCGAAGATCGACGAAATCGAACGAGGCATCCGGCGCGACGGAGACCGCTCCGAGGCCGCCGGTCCGGCGCAGATAACCCATCGCGGCATGGTTGCCGGAGAGAAGGAGATGGTTGCCGTTGTCGATGTCGAGCCCGAGCGCGGCGTCGCGATAGGAGCGGCAGCGCCCGCCCGCGGCCTTCGCGGCCTCGTGCAGGACGACGCGCGTGCCGCTTTCCGACAGCGCGACCGCGGCGCTGAGTCCGGCGAGGCCCGCGCCGACGATGTGAATCGTCTCGGTCACGGCAGGAGTTGGCGCAGGAAGGCGGCCAGCATCCGGTCCTTGCGGACCTTGACCGGCCGGCGCGGCGCCGCGAAGCCGCGCTTCAGGAGGTCGTCAAGGACGCCCCGATAGGCGGCTTCCATCAGCCGCGGCGCTCGCACGAGGTTGCGCTGCTGGGGCCTCATGACGAGATCGGCGCTTTCGTAGTGGTCGCGGGCACGGGCGGCGACCTCGCGGCAGGCCGCATCAAGCCCGGGATGGGCGAGAACCACGGCAGGCGAGAGATCGCTCATGCCCGCCGCCAGCAGCGCCTCGCGGGGCAGGTAGAGGCGGGAGATCGAGGCATCCTCGTCGAGGTCGCGCAGGATGTTGGTGAGCTGGAGGGCGCGGCCGAGATGGTGGGCGAGGGCGTCGGCCGGCTCGTCGGCGAGGCCGAAGACCCGCGTAGAAAGGCGGCCGACGGCGCTCGCCACCCGGTCGCAATAGATGTCGAGCGTGGCCCAGTCGGGAGCCTGGATATCCTCCTCGACATCCATCTGCATGCCGTCGACGACATCGTGGAAATGGGCTCGCTCGAGGCGGAAGGGCCGGATATGCGGCGCCAGCATCGCGGTCACGGGCCGGATTTCGCCCCGATAGAGGGCGTCGATGTCTTCCCGCCAGCGCTCCAGCGCAGCGCGGCGCTCGGGCCGCGGTCCGCCGTCATCGGCGATGTCGTCCACGGCCCGGCAGAAGGCGTAGATGGCGAACATCGCCTCCCGCTTCTCCTTCGGCAGGATGCGCATGCCGAGATAGAAGGAGGAGCCTGCGGCAGGGAGGGCGGGGGCGGGCGCCTCGCTCACGGCGTGGCCCCGGCGCGCAGGGCGGGGGCCTGGCGGCGCTGCCAAGCGCCCCGCAGGACGCCCAGTCCCGCCCGGAGCAGCGCCTCCGGCTTGCCCGCATGGACCCGCTCATGCAGCGGATCGCGGCGGCGCAGCTTGTCGACCAGCGCCTCGGCAAGGCTTTGGATCACGGCCACTTCGAGGCCGAGCCGCCGGTCCCGCAGCACGGCCGGGAAAACCCGGCTCGTCTCCAGGAGGCCGGCCGTGCGCCCGGCCAGGTCCCGGATCACGGCGAGGAGGGCAGGGGAGGAGCGCGCCCCCCCAAGGTCCTCGACCCGCGCTCCATGGGCGGCCATCGCGTCCTCGGGAAGATAGACGCGGTCGATCTGGCGGTAATCCTTGCCGCAATCCTGGAGGTGGTTGATCACCTGGAGCGCCGCGCAAAGCGGATCGTTGGCGGCCCAGGTCGAGCGGTCCTCGCCGTGCACGTCCAGCACGTAGCGGCCGACCGGCATCGCCGAGAGCGAGCAGTAATGCATGAGATCCGCCCAGTCGCGGGTGCGCGACTTGCGGGCATCGAGCCGGAAAGCGTCGAGGAGTTGCTGAGCGTGGACCGGCGAAAGGTCCCGCTCGGCAAGGATCCGCCGCAGGGGCTCGGCCTCGGGGTCGGCCGGGCCCGTGCCGAGGAGAGACGCCTCCAGCCCGTCGAGAAGGCGCAGCTTCTCGTCGGCCGTGAGGGTGGCATGGTCGGCGACGTCGTCGGCCGCTCGCACAAAGCGGTAGAAGGCGAGGATCGCCCCGCGGTGGCGGGGATGGATCAGGCGCGAGGCGACCGGGAAATTCTCGTCCCTGTGGCCCTTGCCGGATTTCGCCGCGCTGGCATCCAGGGTCATGCGAGATACCCCGCCGCCTCGAACCAGCCGA
Source organism: Enterovirga sp. (assembly GCF_035325185.1). Taxonomy (GTDB): domain Bacteria; phylum Pseudomonadota; class Alphaproteobacteria; order Rhizobiales; family Beijerinckiaceae; genus Enterovirga. Next base: position 2,433 of record NZ_DAOLAJ010000111.1, on the reverse strand, counting down.
TCGCGTCCGCAAGCCCCTCGGCATAGGGCCGCGAGACATAGCCCAGTTCCCGGCGCGCCTTGGCGTCGTCGAAGAACATCCGGTAGCCCGCCATGCGCAAGGCGTCGCGGTTGACGAAGGGCTCGCGGCCCGTCCGGCGGGCGAGGGCCTCGGCGCCGAGCGCGATCGGCCAGATCGCGTGCCGGGGCAGGCGCAGCCAGGGTGCGCGCCGCCCGGTGAGCCGCGCGATCTCGGCCAGCATCCGCGAGAGCGGGACGTTCTCGCCCCCCAGGATGTAGCGCTCGCCGACCCGCCCCAGGCGGAGCGCGGCGAGGTGTCCTTCGGCGATGTCGTCCACATGGGCGAGGTTGAGGCCGGTATCGACATAGCCCGGCATGCGCCCGCGCGCGGCCTCGACGATGACGCGCCCGGTCGGCGTCGGCCGCACGTCGCGCGGCCCGATCGGGGTCGAGGGGTTCACGATGACGGCCGGAAGGCCGTTCCGCTCGATCATCTCCTCGACCGCGCGCTCGGCCAGCACCTTGCTGCGCTTGTACATGCCGACGGCCCGGTCAGCCGAAAGCGGGCGCGATTCGTCGTGTCCCGGCGTGATGGTGGCGACCGACGAGGTATAGACGATCCGCTCGACGCCTGCGGCGAGGGCCGCCTGCATCAGGTGGCGCGTTCCCTCGACATTGGTCCGCTCGACCTCCTCGGGGCGCGGTGCCCAGAGCCGGTAATCGGCGGCGGCGTGGATCAGGTAGCGCATGCCGGCGAGCGCCGGCCCAAGGCTGGCCGGATCGTTCAGGTCGCCTTCGGCGACCTCGTCGCGCGGATCGAGATTGGTGCGGGGGCTCGCGGCGCGGACGAGCACGCGCACCCGCAGCCCGCTCTCGCGGGCCGCCTTCGCGATCGCCGAGCCGACGAAGCCCGAGGCGCCGGTGACGAGGACCGTGCCGCTCTCCTGAGCCGCCATGTCACGCCACGCCCCTCAGGCGCGCGCCTTCAGCGCACTGCTGCTGCCGAGGGCCTCGAAGACGCGCCGGACGATCGCCGCCGAATCGAGCTGCGCTTGGGCGTACATGCGCTCCGGCTTGTCCTGGTCGATATAGATGTCGGGAAGCACGAGCGAGCGGACCTTCAGCCCGCGGTCGAGCGCGCCCCTCTCGGCGAGAAGCTGGAGCACGAAGGAGCCGAATCCGCCGACCGAGCCCTCCTCGATCGTGAGCAGCACCTCGTGCTCGCGGGCGAGGCGCAGGATCAAGGCCTCGTCGAGGGGCTTGGCGAAGCGGGCATCGGCGACGGTGGTCGAGAGGCCCCGCGCCTCCAGGTCCTCGGCCGCCTTCAGCGCTTCCGCGAGCCGCGTGCCGAGCGACAGGATGGCGATGCGCGTGCCTTCGCGCATCACGCGGCCCTCGCCGATCTTCAGGATGCGGCCCTGCTCGGGCATTTCCAGGCCGACGCCCTCGCCGCGCGGGAAGCGGAAGGCGATCGGACCGTCGTCATGGGCTGCGGCCGTCGCCACCATGTGGACCAGCTCGGCCTCGTCGGCGGCCGCCATCAGCGTCATGTTGGGCAGGCAGCCGAGATAGGCGATGTCGAAGGAGCCGGCATGGGTGGCCCCGTCCGCCCCGACGAGGCCGGCCCGGTCCATGGCGAAGCGGACCGGAAGGTTCTGCAACGCCACGTCATGCACGACCTGGTCATAGGCGCGCTGGAGGAAGGTCGAGTAGATGGCGCAGAAGGGCTTCAGCCCCTCCGTCGCCATGCCGGCCGCGAAGGTGACGGCATGCTGCTCGGCGATGCCGACATCGTAGGTGCGGTCCGGGAATTCCCGGGCGAAGTGGTCGAGCCCGGTGCCCGAGGGCATGGCGGCGGTGACGGCGACGATGCGCGGGTCCCGGCGCGCCTCCTTGACCAGGCTTTCGGCGAAGACCTTGGTGTAGGCGGGGGCGTTGGCCTTGGCCTTGGCCTGGGTGCCCGTCACGACGTCGAAGGGCACGACGCCGTGATACTTGTCGGCCGAAGCCTCGGCCGGGGCGTAGCCCTTGCCCTTCTGCGTCACGACATGGACCAAAATCGGCCCCGTCTGCGTATCGCGGACGTTCTTCAGGACCGGCAGGAGGTGGTCGAGGTTATGGCCGTCGATCGGGCCGACGTAATAGAAGCCGAGCTCCTCGAAGAGCGTGCCCCCGGTCATGAAGGCACGGGCGAATTCCTCGGCCTTGACCGCCTTCTCCTGGAGGAAGCGGGGCAGCTTGTCGGCGAGGTGCTTGGCGATCTCGCGGATGGAGCGGTAGGTCTTCCCCGAGACGAGCCGGGCGAGATAGGCCGACATCGCCCCCGTGGGGGGCGCGATCGACATGTCGTTGTCGTTGAGGATGACGATGAGCCGGCTCTTGAGGTGGCCCGCATTGTTCATGGCCTCATAGGCCATGCCCGCCGACATCGCCC
>NZ_DAOLAJ010000110.1:0-11209 GCF_035325185.1 Enterovirga sp. | reverse complement strand
GAGCGCATGGAGAAGGAGGGGATCGTCGGGCCGGCGAACCATGCCGGCAAGCGCGAGATCCTGCTCGAGGACGGAGCGCGCGAGGACGAATGACGCGCGCGCTGCCGCCCGCGCGGCCATGCCACCTTTTTTCGGTCCATAATCGCGTCCATAGGACAGCAGATCGCTCGCCGCGTCCGGCGGTGCGCCTGGAGGTGGGAATGTTCGTGCGGGTTTCGACGGTCGTGGCTCTGGCGATCCTCCTCGGGGCGCCGGCCCGGGCTCAGGACGGCCGCGATCCGAAGCCCGTCCTGGCCGCGAGCCGGACGATCGACGCCCAGACCGCGGTCGAGAGGGCCAATGCGGCGCTGAACAGCTTCTCGACGCTGAGCGCGTCCTTCTCGCAGGCCGGCGGGGACGGGGGCCGCCTGACCGGCACGGTCTGGGTGCAGCGGCCGGGCCGGCTGCGCTTCGAATACAACAGGCCCTCGACGCTCGAGGTCGTCTCGGACGGCTCCACGGTCCTCGTGCGGGACCGCAAGCTCAACACCTCCGATCCCTATCCGATCTCGCAGACGCCGCTGAAGTTCCTGCTCTCCTCGCGCATCGACCTCGCCCGCGACACCCGCGTCCGCTCGGTCTCGGCGGCCGGGGACGGGGTCCACATCACGATCGAGGATTCCTCGACCATCGGCGGCACCTCGCGGATCACGCTCACCTTCGACAGCGAGATCACCTCGCTCAAGCGCTGGCGCGTGACCGACCCCCAGGGCTACACGACCACCGTCGCCCTCGGCGGAATCGAGAAGAACAAGCCGATCGATCCGCGCACTTTCAACCTCGGCTTCATGCGCCCGGTCGACTGAGTCCGGGCCGGCTCAGGCCCCGCGGGCGAGCCGCTTGCGGTTCGCGCGCACCTTGCTGCGGACCTGCCGCACCACCTTCTGCGGGGAGCCGCCCGCCGCGAGCGTGATCCCGGCCCGGGCGGCCGCGTCCAGCTTCTCCTGTACCATCCGGCGGCTTTCCGCGTGCCCGGCCGCGCCGCCCGCGGCGATGCGCATCAGCCGGAGCGGAATGACCTGGCTCGCCTCGAAGGCCATGCCCGCCATGTCGAGCCACATCCCGATCTCGCTCTTCCTGCGGCGACGCATGATCCCCTCCGTGCCGGGCCGATAACGGGCGAGGCGCGGATCGGTTCACGCCTCTCGCGGCGGGAGCTTGCCTCGCCCCCCGCCGCTTGCTGTAAGGCGGGCCCGCATCCGGCCCGGACTCGAACCTTGCGCCTGAAGATCACCTCCTGGAACATCAATTCCGTGCGCCTGCGGCTCGATCAGGTCGGGCGCGCCGTGGACGAGATCGGGCCGGACATCCTGTGTCTCCAGGAGACGAAATGCCCCGATCACGCCTTTCCCCTGGAGGGGCTGCGCGCCTTCGGGCTGCCTCATGTCGCGAAGGTGGGACAGAAGGGCTATAACGGCGTCGCGATCCTCTCGCGCTTTCCCTTCGCCGCGGTCGCCCCGCAATCCTGGTGCGGGCGCGAGGATGCCCGCCACCTCGCGGTGACCCTGGGTCCCGAGGCCGGGAAGGCGGCGGGATTCGAGGTCCACAATTTCTACGTCCCGGCCGGTGGCGACGTGCCGGACCCCGGGCTGAATCCGAAATTCGCCCACAAGCTCCAGTTCCTGGCCGAGATGCGCCGCTGGGGGGCCGCGCGGGAGAGGCGGCCCGCGATTCTCGTCGGCGACCTGAACATCGCGCCCCTGGAGCACGACGTCTGGTCCCACAGGCAGCTCCTGGACGTCGTCAGCCACACCCCCGTCGAGACCGAGGCGCTGGAGACCCTGCGGCAGGAGGGCGGCTGGATCGACGGCGCGCGCCGCCTCGTGCCGGAGCCTGCCAAGATCTACACGTGGTGGAGCTATCGCTCGCCCGACTGGGCGGCGGCCAACAAGGGCCGTCGTCTCGACCATGCCTGGCTCTCCGGCGATCTCGCGGACACGCTGGCCTCGGTCGATGTGCATGCGCAGGCCCGCGGCTGGACGAGGCCGTCCGACCACGTCCCGGTGACGGCGGTGCTGGACCTGTAGAGGAGGGCCCGAATCGGGCGGCGCGTGCGGGCGCGCCGCCCGGCCGCCCCGGCCCGAAAACGGTCCGCGTCGGGCGGGAATGAGGCGGTGCCGCCTCCGGCGATGCTGCGCCGCAGCGCCTCGGGGTGGCAGGGATGCAACGCCCCGGCAGGGGTAGGTCGGCAGAGGGTTTGTAATTTATTCACAATAACTTGGAGAGGCGGGCCTCTCTTTTCGTTGCCCTGAAGCCACAGCTTTTTGGAAAGCCCCCGGATTGGCCTCGAAACAAGGCGGAAACGGTTGATCGTGCGGAACGCCTCAATCATGGTGACATTGCGACGGGGGCAACCTCGGAGCGCTTCAGTCGAGGCGAGCCGCGAAGCGGGGCCGAGGCCGAAGCTGGGGGTAAGGGGCAAGCCGGCGGGCCTGGGAGCGGGGCCGGCGGCGTTTCCGAAGCCCGAGGTTCTAACTTTGGAGATCAACATGAAGCTCGTGAAGAGCCTTCTCCTCGGGTCTGCTGCAGGGCTCTGCGCGGTCGCCGGGGCCCAGGCTGCCGATCTGCCGATGCGCGCTGCCGCGCCGGTGGAATATGTCCGCGTCTGCACCGCGCACGGTGCCGGCTTCTTCTACATCCCTGGCACTGACACCTGCATCCGCATCGGCGGCCGCGCCCGGTTCAGCTACCAGTACATGAGCAGCCACGCGAACGGGACCAACATCTACGGCCAGCAGGGCGGCCAGGTGGGTGCCGACAACTCGGCCTATCAGTCGCTGGCGTTCTTCAACGTCGATTCCCGCACCTCGACGGCCTACGGCACCCTGCGCACCTTCCTGCGCATCCAGGCGGCCTATTCGAGCGGCGGCTATCTGACCTCGGGCTCCTCGCAGCGCTACGGCGAGTCGTTCATGGCCATGGGCCAGGACACCTACGGCCGCGCCAACACGACGATGTTCCTCGACAAGGCCTTCATCCAGTTCGCCGGCATCACGGCTGGTAAGGCGGGCTCGTTCTTCGACTTCTACGCTCACGACCTCGAGTTCTACGGCGCGACGGCGGGCTCGGACGTCTCCAGCACCAACCTGCTCGCCTATACCGCGACCTTCGGAAACGGCTGGTCGGCGACGATCTCGATGGAAGATCCGACCCTGCGCCGTCAGCCGATCTTCGCGGATCAGGTCTGGTCGGGCACGTCCGCGACGTCCATCTCCGGTTCTCCGTTGCTGTCGCAGCTCGGCGGTGTTTTCACGGCGTCCATCCCCTACGCTTTCAACGCGCAGGGCCTCCCGACCATGGTCGCGAACTATGACGTGTCGCAGCGTCAGCAGGTTCCGGACTTCGTGGGCGTGATCCGCTACGACGCGGCCTGGGGCGCGGCGCAGATCTCCGCGGCCTCGCACGAGCTTCGCGGCGGCCAGCTCTGGACCACGCAGACGCTGTCCTATAACACCACCACCGGCCTGCCCTCCCTGGGCTCCGGCATGCAGGGCCTGACTGCTCAGGCTGCCGGCCTGCCGCCGTCGATGAAGGTGAAGGAGGCCATGGGCTGGGCGATCCAGGGCGGCCTGAAGCTCAACCTGCCCCAGCTCGCCACCGGCGACGTGCTCTGGTTGCAGGCCGCCTATGCGGAAGGCGCCACCATGTATGCCGGCCACCCGGCCCGCTTCGGTGGTCGTGAGACGCTCGGCAACAACTACGGCGGGCGCTTCGCGGTCAGCACCGTGGACTCGTTCCTCGGCACGGATGGCAAGCAGCACCTGACGGAAGCCTGGTCGATCACCGGCGCCTTCCTGCACTACTGGGCGCCCGAGTGGCGGTCGGCGGTGTTCGGCTCCTACGGCGAGGTCAGCTTCGGCAAGGGTGCCCGCGGCAACGGGCCTTACGGCCTGACCTTCGACGCGACTGCGTCGAATGCGGTCGTCGGCTTCAACACCGTCGCCTACAGCGCCGCGCTGCGCGACTACAGCACCTCGGTGGTCGGCGCGAACCTGATCTGGTCGCCGGTCAAGGATCTCGATATCGGTCTCGAGGCGATCTATACCCGCGTCGATCTGAAGAACGGCCGGACGACCGACCTCACGGCCGGCTCGGTGGCCCTGGGCAACACCCTGGGCAACGCCCTGCCCGCCAAGACCGCCAAGTCGGACGACGTGTGGTCGGTGCGCATGCGCGTCCAACGCGACTTCTAAGACTTTCGCCCTCGGGCGAAAGACGGAGCCCCGGCCTCGTGCCGGGGCTTTTTTCGTTGCGGTCCTCCCCATGTCATCCCGCTTCGGGTTGAACCGCTCGGCTGCATGTCTCTCCGCAGGCTGTTGAAAAAATCGCAGTCCGATGCCCGTTCCGTCATTGACCCGGCCGGGGATGACAGGCTCTGCCGTTCAGCCCGAACCGGGATGACAGGGGAAGGCGCTCCCCTGCCTCAATGACGTCCGCTTCCTCCGGCATGACGGCGGGGACGCATGGAGCGGGTGGATCTTGGAGCCGGAGCTTTTGCAGGCGCAGACGGGCGAGCCTCCCCCCGGGGGAGGGAAGACGGGGTCGGCCCGGCGCCGCCCGGCGGGCTGGGCGCTCGGGCTTCCGATGCTCGCGCTGCTGGCGGCGGTCGCCGTCATGCGGGTGAGCCCCGCGGTCGAGATCAATATCCGGCGAGAAGCCGCGAAGCTCGTCCGCGCCGAGCCGGGCTCGCCGCTCGCGGCGGCCGGCGGGCGCGTCGTCGTGGAAGGCCGCGACGTGCGGATCGTCACCGATGCGGAATTGCCCGAGGAGCTTCGACGGGAGATCGGCATCCGTGCCGCCGCCATCCCGGCCGTGCGTGTGGTCGGAAGCGAGACCACCGGCTATGTCGCCCTCTCGCCCTTCTCCTTCGGGGTGAAGCGCAGCGAGGCAGGCATCGAGCTGTCCGGCGGCGTGCCGACGGCCGAATTGCGCGACCGGCTGGTGGCGCAGGCGGCTCGGTTCGTGTCTCCCGACCAGGTCGACGACAGGCTGCGCCTCGCCTCCGGCGCGCCAGAGGGGTTCGAGGCCGCGGCCTCGCATCTGCTCGCGGCGATCGGGGCGCTCGAATCGGGGGAGGGCGCCCTCGCCGGCCGCCGGGTCCGGGCGACGGCGCGGCCGCGCGACTCGCTGTCCTACAATGCGCTGATGGCCTCGTTCCGCGCGCTTCCGGCCGGCTATTCCGCGGGGGAGCTGGACATCCTCCCGCCGCGCATCACCCCGTTCCTCTGGACCGCGCGCCGCGACGACGGCGGCCTTTCGCTCGGCGGCGCGGTCCCCTCGGAGGAGAGCCGCGCCGCGCTCCTGCGGCTCGCCCAGGAGATGCTGCCCGACCTGCCCGTACGCGACGCGATGCAGACTGCGCGCGGGCTCGACCGCTCCATCGACTTCCTCGAGACGGCGCGCAGCGCCTTCGATTCGCTCGGGCGGCTCAAGGCCGGGGAGGCTCAGATCGTGGACCGTCGCTTCTCCCTCGCGGGCGAGACGGTCGCCAAGGGCGGCGCCGCGGAAGTCGAGAAAAGGTTGCGCGAGACCCTGCCGCCGGCGCTCGGGGCGCCGAAGGTGGCGGTGCTGGTGGTCCCGGCCTCGCCTTTTCTGTTCGGCGCCCGCCGCGCGGGCGGCCGGATCGAGCTGACCGGCTACGTCTCGGACGAGCGCGACCGCGCCGCCGCGGCCGATCTTGCGAAGACGCGCTTTCCGGGCGAGCGCCTGCTCGACCGCACGATCGTGGTCGAGGGCGCCCCGGCCGGCTTCCCCGAGGCGATGCGGACAGCCCTCGAGACGCTGAGCGATTTCGCCGAGGGCGAGGCGGCGATCCGCGAGCGCGACCTGCATTATTCCGGGCGTGTCCTCTATGCCCAGCTCGCCGCCCGGATCAGGCGGACGGCGCCCCGGCAGGTGCCCGAGGGCTGGCAGGCGCGGGTGGAACTAGAGCCGGTCCGCGCGCCGGGCGCCCTCGACGCCTATCTCTGCGCCGATCTCCTGGGCGATGCCGCGCGCCGCAATCCGGTGCGGTTCCTGCCCGGACAGGCGGAGCCCGCCGCCAATGCCGGTCCCGCTTTGGAGGCGGCCGCAGATATCGCGCGGCGCTGCGGCAGGGTCGGGATTCGCGTCGTGCACCATATGGGCGATCCGCAGGCCCCGCGCGATCTCGCGCTCTCTCGGGCGCGCGCCCTCGTCGCGGCCTTGTCCGAGCGCGGTTCGACGGCGCGCTTCTCGGCCGCGGGCGAGGTGGCCGGAGGCCCCGACAAGGAGGCGGAGCGCACCGAATTCCAGGTCGCGCCGCTCCAGGAGGCCGGGCGATGAGCATTCTGCTGCAACATCTCTGGCTGGCCCTCGCCGTCGCGGCCGGGCTCGGCCTCGGCTTCTCCGTCGTCTTCGGCGCCGGATCCGGGCTGCCCAGCGCCCGCCAGGACGTCCGCCTCGGCGCGATCCTCGTTCTGCTGGCGGGGGGGCTGCTCTCGGTCCTCGAAGTCGTGCCGGGTCGGCCCGGCCTGTGGCTCGATATCGCCGTCCTCTGCGCGGCGGCCTATGCGCTTGGCATCGCCACGGGCGCGATCCTGCGCCGCCTCGCCAAGGCGCTGCGCCGCCGCGCGCAGGCGGACCCCGCCTGACCCGCCGTCGGCGCGGCACCGCCGCCGGCGCGGATCAATGGCCCGGAGCGTGGCCCCGCTGGGACACGTGCCAGGGCAGGCACAGGCGCTCGGCTCCCTCGACGAGATAGAACAGGATCGTGCCGAGAATGCCGAGCAGGATCAGGCAGACGAAGACGCGCGGCGTGTCGAACTGCCCCTGCGCCGTCAGGATCGCGAAGCCGAGCCCTTCGGAGCCGGCGACGAATTCCCCGACGATGGCCCCGACGAGGGCGAAGGAGATCGCGACCTTGAGGCCCGCGAAGATGCTGGGCAGGGCGTTGGGCAGCCGGATCTTGCCAAGGACCGCGAGATGGCTCGCCCGGCTGATCCTGGCGAGGTTCAGCATGTCGGGATCGACAGAGCGCAGGCCGAGAACCGCATCGATCACGACCGAGAAGAGCGCGAGCATCAGGGCGATCGCGATCTTCGGCTCGACCCCGGTCCCCATCCAGATCACGAAGAGCGGGGCCAAGGCCACCTTCGGCACGGAATTGAGCGCGACGAGCAGCGTGTAGACGGTCTTTTCGAGCAGCCGCGAATGCACGATCCCGATCGCGAGCGCGAGGCCGAGCACCGCGGCCAGGCCGAAGCCGGCGAGGGTCGTGTAGAGGGTGAAGGCGGTCTGGCGCAGGAAATAGGCCGGCGCCAGGAGGAATTCGGAGAAGATCAGGCTCGGCGCGGGCAGGATGATCGGCGGCGGCCCGATCAGCCGGACGGCGACTTCCCAGAGAGCGAGCGCCACCGCGATGACGCCGAGGACGGAAGCGATCTCGTGCAGGGTGGAGCGCATTCCTCAGCCCTCCTTGAGGATGCCGAGGCCGGCGAAGAGATGGCGGATATGGGCGACGTAGCGCCCGAATTCGGGCGTCTCGCGCAAGGCGAGATGGCGCGGGCGCGGCAGGTCGATGTCGAGCACCTCGACGATGCGGCCGGGATTGCGGTCCATCATCACCACCCGGTCGGACAGGAAGATCGCCTCCGAAATGCCGTGGGTGACGAAGATCACCGTCTTCCGCGTATCCTGCCAGATCCGCGCGAGTTCGAGGTTGAGATCGTCGCGCGTCATGGCGTCGAGCGCGCCGAAGGGCTCGTCCATGAGGAGAAGCTCGGGATCGCAGAGGAGAGCCCGACAGATCGAGGCGCGCTGCCGCATGCCTCCCGACAATTCCCAGGGGTGGCGGTTCTCGAAGCCCGACAGGCCGAAGCGCTGGAGAAGCTGGAGCGCCCGGGGCTTCAGGTCCTCGCGCCGGAGGCGGAGGAATTCGGCCGTGATGAGCACGTTGTCGAGAACGGTCCGCCAGTCGAGCAGCACGTCGCGCTGGAACACCATGCCGGCCTTGGGCGGCGGCCCCGAGAGCGGCCGGCCGCGCAGCCTGAGCGATCCGCCGGTGATGTCCTCCAGGCCGCCGATGCATTTGAGCAGCGTGCTCTTGCCGCAGCCGCTGGGCCCGAGAATGGAAAGGAACTCCCCCTCGCGAACCTCGAGGCCGATGCCGGCCAGGGCCTGGACCGCGCCGTGGCGCGACCCATAGGCCTTGCCGACGCCGTCGAGGGACAGATAGGCGGGAGCCGGAGGGGAGGCGCCCGCCGCGACGGCGGCTGCGGGTTCGGTCGTCTTCATGGCCAGGGCCGTCCTCATGCGGGCGTTCCCTATTTGATGAAGTCGTTGGTGTAGTAGTCCGACGCCTTCCAGCCCGGCTTCACGGCGCCGGCGGCCTCGAGCCCCTTGAGCGCCGCATTCCAATCCTCTTCCGCCTGCCAGCCGAGCGGCTTGCCCTTGGTGGCCGGCGTGTCGAAGAAGGCGATGGTCAGCCGGATCTGCTCGGCGAGGACGGTCCGGTCGAGCTTGGCGTCGGGGCGCTGCTTGACGATGGCGTCGACCCCGTCCTCGATCTTGCCGTCGCGCAGATAGGCCCAGGCCTTGGCCTGCACCGCGACGAGCTTCGCCAGCGCCTCCTTCCGCGTCGCGATCGTCTTCTCGGTCGCGACGAGGCCGTAGCTCGGATAGGCGATCCCGGCATCCTCCGCGAGGATCGCCTTCGACGGCCGGGTCGCGGCGGCGACGGGGATCGCGGAAGGCTCGGTCGACATCAGGCCGTCGGCGCGCCTCGCGGTATAGGTGCCCCAGAGCGCGGCGGGATCGACGAACGTGATCGTCGTCCTGGTGCGGTCGAGGCCGCCCTGCTTGAGCCAGTAGTCGATATAGGGCGCCCAGGGGCTCGCCGCGAAGACGACCAGAGTCTTGCCGGCGAAGTCAGACACCTTGTTGACCGACGAATCCTTGTCGACCAGCACGGCGAGGTCGGTGCGCCGGCCCCAGCCGGCGATGCCCTTCACCTGGGCGCCGTTCTCCCGGGCCTGCGGCAGGAGCCCGAGCTGGATCTGGCCGATATCGACCTGGCCGGCATTGACGAGCTGGAGGGTGTTGCCGGAGCCGCGCCCGTCCTGGATGTCGACGTCGAGGCCCTCGTCCTTGAACCACCCCTTCTCCTTGGCGAGATGCATCGCGGCCTGCACGCCCCAGGGCGAGAAATCGAGCCGAACGGTCAGCTTCTCCTGGGCCAGGGCGGGCAACGCGCAGACCGCCAGGGCCGCGAGGCCGATCCCGGCCGTGCGCAGGGCACGAGCCCAGTGAGTGGTTCGCTCCATCAATCCCTCCTGGTCAATTTGTTATAGACTAACTAGTTCAATTGTCGACGCAAGCGCAAATTTGCGCCCTGCATTTCCTCCTGCATGGCCACGGATCTGGCTTGACGCGCCCCGTGTCAGTAACTAACCAGTTGGTCCAATAGCGAGGAGATGGCCTCATGATTGGAGCGAACCGCTCCGCCCGGATCGGCGTCGATATCGGGGGCACCTTCACCGATCTCGTGCTGACCGACGCGGCCGGCCGGACCTTCCAGCGCAAGGTCTCCTCGACCCCCGCCGCGCCGGAAGAGGCGGTGCTGGCCGGGGTGCGGGAGATCCTCGACGAAGCCGGCATCGCGGCCGCGCAGGTGAGCGAGGTGGTCCACGGCACGACGGTCGGCTCGAACGCGCTGCTCCAGAAGGCCGGCGCCCCGACCGGCCTCATCACCACGCGGGGATTCCGCGACGTGCTGGAGATCGGGCGCCTGCGCACGCCCGGCATGTTCGACCTGCAATGGGAGAAGCCGCTGCCGCTCGTGCCGCGCCGCTATCGCCGCGAGGTGAGCGAGCGCATCACCGCCTCGGGCGCGATCCACACGCCGCTCGACGAGGCGGAGGTCGTCGAGGCCGGCCGCGCACTCGCGGCGGCGGGCATCCGGTCGGTCGCGATCTGCTTCCTGAACTCCTATCGCAACCCGGAGCATGAGCGGCGGGCCGAGGCGCTTCTCGCCGGGCATGTGCGGGACTTGCGGGTCACGACTTCCGTCTCGGTCCTGCCCGAGGCCAAGGAATACGAGCGCACCTCGACGACGGTCGTGAACGCCTATGTCCGGCCGGTGCTGGAAGCCTATCTCACGCGGCTCGAAAGCGGCCTCGGCTCGATCGGGATCTCGGCGCCTCTTCTCGTCTGCAACTCGAACGGCGCGCTGGCCTCGTCGGGGACGGCGCGGGCGAAGCCGGTCTTCTTCATCTCCTCCGGCCGCGCGGCGGGCGTCGTGGGGGGCGGACGCCTCGGGGAGGCCCTGGGGGAAGGCGATCTCGTCGTGTTCGACATGGGCGGCACCACCGCCTCCGCCTCCCTCATCCAGGGCGGCAGCCTGATGCGGGTCTCCGAATACGAGTTCCGCGCCGGAATCTCGACCCCGAGCCGCTTCATCAAGGCGGGCGGCTACATGATGAGCGTGCCGACCGTCGACGTCGCCGAGGTCGGCAGCGGGGCGGGCTCGATCGCCCATGTCGACGAAGGCGGCCTTCTGAAGGTCGGCCCGGTCTCGGCCGGCGCCGATCCGGGCCCCGCCTGCTACGGCATCGGCGGGGACAGGCCGACCGTCACGGATGCGAATCTCTATCTCGGCTACCTGCCCGAGGCGCTCGCGGGCGGATCGCGCGCCCTGTCACGGGAGAAGGCCGAGACGGTCCTCGCGCGCGATCTCGCCGCGCCCTTCGGGCTCGACACGGCGACGGCGGCCTACGGCGTGCGCGAGGTCGTCAATTCCAACATGGCCCGCGCCATCCGGGCCGTGACGGTCGAGCGCGGGGTCGATCCGCGCGACTTCACGCTGGTCGCGATCGGCGGCTCGGGGCCCGTCCATGCCGTCGACATCGCCCGGCTGCTCTCGATGCCGCGCGTGCTGGTGCCGGCCTCGCCCGGCGTCTTCACGGCCATGGGCATGCTGGCGGGCGACGTCGAGCACTATCTCATCCGCCCCCTTCCCGGCCGGCTCGACGGCATCGACCTCGCCGCCGCGCGCGAGATCGTCGCAGAGCTGGCCGCGGAGGCGCGCGGGCGGCTTCTCGGCGAGGGCGTGGAAGCGGACGACATCTCGCTCCAGCCGGAACTCGACATGCGCTTCCGGGGCCAGGAGATGTCGCTCGCGGTGCCCTTCGGCGCGGCGGACGACGCGGCGAGC
>NZ_DAOLAJ010000109.1:0-11322 GCF_035325185.1 Enterovirga sp. | reverse complement strand
GCTAGCTGTTTAGTCCCAGCATTTGGTAGATTGGATCGAGGCTGAATCTCTGTGGTTCGGTTGTCCATTGTTTGCAGAGGAACTCGTAAGGTGTGAGGCCCTTGAGTGTCTTCAGACGCCGACCGAAGTTGTAGGCAGCCACGAAATCATAGAGATGTCGTTCGATTTTTCCATGATCGTCATAGTGATAGCGCCGAACCGTTGCGTCCTTGATGGTCCGGCTCATTCTTTTGACCTGACCATTGGTCCACGGATGCTTGGGCTTGGTGAGACGGTGCTCGATGCCGGGTTGCGCGCAGGCGTATTCGAAGGCATGAGCCGCCACGGGCTCACCCTTGGCGGGAGCTTCGACGATGAGCGGGACGGCCGATCCTCCGGCTCCTGGAGTCGTGAAGCGGATGCCGTTATCGGTGAGGACGGTGTGGATCTTGTAAGGGATCGCTTCTGTCAGATGACGTAGAAATTCACCTGCCGTTCGCCGCTTCGCCTGGCGATGCAACTCGACGAAGCGAACTTGCTGGTGCGGTCGATGGCATCCGAGCATCGAACGCACCTGTTCGAGGCTTTCTCCGCGGAGATGCCGGAGAGCTACGATTACTGCTTCAACAGCATGTCGATCGACGAGTATTTCGACCGCTCGGAGGGCGAGGAGCCTTGGGATTACAAGGACAACAACTTCGAACACTACTCCCCCGTCAAGACCAGCGACGGCAGGTATCGGGAACTCTACAAGGTGTATCGGGCCAAGGCCGAGCGGCTGGACAACATGAGCTTCATCGGTCGGTGCGGGACTTATCAGTATCTGGATATGGACCAGGTCATCAATCAGTCCATCATGGATTGCCGCAAGTGGATCGCGGAGCATCTCGACGGCGGGCCTCACCAAAGAAGAGATTGACCCGGCCTTGCCGGAGCCGAGGACAACAAATCGGCGACATCGGATCGATGCGAGATCGAGAGAGATGTAGCGTGCGGGCATCAGTCGGCTTGAAACGGACGTTGCAATATCCATTCTCCGTTGAACATCGCGCGTGCTTGCGGCACCGTTTGCCCGTGCGGCCGGGATTCGCTCGGTCTGAGGGGGCCGGGATCCATGGCGTGGCGCTTTCTGCTGCCGGTCATCGCAGTAGTCTCCATGCTATGGCCGCTCGATGCCGCACGCGCGCACAACATCCCCGGCTCCAGCCGCGCCATGCTGGCACCGGTGACGCGCATGGCTGCAACGTCTCAGCTCGACCTGCTGCAATCCTGCTTCACGCCCACGGGAACGTCGGGATCCTACATCGCGAGCGGCGCCCTCGCCGATCGGCCGCTCGAGAGGAACTCGCCCGAGCTGCGTCGGACCGATGGGTATGGGTCCGTGGGCACGACCGCGACGGCCGGGCAGCTCCAGGTATCGGGTGGAGTGACGATCACCGGCGCGGAATACGGCAGCGGCCCGACATCCTCCCGCTACGACCTGCGGACCGGAAACTTCTGCCTTTCCCGGCAGTTCGACCTCTCGGTCGGAGCGCTGCTGCTCGGGGTGGGGGCTAATTTCGAGAGCGGCGACGGGAAGAGCCAGTACGATCGCGGCTCGCTCTCGCATGGCGGCGGCGGCGGCTCGATCTTCGCCGCCTACTTCCTGGGGCCGAACACCCGGCTCTTCGCCGCCGCCGGCGGCACGGCCCTGTCCTTCGACGCGTCGCGCGGCTCGGGGCAGATCTCGGGCAGTTTCGGCGCGAGCCGTTGGTTCGGCATGATCGGGGCCTCGCACAGGTTCGAGCTGGACCGGATCTTCCTCGATACGACGGCAGGCTTGCGCTATGTCAGCTTCAACGCCGCGAGCTATCAGGAAACCGGGATCGGGTACGGCATCTCCGCGCCGGGCCTCGTTCCAGCCTATCGATTCGATATGCTGCTCGCGCAGTTGGAGGGGCGGCTCGGCTATCGGTTCGGGGCTGTCTCGCCCTACGTGCTGGCGGGCGTGTCGCGGGACTTCGCGCGGGGCGCCACCCTCCCCGCCGCTCTGCTCGACACCTCGCTCGCCAATGCGGGCAGGACGATCGGGTTCGCCGGCGGCGGCATCGAGGCGCTCCTGCCGGGCGGCTTCGTCGGGGTCGAGGCCAGGGCGTTGACGGGGTCGCAATCCTGGAACGGGTGGCAGGTCACCGGCCGCTTCGGCCTGACGTTCTGACAGGCGATGCTGGACCGGCCGACCCCGAGCCCCCGAGCCGTTCCGTCACTTGCGTGAGCCGGGTCTTGCGCATGCCACCTCGACGTCGTGCGCAGGCGCCATGGCTCACCCCCTCGTTCTCTGGCTCCTCCCCCTTTCGCTCAGCGGTCTCGCGGCCGCGGGCCAGGACGTCCTGCCGAGCTGGCTGGCGATCCTGATCTGGGCCGGCGCACTGGCGCTGACATGGCGGATCGCCGATCCGACGACGCCCGGATCTCCGGCCGGGGCGGACACACCCTCCGGCTCCGGCGGGGAATGCGTCGCCGTCGCGGCGCTCACCGCGCTGGCCTTCTGCCTGCGCGGAATCGGATTATCGGAGTTGCCCCTGGCCGTCCATGGCGACGAGGGCGAGATGGGCGTCCTGGCCCAGGGAATCCTGAGGGGAGAGCCGCTCGCTCCGTTCGGGCTCGGCTTCTACGATCAGCCGCTGCTGTTCCACTACCTCCAGGCCATGTCCCTCGCGGCCTTCCCGGACCCGGTCGCGGGACTGCGGATAACGAGCGCCGTCTTCGGCGCGGCGTGCGTGCCGCTGGTCTATTGTCTCGGAAAGACGCTGGGCGGGCGTTCCGTCGGATACGCCGCGGCGTTTCTGCTCGCGGTCTCGCACTTTCACATCCACTACAGCCGCCTCGGGCTGAACAACATGGCGACCACGGCGAGCGCGGTCGCCGCGCTGGCCGTTCTGGCAGGGATCGATCACCGGTCCTCGCAGCGGAGGCTCGTCTCCCTCGGCCTCATCGTCGGCGTCAGCCAGTATTTCTATTTCGGCTCGAGGCTGATCGCAGTGTTCGCGGGGGCATGGGTCGCCGCCCTGTGGCTCCGGCGCACGATCGACCTCCCCAGGGCCTGCGGCTTCGCATGGGCGGCCCTGGTGAGCGTCGCTCCCTTGCTCTGGAGCTACGCCCGGCGGCCCGACGCGCTGGTGGCCCGCATGTCCGGCGTGAGCATCTTCAGCCCGCCCAATGTCGTCCACACCCTTCAGGATCCGGCTGCGGCGCTGCCGGGCGACGGCCTGCGGCTCTTCCTCGTGCAGGCGCGCCGGACGATATCGTTTCTCCTGGGGGCGGCCGACCGGTCGGCTTTCTACGCGACCGATCTTCCCGCCTTCGATATCGTGACGCTGGGGTGCTTCTGGGCCGGACTGACCGTCCTGGTCCTGTCCCGCGGCCAGGCGCGCGCGCTGCTGCTCGCCTGGCTCGGGTCGGGCCTCCTGCTGGCGGGCCTGCTGACCATCGATCAACCAAACGGTCCCCGGCTCCTCGTCCTGACGCCGGCGATCGCCCTGGTCGGCGCGATCGGCGTCGCGTCGGTCCGGGACCGAATATGCGCGATCGTGGGCCCAAGGTGGGCCGCTCTCGTTGCGGTCCTCTTCGCCGGCTCCGTGCTCGCCCTCAACGTGGACATCTACTTCCGGCGATTTCCCGCCTCTGCGGGCGGCGTCCTGCCGACCCTTCTCGGGCGTGCGATCATCGACGAGGGACCGCGGGTGGCCTTTCTCCTCGGGCAGCCGCACATCTTCGGCGCCCACGGCACCATCCGGTTCCTGACCGCCGGTCGCGACGTCCGTGACTTCCGCGATGCCGCGGAGATCGCGGAGGCGTTGCGGACCGGCGGCAAGGTCCTTCTGCTGGCCCTTCCGAACCGCCTCGACGACCTGCGCGGGCTCGAGGCGAGATTTCCCGGCGGGGTCCGGACCGAGCACCGGGACCAGCATGGCCGGATCATCTGCGTGGCCTATCTCCTCGCCGGCTCCTGATCGCGCGGGGCGGCGCTCGTGCCGGGATCAACGGGAGGCCGGCATGGTCGGCCTTTGCGTCAGGGCGGCCACGACGAACAGGGCGTCCCCGCGCGGATCCGGGATCGTGAGCAGTTCCTGCGCGTCGACGTCGCACACGGCGGACTTGAACTCGCGCCATCGCTCGGCGCGCAGGATCCAGAGCTCGCGACCGGGCCCCGCGACGATGCAGGGCTTGCCGGCATCCGCGATGGTCACGTAGCGGCGCTGCTCCGCGGACAGGTAGAAATCGACGAGGGCTTCGTTGCCGTTGAACGCCGCATGCGTGATGCGGATCGCCTCCTGCCGATCGGCATGACGGCGCGCTTCGCGAAAGACCTCGCGCTCGCCCGATTGGACCCCGTAGAAGCCGTAATCCTGGTACGAGAGGGGCGCCGTCGTCGTGGCATAGGCATGCAGCGCGACCACGTGCAGGCCCAGCGCCAGCACGATCGCGGGGGTGAACAGCGCGGCGGGATCTCGGAAGCGAGCGCCGCCATATGCCCTTGCGCGCGACGAGCCGGACATGGCCCCGAGGACGACGCTCACGCCCACGGCCGACCACAGCAGGTAGACCAATGCCACCGGCAGACACCTCAGCGGTGAAATGTCCACGAAGATTCCGGGAAAGACACCGACCGGGAAAAGCAGGACCAGCGCGCGGGACCGCTCATCCGACCGGAACCTGACGAGGCAGGCGACCAGCCCCGTCAGCGCGAAAGGCAGATAATAGGGCGGGATGAGCGCCGTTCCCGGAATGGTGTGACGCTCCCAGGATTCGAATCGGGTCTGCGCATCGAACCAATAGGTCGGGCTCAGGATGGAGAAGAGGCGCAGGAGGGCCGCCCGGGCGCGATCCCCGACCGGCGCCCCACCGGCGCCCGTCACTTCGTACAATCGTGCGAGCGCGACCTCGGGACGGGTGAGCGCGGTCCAGGCGAACGGCGCCATGACGAGGCCGGCGAGGCCGAAAAGCAGCAGGGCACGCCGCGGATCGAAGCCGCGGCCCGCCTGGGAGAGCACCAGCGCCGCGAGGGTGAGGGGAGCCCAGGCCCGGGCGGGCGTGTAGCCGTAGAAGCACAGCGCGAATGCGATCAGGAACAGGCCCCATCTCGCATGCTCGGCATGCCCGCGGGAGCGGTCCCGGTCGTTCCGGTGGGTGAGGTCGGGACATGCCGCGAGACAGACGAGCCAGGCGGATGCCGAGATCACCGCCTCGAAGCCCGTGCGCGAATGGAGATACCAGAGCGGGCTCCCGTAGAAGACGAGCGGCACGCATAGCCATGCGAGCGTCCTGGGCGAATAGCGGCGCATGAAGGCCATCGCGCCGGCGACGCCGATCAGGCTGGCGACGGCGTGGCTGGCGCGCACGACCCCTTCCGACATGCCGAAGAGCCATTGGAACGGCAGCAGCCAGTAGACGGACAGCGAGAGCTGGTATCCGCCGTGGCCGCGAAAGAAGAGCGGCCAGGCCACGCCGGCCCTGTCGGCTCCGTGAGCGAGGAGCGACTGGGCCTCGGCTCCCTGAACCGCCTCGTCGCAGAAGAAGTAGAGGGGAAACTCGGCCAGGGAATCGAACAGGATGAGCGCGACGAAAGCGAGGACGAGGGCAGCCGCCGAACCGCTCCAGACCCGTCCCGACATCTGGGCTCCGTAGATCCTTGCGCCCCGGCGCGGCACGGCCGGCCGCCGAGCGGACATCCCCGGCCTTGCGGCGTTCGCCTGCCGGATTGTTGCCCTTCCATTGCCGCCTGGGCAAGTCCGGCCGTCGTCCGGGCGAGCGGATTCCCGTTGCGGCGCGCCGGTGGCGGACCTCGATCTCCGATGCTAGAGCCGTTCCGCCTTTGGCGGAGGGGCCGGGCAGGATCGACCGGCACGGGAGCCGTTCCTTGGCCAATCTGTCAGGATGGGGGCGGTTCCCGCGCTGCGACGGCGCCCTGGTCCTGCCCCGCACGCCGCGAGACGCCGCCGAGGCCGTCAAGGCCGGGGGGACCTGGATCGCGCGGGGCAACGGCCGCTCCTACGGGGACGCCGCGGCTTCGGCCGGCCTGACGCTGTCCACGCTGGGGCTCGATCGATTGATCGCCTTCGACGACGAGAGCGGGCTGCTCGACGTCGAGGCAGGCGTTCTTCTCTCGGATATCATCGCCACCCTCGGCCCGCGCGGCTTCTTCCCGCCCGTCGTCCCCGGCACGAGGCTGGTGACGGTCGGCGGCATGATCGCGGCCGACGTGCATGGAAAGAACCACCATCGCGCCGGCTGCATCTCCCGCCATGTCGAGAGCTTCGACCTGCTTCTGCCGTCCGGGGAGGTGCTGTCCTGTTCGCGCGGGTGCAATCCCGAGCTTTTCTGGGCGACGGTTGGCGGCATGGGCCTGACCGGGATGATCCTGCGCGCCCGCCTCAGGCTCGACCGCGTCGAGACGGGGTGGCTGGTTCAGAGGACGGAAACCGCCGCGACGCTCGGCGAGACGCTCGCGACGCTCGATCGCGCGGGCGCGGCGACCTTTTGCGTGGCGTGGATCGATTGCGCGGCGCGCGGCCCGAAGCTCGGCCGCTCCGTCGTGCTGAGCGCCGAGCATGCGTCCCTGAAGACCATCGAGGCGCGGGGGATCGGCGATCGCTTTCCCTGCCTCGAGGGCTCGGCGCCCGCCTGGCCGCTCGACCTCCCCGAGGCGCTGATGCGGCGGGGCACCGCCCGGATGCTCAACGAGCTGCATTTCAGACGCCACGCGGGGACGCATGACCGCGCCCGCCTGATCGACTGGAACTCCTGCTTCTTCCCCCTCGACGCCCTTCGGGACTGGAACAGGCTCTATGGCCGGCGCGGGTTCATCCAGCACCAGTGCGTCGTGCCGGCTCACGACGCCGAGCGCACGCTCGGCAGCATCATCGGCGCGTTCGCGAAAGCGTCGGGCGGCCTGTTCCTGTCGGTGCTGAAGAGGTTCGGGCCAGGGGGAGAGGGGTGGCTGTCCTTCCCGATCGACGGCTACACGCTGGCGGTCGACACCCCGGTCCGCGCGGACGTCTTCGCCGTCCTCGACAGCGTCGACGCGATCGTGGCGGCGGCGGGAGGCCGGAACTACCTGGCAAAGGATTCCACCCAGAGCGCCGATACGCTCGCAGCCGGATATGGACGGCTGGGCGACTTTCGTGCTCTCCGCAAGGAGATCGGAGCCGCGGGCCGGCTCCGATCGCGTCTCTCTGACCGCCTGGGCTTGTGACGTCGATGCCGAAGGTTCTCATCCTGGGAGGGACATCGGATGTCGGCCGCGCCTTGGCCCGGCGCTACGCCCGGGAGGGCTGGTCGGTCGCCCTGACGGCGCGGGACCCCGAGGCCGGGGCGAGGGAGGCCGCCGACCTGACGGTGCGATCCGGCCGCCCGGCGGATCTGCACGCGCTGGATGTCCTCGACGAGCGGATCGAGGAGGCGATGCGGGCCGCCCTGGAGCCGCTTCCGGACACCGTCCTGTGCGTCGTCGGCATGCTGGGAGATCAGGCGCGGGCCGAGAGCGACCCCGGCCACGCGCGACAGGTGCTGAGAGCGAATTTCGAGGGCCCGGCTCTGGCGCTCTCCATCGCGGCCGAGCGCTTCCGCGTGCGGGGCTCGGGAACGATCGCCGCGATCAGTTCCGTCGCCGGCGAGCGCGGCCGGGCCTCCAATTCCTTCTACGGCGCCGCCAAGGCCGGGTTGACGGCCTATCTGTCCGGGCTCCGGATGAGGCTGTCCAAGGACGGCATCCGGGTCGTGACCGTGAAGCCCGGCTACATCCGCACCCGCATGACGTCCGGCTTCCGGCTCCCGCCGTTGCTGACCGCGACGCCGGACGAGGTCGCCGCCGCGGTCTTCCTGGCCGCCGAACGCCGCGGGTCCGATATCGTCTACGTCAAGCCGATCTGGCGCATCATCATGCTCGCGATCCGCTGCCTGCCGGAATGGGCGTTCAAGCGGCTGTCCTTCTGACCTCGCCGCGAGGCGCGTTGTCTCGAGCGCCGGCCCTCAACGCCGACCCAGGACGCCCGCCCTGTACCGGCATCCCGTCCGGTGCCGGGCCAGCACGTCGACGACAGCCTGTCGCGTGACCGGGCGGGCCCTCCGGAAGACGATGACGGCCGGATGATCGAAGACCTCGAAGGTTTCCTCCGAGATTCCCCTCGGAACCCGCCAGTCTCCGAGCCTCGGGCCGTTGTCGAACCGGACCTCCTCGACGAGGCCCAGCTCGCCGCTCTGCAAGGCGCTGTAATACGCGCAGGCGATCCCGAAGCGGCCGGGCAGCCGTGGCAGGACGCTCGAATGCCGCCGCGAGGCGACGATCAATCGATCGGCACCGGAGAGGAGCCGCCCGTATTCATCGAGGCCGGCCGCCGTCTCGGGCTCGAGAAGAGGCAGAACCTCGATCTTCGCGGCCGGCAGGGGCGCGACGCGCAGCGGCAAGCCGACATCGTGCGGCTCGATGAGGACGCGATCGCCGTCCGCCAGATGAGCCGCGAGCCAGCGCGAGGCCTGCAATCGAACGTCCTCGGCGCGGTAGATGGCCGTGAAGGCGTAGCACCAGGCGACGGAGAGCATCAGGACGAGCCCGGCCATCGCCCCGGCGATCCGGCCGCTCGCCCTGGTCCTGCTTCGCGCGAGGTCCGTGACGATCCAGGCGACGCCGATGAGCAGTCCGGCCGCGCCCGGCAGCCAGTATCTGACGAAGGGGGCGCCGAGCGTCAGCACGAAGGCATCGAAGACGAGGGTGAAGACGGCGAGAGGCAGCAAGGCGAGAGCCGTCTCGTGCCGTTGGCAGGCCCGGACGACGAGCGCCAGGAGGCCCGCGAGTCCGACGCCCGGCACCAAGGGCCCGTGCAGCCAGGGAAGCTGCGCGATCGCGAAGACGGCGGGCGGCTTGCTCCGGAACTGCAGGGTCCAGAAGACATCGGCCCGGCCGGCGGCGACGTCGGCCTCGAACCTCATCGTCGACAGAAACGCCGCGCCGAACCGGAAGGTGTGCGGGCTGACGATCCCGAGGGCGGCGAGGCCCGCGACCGCGCCGAGCAGGGCGACCGCCCCCAGCCGCAGGAGGCCGAGGCGTCCGAGAGCGAGGAGGCCGGCGACGGCCGGGATGATCGTGAAGGCCGCGGCCGTCGCCTTGAGCCCGAAGCCGAGGCCGATCAAGGCTCCGGACGCGGCGGCGAAGGACCAGGGGCCGATCCTGTCCCGATGGAGGAGCACCGCCAGCAAAGCCAGCAGCACGACGACGAGGACGAGTCCGCTCTCCGTCGTGCCGAAATGGGCCGCCTGGACCAGCCCGACGTCGAGCGCGGCCAGCCACGCGACGACGACGGCGGGCCACCGGCCGGCCCGGCCGGGCCATGCACGGCTCGCGAGCAGCGGCAGGCAGGCGAGGGCGAGGCTCGACTGCGCCGCGGAGACGATGCGGGCCGCATGGCTCAGTTGCTGAAGCGCGAACGGATCGCCGCCCGACAGCAGCGACAGGGCGTAAGATACGAAGATTGGGAGCGAGAGGGCGAGGCCGCCATAGGCATGGAATCCCGGGTCCGTGCCCCAGGCGAAGCGCCATCGCGCCGCGGCCGCGATCAGGTTGTATTCGTCGGGGTGAAGGAGGAAGCCGCCGTCCCAGTCGAGACGCCAGAACCGCAGCCAGATCCCCGTCGCGATCGCGGCCAGGAGGCAGGCTGCGGCGAGCCGCCGTTCAGCCGCGTCGGCGCGGTCGTCGCCTGCGGGCCGGACGGGCTGCCGCAGGAGGAGGCCCGGCGGGTTCACGAGGCTGGGTTCGCAGGAGCGTCGCGGCCGCGGCGATGCTGGCCGGCAGCAGGAAGAAATTCGCGTAGACGAGGACGACGCGGGCGAGGTCCAGGCTGGCGACGAGCCCCTCCGATTGCGGCCGATACGACACCGCGACCGGGCGTGCGCGCGGCGCCGGCTCGAGCAGGACCGTGTCCGCCTTCGTGCTCGCGGCTGTCTTCGGCACGGCCACGATCACCTGGAGGGCGAGCACGAGCGCGCAGCTCACGCTCGTCGCAGCCAGGGCCAGCAGGACCCCGCGCGTGCGAAGGCCGCGCGGAGCACAGGCGAAGCCGGCCGCCAGCGCGATCGGGATCGCCGCGGTGAAGAGGCGCGGCTCGAGCGGAATGTCGATGAGCCCTCCGGCCGTGCCCGGCCGGAGAAGCCGCGTTTGAATCAGCCATCGATCGGGGCCGGCCTCCGCGAGCGCCTCCAGGGCGGGGCCGTGAAACGCCTGGGCTGCCGCGCTCGATACCCCTCGCAGGAGCGGGAGCAGCAGGTAGGGCGCGACGAACCACCAGAGGCCGAACATCGGCAGGAAGGCCGCCGCGAACAGCGCCAGCCGGTTCCGGCTCGGGGTGGCCGCGAAGGCCGCGGTCGCCGCCGGGCCGTTCCCGGCCGATCCGGATATCGTGCGGGCGATGTGGAAGAAGAAGCAACCAAACAGGAGGACGGTCGCATACGGAAGCACATAGAGATGCGTCGCATCGTACAACGCGTGCGGCCCGAGCCGGAGATAGAACAGGCCGACCACGCGGGCGAGGTTGAAGAGCTGGATCAGGCCGAACAGCAATGCGACGGCGGCAATGCCGAACCGCCAGCCGGGGCGGAGCGCCACGATTCCGGCCGCGATGGCGATGAAAACGCCGAGACCGTCGCATGCCTCGGTGACGTGGACTTCGACGCCGCTGGCCGGATGCCTCATGACGTTCCCCGAGAGCGCCACTGCGCCCCCGCACCATGAGATGAGCCACGTCGCCGATCTCGCGATGGCGAGGATCAGAGGAGATCCGAGAAGATCGCGAAAGGCCGCCGTTCCCTCGAGGGACAACCCGAGCAGGACCAGCGCAACGGCCAACGCCAGATGGGCGCCGAGGGCCCGCATGACCAACCTCTATTGTGGCCGAGCCCGAACCAGCCATGTCAGGATGGTCGCGAAACCGACGATCAGCACGAGGAGAAGTCCCGGCAGCACGAGGCGTCGATCGAGCCCCGGCACCGCGTCGATCTCCGACGGTGTGGGGCTCACCGAGATCGACGGCGTGAGGGAGCCTGTGGGGGTGCCGGCCGGTGTTCCGGTGGGGGTCCCCGTCGGAGCGCCGGTCGGGGTTGCGGTGGGCGTCCCCGTGGGTGTCGTGGGCGTGGGCGTCGGGGTCGTGGTGGGCGTCCCCGTAGGTGTCGTGGGTGTGGGCGTCGGGGTCGTGGTGGGCGTCCCCGTGGGTGTCCTGGGCGTGGGCGTCGGGGTCGCGGTGGGCGTCGCCGTGGGTGTCGTGGGCGTGGGCGTCGGGGTGGCGGTGGGCGTCGCCGTGGGTGTCGTGGGCGTGG
>NZ_DAOLAJ010000108.1:0-11701 GCF_035325185.1 Enterovirga sp. | reverse complement strand
GCCCTCACCGTCACAGGAGTCCTCATCGTCATGAGAATGATCGCTCACTGACAGCTCCCGCCCGGCCGGGTCCGCCGCCGGTTCTGTTTTGCGGCGGCCGCGGAGGGTCGGCGCAGAGCAATCGTCTCGCGCCATGCGGGAGCGACGCAATCGGCGCGACATCCGGGCATGGTTCATGGCATCGATCGGAAGGGTCGATTCTTCGGCCGTCCGGGGCGGATGGGGAGCGGACGATGACAGGCTTCACGGTTTTCGTGATCGCGCTGGTGGTGCTGGCGGTCGTCACCATCGCGGCGGGCGTGCGCACGATCCCGCAGGGCTACGTCTACACGGTGGAGCGCTTCGGGCGCTATTCGCACTCGCTGAATTCGGGCCTCGGGCTGATCATGCCCTATATCGACCGCATCGGGCACAAGGTGAACGTCATGGAGCAGGTGCTGGACGTGCCCTCCCAGGAGGCGTTCACGCGCGACAATGCCGGCGTCACCATCGATGCGGCGGCCTTCTACCAGGTGCTGGAGCCCGCCCGCGCCGCCTACGAGATCACCAACCTCACCCAGGCCCTGCTCGTGCTCTCGATGACCAATATCCGCTCGGTCGT
The DNA here is from genome assembly GCF_035325185.1 of Enterovirga sp. GTDB lineage: Bacteria > Pseudomonadota > Alphaproteobacteria > Rhizobiales > Beijerinckiaceae > Enterovirga. The sequence goes on along the minus strand of NZ_DAOLAJ010000108.1, from coordinate 11,100 downwards.
CGGCTCCATGGATCTCGACCAGCTCCTCTCCCACCGCGACGAGATCAACGAGCGCCTTCTGCGCGTGATGGACGCTGCGGCCTCGCCCTGGGGCGTGAAGATGACGCGCGTCGAGATCAAGGACATCCTGCCGCCGGCCGACCTCGCGGGCTCGATGGCCCGCCAGATGAAGGCCGAGCGCGAGAAGCGCGCGGCGATCCTCGAGGCCGAGGGGCTGCGGCAGGCGGAGGTGTTGCGGGCCGAGGGGCAGAAGCAGGCCCAGATCCTGGCGGCGGAGGGCCGCAAGGAGGCTGCTTGGCGCGATGCCGAGGCGCGCGAGCGCCTGGCCGAGGCCGAGGCCAAGGCCACGCAGATGGTCTCCGAGGCGATCGGGAAGGGCGACCTCGCCGCCGCGAATTTCCTTGTCGCCGAGAAATACGTGGAGGCGCTGCGGGCCATCGCCAGCGCGCCGAACCAGCGCGTCGTCGTGGTGCCGATCGAGGCGGCCTCACTGGCCGGCACCCTCGGGGGCATCGCGGCCATGACGCAGGAGGTCTTCGGCGATGCCGGTGGCGCCCGTGCTGCTTCCCGTGGCGGGCGCCCTGGCGGCCTGCCGCCGCATACGGGCCGCCCGGAGAGCTGAGCGGGGATCGCCGATGCCGGATTACCTGACCTCCGCCTGGGCGTGGCTGATCCTGGGGCTCGTCCTGATCGGGCTGGAGACCCTCGTCCCCGGCATCTTCCTGGTGTGGTTCGGGGTGGCGGCCGTCGTCACCGCCCTCCTCGACTGGGTCTTCGGCCTCTCCTGGCAAGCCAATGCGGCTGCCTTCGCCGTGCTGGCGCTCGTCTCGGCCCTGGCCGGCTGGCGGCTGACGCGGCGGCGCGAGGATGAATTCGGCGACACCCCCCTGCTCAACCGCCGCGCGGAGGCGCTCGTCGGCCGCGTCTTCCCGCTCGAGGGAGCCATCGTCTCCGGCGAGGGCCGCATCCGGGTGGATGACGGCGTCTGGCGGGTCACCGGGCCCGACCTGCCGGCCGGCACCCGCGTCGAGGTCGCGCGGGTGAAGGGCACGGTGCTCGTCGTGAAGGCGGCCGGGACACGCCACCCGGAATGAGGCGAGGCGCCGCTCAGTCCTTGAGCGGGCGGGCCTCGTCGGGCAGCATGATCGGGATGCCGTCGCGGATCGGATAGGCAAGCCCGGCGCTGCGGCTGACCAGCTCCTGCGCCGCCGCGTCGTATTCCAGCCGGCCCTTGGTGAGGGGGCAGACGAGGATTTCCAAAAGCTTCGGGTCGAGCCGGGGGGCGGCTTCAGCTTCGCTCGGGCGGGATTCGTCGGTCATTGCAGGGTCGTCTGTGAGCCGGGATCGGTCTTGGCGAGTTCCATCTCGGTGATGGCGACGAGGGTCTCGGCGCGCGCCTTGAGATCGGGCGCCTCGAGCAGCGCCTGCTTCTCGCGCGTCCCGAAGGGAGCCATCATCGAAAGAGCGTTGACCAGCGCCTCGTTCGGCGCCTTCTCGACGCCGTCCCAGTCGATCTTGAGGCCGGTGGCCCGCGTGAACTTCAGGAGCGCGCTCAGCACCGCCTCGCGATCGACCTCGGATTCGCCGAGGCGCGGCTTGAAATCGCAGGCGAAGGGGAGAGCCGTGATCCGGCACTGGCGGAACGGCGTCATCACCGTCAGCTCCTCCTCGACCGCGAAGCGCGAGACGCCCGCGAGCGAGATGAGGTAGCGCCCGTCCCCCGTCTCGGCGAACTGGACGAGACGCCCGACGCAGCCGACCCGGTAGAGCCGCGGCACGGCCGCGCTTGCCTCCTGGTCGCTCTCCGGCTGGATCATGCCGATCAGGCGCGGGCCCCGCAGGACCGCGTCGACCATCTCGATATAGCGCGGCTCGAAGATGTTGAGCGGCATTTGCCCGCGCGGCAGAAGGAGGGCGCCGGCGAGCGGGAAGACCGGAATCGCCTCCGGCAGATCGTGCGGACCGTCATAGACCACGTTCATGACGGGCGCGCCTCCCCTCTAGGAGAAGAGAATCGAGGACAGGCGGCGGCGGCCGGCGATGGTCGCGGGATCGGTCGGTCCCCACGCCTCGAAGAACTGGACGAGCTGCTTGCGCGCGGCGTCTTCGTTCCAGCCCCTGTCCTTGCGGATGATGGCGAGAAGCTGGTCGGCCGCCTCCTCGCGCCGGTTCTTGCCGCCAAGGCCGACGGCGAGATCGAAGCGGGCCTGATGGTCGTTCGGATCGGCGACGAGCCTCGCCTCGAAGGCGGCGAGATCGCCGAGGGAGGCGGATTGCTCGGCCACCTCGATCGCCGCCCGCGCCCCCGCGATGGCCGGATCGTTCGCCTTGGCGGCGGGCGCCATGGCGAGGAAGCGGCGCGCGCCCTCGATGTCGCCGAGTTGGAGATGGAGCTTCGCCAGGGCGGCGATGGCGGCGAGGTTCTCCGGCTCCTCCGCGAGGACCGCGGCATAAAGCTCTGCCGCTCCGCCGAGATCGCCGGCCTTGGCGAGCGTATCCGCCTCGGCCAGCAATTCATCTGCCGCCGCCGAGCCGGGCCCGACCAGGCGCGCAATGAATTCCTTGATCTTCGCCTCCGGCTGCGCGCCCATGAAACCGTCGACGGGCTGGCCGCGATCGAAGGCGAAGACGGCGGGGATCGACTGCACGCCGAGCTGGCCGGCGATCTGCGGATGCTCGTCGATATTCATCTTGACGAGCTTGACCTTGCCGCCGGCCGCCTTGACCGCCTTCTCGATGACGGGCGTCAACTGCTTGCAGGGCCCGCACCAGGGCGCCCAGAAATCGACGAGCACGGGCTGCTTCATCGATTCGGCGATCACGTCCTGGCGGAAGGCGGCGGTCGTCGTGTCCTTGATCAATCCGTCGGCGGGCGCGGCGGTACCGGCGAGCATCGTGGGCCTCTGCTGAAGGGGTCTTGCCCGGAAGGGGGCTGGCAATGCCCTAAGATGGGAGCGCCCCCTGGGTCAATCAATCCGCCGCCTCCGCGGGGGCCGGAAGGGCGAGGATCGCCGGCTCGTGGCCGGTCGCGCGCAGGAAGGCGACGAGATCGGCCGGGGAAAGGCCCGTCGTCATCGTGTTGACGAGCGGATGGACATTGACCCGCTCGAAGCCCATCAGGCGCCGGTCGAGGATCACCCGCACGCGGGCCGGCTCGTCGTTGACGGCGCCGAAAGGGGTCACCGAGCCCGGCTCGACGCCCAGGACCTCCACCAGCAACTCGCCCGAGCCGAAGGAGAGGCGGCCCGAGGCGCCGAGGGTCTCATGCAGGCGCTTGAGGTCGATGCGCGTATCGTCCTTGGCCGTGACGAGGAAGAGCGCGCCCTTCTTGTCCTTGAGGAAGAGGTTCTTCGTATGGGCGCCGGGGATGGCCGCCTTCACCGGGGCCGATTCGGCTACCGTGAAGACGGCACGGTGCCCGTGCGTCTCGTGGGCGATGCCGAGGCTCGCGAGGCGGGCGAGAAGATCGGCGGGGCTCGTTCGGGACATGGTTGGCGGGTCTCGGGCAAGGCCGTTCACGATGGAGCGGGTTTCGGCTTTCACCACTCTCACGCCGCGCGTCAAAAACCCCTATATGTGGCGGGCAGATCTCTGGTTCGGACGAGTTATGGCCGGCATCTCGGTGACCCTCGAAGGCAACAACATCCAGCTCGCCTTCGAGAAGAACGATCATACGACCGCGGTGGTGATGGATCCGGGCACGGCCCAGTCCCTTATCCTCGCGCTCGGCCAGATGCTGCTCAAGATCGACCGCGACGAGGACGACGAGACGGGCTCCGACGAGGATCGCCACGCCGAAGCCTATGACGAGGACGAATATCTCGACGTGACCTCGCCCACCATCGACATCGGCACCGACGAGGACGGCCAGGCGGTGGTCGCGCTCCAGGCCGGGCCCCTTCCGCCCTTCGTGCTGCGCCTCAACGACGAGGAGGCCCGGCACGTGGCGCAGGGCCTCCTCGAAATTCTCTCCTCGCCGCGGGACGTCCGCTCCTCCCAGGGCGATCACTGACGCAGTTCAGACCTGCATCGGGCTGGTCGGCCTGCCGGGCAGGTAGTCGGGCTCGGAGCCCGGCCCAGTCGGCTCGGCGATGCCCGGATCGCTCACCGGATAAGGAGTCCGCGGCCCGGTCGGGCCCGTATCGGGGATCTCGTCGGGCGGCGCGGGCGGCAGCTCGGTCGGGACGTTTCCGCCCGGAATTGGCTCCTGGTCCGGGTTGGCCGGACGCGGGGCGCCGGGGCCCGCGCGGAGCAGGGCTCCCGCGAGCCAGGGCGGCATCGGGCTCGAACTCGGCTGTCGAACGACATGCATCGTCCATCTCCTTGGTCGAATTGTGAAGGTTGGGAGGTCAACCGGCAGCCGGGACAGGGGTTCCTGAATGCGCCCTTCCGTCCGCCATCCGACCGAACGCGAAACGGCCGGCGCAAGGGCCGGCCGCTCGATCTTCCCTGGAGGAAGGAACCGCTACTCGGTCTGCTGGATGGCCGAGAGGAGCCAGGGCCCCTTCATGTCGCGGCGGAAGGTCCAGATTTCCGTCACCTCGGTCGGCGCGGTGCGGTTGCCCTGCACGACGCGCCCGCTCGCGACCTCCACATAGGCTTCCACGATCTCGTAGCGCATGGCCACGGTCGCATATTCCGTGGTGCCCTCGCGCCACGCCTCGGCGAGATCGCCCTGGAGGAGCTTGGCATCGGTGATCTCGTTGCGGATCCCGCGGCGGCGATCCTCGGCCAGGTCTTCCTCGAGATAGCGTGCCATCTCGGGCGTCGCGAGGCGGCGCAGGGCGCCGAGATCGCCGCGGCCGTAGGAGACCTGGAGATCGCCGAGGCAGCGTTCGAAGGCGCGGTAATCCTCGGGCGCGATCTGGATCGGCTGCCGCGCCGGCCCGCCCCCGCCGAAGCCGCGCGCCGAGAAGCCTCCGGGCGCGGCTCCGCCAAGCGGCGAGCGGCCGTGCAGGCCCGGACCCGCGGCCATGGCCGGCTCCGAGCGCCGCCGGAAGAAGCGCAGCGCGAACCAGACGAGGCCCGCGATCAGGCCGATCTGGAGCAGGAGGCCGATGAACGAGGCCAGCCCCGCGATTCCGCCAAGGAAGCCGTGGCCCGTGAGCAGTCCGAACAGACCCGCTCCGAGAAGGCCGGCGGCGAGGCCGGTGCCGAAGCCGAAGCGGCGCGGCTGCGCCGGGGCGGCGGTGGCCATGCCCGGACGCGGCTGGCCGATACCGGGCGTCTCGCTCCGCTGGATCGGCTGGGCCGGACGGGGGGCGGTCGCGGTCGGCGGCGGCGCCGAGAAGGTCGAGCCGCCGCGCGAGCCCATGCTCCTGCCGCCGCCGGGGCGAGCCTCGACGACCGGAGCGGCGAGCACCGTCACGAGCCCGGCGACGAGCGCCGTGCGGGCAAAGGTACCGAAGCGTCTGATCATATATCCCTCGATGGGGGCGATTCCCCCGAGCCGGGGCGAATTCCCGGCGCCATGAATATGGTGCGGGGCCGTCCCGATCTCAAGACATGGCATGCGACATCATGCGTCGGAACCGGGTCTCCGCCGCACTTCGGTGGCGTAATCCTCGACCATCATGAGCGAGACGTCGCCCGGCCGGTAGCGATGGGGCCCGATCCCGGCGACGGGCGTGATCTCGGCGCCCGTGCCGCAGAGGAAGCATTCGTCGAAGCTCGACAATTCCCCCGGCATGATCCGACGCTCGACCGTTCCGATGCCGCGCCGCCGGGCAAGCTCGATGACGGTGCGCCGCGTGATGCCGTCGAGGAAGCAATCGGCGATCGGCGTGTGCAATTGCCCCCCGCGCGTGAAGAAGACATTGGCCCCGGTGCATTCGGCGATCCGCCCCTGCCAGTCGAGCATGAGGGCGTCCGCATAGCCTTTGCGCTCGGCGGCGTGTTTCGACATCGTCGCGATCATGTAGAGCCCCGCCGCCTTCGCGGCCGAGGGCGCGCTGGCCGGGTCGGGCCGGCGCCATTCCGCGATATCGAGGTAAATGCCCCGCATCTTCTCCACGACGTTGAACATGGAGGGCCAGGGCCACACCGCGATGGCGACATGGATGGTGGAATCGGGAGCCGCGACCGCCATCATCTCCGAGCCGCGCCAGGCCACGGGCCGGACATAGACATTCGGATCGCCGTTCCTCTCGACGCAGAGCGCCTTGGCCGCGCAGATCTCCTCGGCCGAATAGGGGATCTCGAAATCGAGCAGCTCGGCCGAGCGCCGGAAGCGCTCGGAATGCTCGCGGGACTTGAAGATCACGCCGTCATAGGCGCGCTCGCCCTCGAACACCGTCGAGCCGTAGTGGAGGCCGTGCGAGAGAACGTGGAGCCGCGCCTCCCGCCAGGGCACGAGCGCCCCGTCCTGCCAGATCCAGCCCTCGCGCCGGTCGAACGGAACCACGCTCATTCTCTCTCCTCCTGCTTGACGGCTAGAGGCGGTCCTGAGATATGTCAACAAGGCTGACGTATTTCGAGGATCGCGTTGTCCGAAGCCCCGGCCACGGAACAATCCGAGAGAGCCTCCGCCCGTGCGGGAGGGCAGGGCGCCGAGCGGCCTGCCTACGAACTGATCGAGCTTCTGTTCTTCGCCTATCGTGACTTCGTCGGCGATCCCGACCGGATCCTGACCGAATTCGGCTTCGGGCGCGCGCATCACCGCGTGATCCATTTCGTCACGCGCCGGCCGGGCCTCTCCGTCGCCGATCTCCTCGACCTGCTCCAGATCACCAAGCAGAGCCTGAACCGGGTGCTGAAGGAACTCGTCGACAAGGGCTTCGTCGAGGGCCGAACCGGCACCGAGGACCGGCGCCAGCGGCTGCTCTATCCGACCGAGGCCGGCCGCAGCCTCTCGGCCCGGCTCGTCCCCCTCCAGACCCGCCGCATCCGCCGCGCCCTGGGCCATGATCCGCGCGGGGAGGTGGAGGCGGTGGTGGCGCGCTTCCTGGGCGGCATGGTGGACCGGCCCGGGCGCGGCGGGAGCGGGATGCGCGCGCGGATGGCGGATGATAAAGGCTGAGCGATGACGCCTTCCCGGACCGAGCCGCCGGACGATGCCTCCCATGTGCTCGTCGTGGACGACGACAGGCGGCTGCGCGAGCTTCTGTCGCGCTTCCTCCTCGCGCGGGGATACCGGGTGACCACGGCGGCGAGCACGGCCGAGGCGCGCGCCAAGCTCGCCCATGTCGTCTTCGACGCGATGGTGCTCGACGTCATGATGCCGGGCGAGACGGGGATGGAGTTCCTGCGCGCCCGCCGCAAGGAGGGATGCGCGACGCCGGTGCTGATGCTCACCGCCCAGGCCGAGCCCCAGCATCGGATCGAGGGTCTCGAGACGGGCGCCGACGATTATCTCACCAAGCCCTTCGAGCCCCTCGAGCTGGTCCTGCGCCTCGCCAATATCCTCAGGCGCAGCAGCCATCCCGAGCCCGAGGCGAAGCCTCACCCGGAGACGGTCAGGTTCGGCCCCTTCCTCTTCCGCTTCGAGCGGGGCGAGCTGTCGCGGAGCGGGGAGGTCATCCGCATCACCGAGCGCGAGCGGGAGATCCTGAGCCTGCTGGGGCAGCGCGCCGGGGCGGAGGTCTCCCGCGAGGAGCTGTCGGGCGGCCCCGGCGGGCCCGGGGAGCGCGCGGTCGACGTGCAGATGAACCGCCTGCGGCGCAAGATCGAGCTGGATCCCGCCAATCCTTCCTTCCTCCAGACCGTGCGCGGCGTCGGCTACCGGCTGGTCGTGGATCCCTGATGGCGACGCGCCCGCTCGCCGGCGATCCGGGCCGCCCCCTGCGCCATGCCCTGCGGCGGATCGGCCGCACGCTCACCGCCCTCCTGCCCAAGGGCCTCTATGCCCGCTCGCTGATCATCATCATCACGCCCGTGGTGCTGCTCCAGTCGGTCGTGGCCTATGTGTTCATGGAGCGCCACTGGCAGCTCGTGACGCAGCGCCTCTCGGCCGCCGTCACCTCCGACATCGCGGCCCTGATCGACCTCCACGAGACCTATCCCGACGAGCGCGATTCGGAGCGCATCTCGCGCATCGCCGCCGAGCGGCTCGTTCTCGACGTCGAGTTTCGCAAGAGCGAGACCCTGCCTCCGCCCGGCCCCAAGCCCTTCTTTTCCATCCTCGACGAGGCGCTCTCCGACGAGATCGCCCGGCAGGTGGGCCGGCCCTTCTGGATCGACACCGTCGGCCGCTCGAACCTGATCGAGATCCGCATCCAGCTCGAGGACGGGGTGATGCGCGTGATCGCGCGCCGCAGCCTCGCCTATGCCTCGAATTCCCACATCTTCCTCGTCTGGATGGTGGGGACCTCCTTCGTGCTTCTCGCCGTCGCCATCCTGTTCCTGCGCAACCAGATCAGGCCCATCCTGAAGCTCGCGGCGGCGGCGGAGGATTTCGGCCGCGGCCGCGAGGTCGAGTTCCGGCCGCGCGGGGCGCGCGAGGTCCGCCAGGCGGGCCATGCCTTCATCGAGATGAAGCGGCGCATCGAGCGGGCGGTCGAGAGCCGCACCACCATGCTGAACGGCGTCAGCCACGACCTGCGCACCATCCTGACGCGGTTCCGCCTGTCCCTCGCGGTGCTCGGCGACACGCCCGAGACGGAGGACCTGAAGCGCGACGTCGACGAGATGAACCGGATGCTGGAGGGCTATCTCGCCTTCGCGCGGGGCGATGCGGGCGAGACGGCTTTGCGCACGGATCTGCGCGTCCTGCTCGAGGAGATCAAGGCGGATGCCGACCGCTCGGGCAATCCGACCAGCATCGATTTCGTGGGGGATCCCACCGTCACGGTGCGGGTGGACGCCTTCCGGCGCCTGCTCTTCAACCTCGTCTCCAACGCTGCGCGCCACGGGGACCGCATCGCGATCACGGCCAATCACGAGACGCGCTGGCTCGTGCTTCACGTCGACGACGACGGGCCGGGCATCCCGCCGGATTATCGCGAGGAGGTGTTCAAGCCGTTCCTGCGCCTCGACGAGGCCCGCAACCAGGACGAGGGCGGGTCGGGCCTCGGCCTCGCCATCGCCCGCGACATCGCCCGCTCGCATGGCGGCGACATCGTGCTGGGCGACAGCCCCCTCGGCGGCCTGCGGGCGACGGTGCGGCTGCCGGCTTGACGGAACCTGGAGGCCGGACGCGCCGGGATCAGTGCAGCGACTCCACCTCGCATTTCGCATAGGCGCCCGCCGCGGCGACATAGGCGTTGAGCTGGGCCACATAGGCATTCGCCGCCTTCTGGAAGGCGGGCACCTTGGCGTTGTACGCCTTGACCTCGTCGTTGAAGCGATAGGCTTCCCAGCCGAGGCATCCGGCCTTGGTCGGCGCATCGACGCAGGGCGACTTGGCCGGCGGGACCGGCTTTTCCGGCCGCCCCGCGGGATCGGGCGGCACGGGCGGCGTGCAGGGTCCGGCCGCGCGGGCCGGCGCTCCCGAAAGAAGCGCCAGCGCGAGGAGAAGCGGCCAGAGGCCGCCCCTCCCCGTGTCGGCTTTCCACATGTCCAGGGTCGCTGTCATTGCATCGTTGGGATGACGAATTCTGCGCCTTCCTTGACGCCTGAGGGCCATCTTGAGGTGACGGTTTTTGTCTTTGTGTAGAAGCGGACGGAATCGGGTCCGTACTGGTTGAGGTCTCCGAAGCCGGATCGTTTCCAGCCGCCGAAGGTGTAGTAGGCGACGGGGACGGGGATGGGGACGTTGACGCCGACCATGCCGACATTCACCCGCGCGGCGAATTCCCGCGCCGCGTCGCCGTCGCGGGTGAAGATGGCGACGCCGTTGCCGTATTCGTGCTCCGAGGGCAGCGCGAGCGCCTCCTCGAAATCATGGGCGCGCACCACCGACAGGACGGGGCCGAAGATCTCCTCCTTGTAGATCCGCATGTCCTTCGTGACGTGGTCGAAGAGGCAGCCGCCCATGTAGAAGCCGTTCTCGTAGCCCTGCATCCTGAAGCCGCGCCCGTCCACCGCCAGCGTCGCGCCCTCCTGGAGGCCGATCTCGACATAGCCCCGCACGCGCTCGAGGGCCGCGCGCGTCACCAGCGGCCCGAAATCGGCCGAAGGGTCGGTCGAGGGGCCGATCTTGAGGTTCTCCACGCGCGGGACGAGCTTCTCCATCAGCCGCTCGGCGGTGGACTTGCCGACCGGCACCGCCACCGACACCGCCATGCAGCGCTCGCCCGCCGCCCCGTAGCCTGCCCCCACCAGCGCATCGACCGTCTGGTCCATGTCGGCATCGGGCATGATGATCATGTGGTTCTTGGCGCCGCCGAAGCACTGGGCGCGCTTGCCGGTCGCCGCCGCCCGCTCGTAGATGTATTGCGCGATCGAGGAGGAGCCGACGAAGCCGACCGCCCGGATGTCGGGATCGTCCAGGATCGCGTCCACCGCCTCCTTGTCGCCGTTGACGACGTTGAGGATCCCCTCGGGGAGCCCCGCCTCCAGCATCAGCTCGGCGAGGCGCATCGGCACGCCCGGATCGCGCTCGGAGGGCTTGAGGATGAAGGCGTTGCCGCAGGCGATGGCGGGCGCGAATTTCCACATCGGGATCATGGCCGGGAAGTTGAACGGCGTGATGCCCGCCACCACCCCGAGCGGCTGGCGCATCGAATAGATGTCGATGCCCGGCCCCGCGCCTTCCGTGTACTCGCCCTTCATCAGCTGCGGGATGCCGATGGCGTATTCCACCACCTCGACGCCGCGCAGGATGTCCCCCTTGGCGTCGGGAATGGTCTTGCCGTGCTCGCGGGCCAGAAGCTCGGCGAGGGCGTCGTTGTCGCGCGCGACCAGCTCCAGGAACTTCATCAGCACGCGCGTGCGGCGCTGCGGGTTGGTCGCCGCCCAGGCCGGCTGCGCCGCCTTCGCGTTCTCGACCGCCGCGCGCACCTCCGCCTTCGAGGCCAAGGCCACCCGCGCCCGCACCTCGCCCGTCATCGGCTCGAACACGTCGGCCGCCCGCCCCGAGCTGCCGGCGACCACCTTGCCGCCGATGAAATGACCATAATCGATCACTGTCTCACTCCATGTGAACCTGTCGCCGGCCTCAAGAGAGGCCGGCAGGGGAATACGCCCTCAGCGCCGAATGCGGGCGTAGGAGCCCGGCGCCGC
>NZ_DAOLAJ010000107.1:5683-11737 GCF_035325185.1 Enterovirga sp. | reverse complement strand
CTCGACGCCGACCGGGCCGCGCGCATGCATCCGGCCCGTCGCGATGCCGATCTCGCCGCCGAAGCCGAACTCCCCGCCATCGGCGAATTGCGTCGAGGCGTTGTGGATCACGATCGCCGAATCGACCTCCGCCAGGAAGCGCCGCGCCGCGTTCTCGTCCGCGGTGACGATCGCGTCGGTGTGATGGGAGCTGTAGCGCGCGATGTGGTCGAGCGCCCCGTCCAGCCCCTCGACCACCCGGGCCGAGATGACGGCGTCGAGATATTCGGTCGACCAGTCCGCCTCCGCGGCAGAGACGGCGCGCGGATCGCTCGCGAGGACCTCCGCGTCGCCGCGCACCTCGCAGCCCTCGTCCAGCAAGGCGGAGACGAGGGGGCGCAGATGCGTTCCCGCGCAGGCGCGGTCCACGAGCAGCGTCTCCGCCGCCCCGCAGATGCCGGTGCGCCGCATCTTGGCGTTGACCACGATCTCGCGCGCCATGGCGAGATCCGCCCTGGCATGGACGAAGACGTGGCACAGCCCTTCGAGATGGGCGAAGACCGGCACCCGCGCCTCGGCCTGGACGCGCTCGACGAGGCTGCGCCCGCCACGCGGCACGATGACGTCGAGGTTGCCGCCAAGCCCCGCCAGCATCTCGCCCACCGCGGCGCGGTCGGCGACGGGCACGAGTTGGACGGCCTCGGCCGGCAGCCCGGCCGCGGCGATCCCCGCGGCGAAAGCCTCGGCGATGGCGGCGGCCGTGCGCAGCGTTTCCGAGCCGGAGCGCAGGATCACGGCGTTGCCGGCCATGAGGCAGAGCGCGGCGGCGTCGGCCGTGACGTTGGGCCGGCTCTCGTAGATCACGCCGACGACGCCGAGAGGCGTCGCGACCCGCTCGATGAGGAGGCCGTTCGGCCGCTCGAAACGGGCGAGGACGCGCCCGACCGGATCGGACAGGGCGCCGATCTCGGCGACGGCCGCGGCCATGGCCTCGATCCGGCCCGGATCGAGCGTCGCGCGGTCGATGAAGGCGGCCGGACGCCCGCCGGCCTTCATGTCGGCGAGGTCGAGGGCGTTGCGGGCCAGGATCGTCCGCGAGGCCTCGCGGATCGCCGCCGCGGCGCCGGAGAGCGCGGCCCGCTTCGTCGCGGCCGGGGCGAGCGCGAGGGCGTGGGTCGCGGCGCGCGCGTGCCGGCCGATCGCGGCCATCAGTTCCGGCGTCGGGGGCGTTTGCTGCCCGGCTTGCGGATTCCGGCCGATTCCGATGGCGGCGCTCATATGCGTTCCTTTCGCGCCGCGCTGTAGCACGGGGCGGGGCCGCGCGGCTATTGCGCCGGGGCACCCGCGCATCGGTTGTGGAAGCGCGGGCACAGGCGCGCGCGATCGTCGTTCCGACGGGCTGCGATCATTGACTTGGCCGCGCGATGTGCCACATGACCGGGAAGGCCGCGCGCGTGGATCCACATATGTCTCTCCTGCGGGCGGCCGGTGCTGCAAACCGCTGAGGAGAAGACCCCATTCGCAGACCCATGAGAGCCCCGCCGGTCCCGCAGAAGGACGGACCGCGTGCCAATCGCGATATCCGGGGCGTTCGCGAAGTGCAGCTCATCGACGATACCGGCCAGAACAGGGGCGTCGTCGCGTTCCCCGAGGCGCTGCGGATCGCCGAGGATGCCGGCCTCGATCTCGTCGAGATTGCGCCGAATTCGGCTCCCCCGGTCTGCAAGCTGCTCGATTACGGCCGCTTCCGCTTCCTCGAGCAGAAGAAGCAGAACGAGGCGCGCAAGAAGCAGAAGACCGTCGAGGTCAAGGAGATCAAGCTCCGCCCCGGCATCGACAAGCACGATTACGACGTGAAGATGAAGGCCGTGCAGCGCTTCTTCGAGGAGGGCGACAAGGTCAAGGTGACGCTGCGCTTCCGCGGGCGCGAGATGGCGCACCAGGATCTCGGCCTGAAGCTGCTGGAACGCGTCAAGGCGGAGACGGCGGAAGTCGCCAAGGTCGAGAGCGAGCCCATGCTCGAGGGCCGGCAGATGATCATGATCCTGGCGCCGCGCTGAGGCGGCGACAGGTTCGGCGTGGCGAAGGCTTATTTCACCGACGAGAAGGATGTCGGGGTGAGGAACGAGCTTTCGATGTTGTGGACGATCTGGCCGTCCGCCTCGGAGGCGGCGCGCTTTTCCAGCCATTCGGGATCGGACTGGAAGGCCGTCCACTTCGCCTCGCGCTCGGCGAGGGACTCCCAGGCGAGCAGATAGGTCAGCGAGTGGTTCGTGGGCCCGATCAGCGTCGTCCAGAAGCCCGCCTGCCTGATCCCGTGCTTCTCCCAGAGACCGAGCGTGGTGCCCCCGAAGCGCTTGAGCAAGGCGGGCAGGCGTCCCGGCAGGCAATGATAGACGCGCAATTCGTAGACCATGGCTTCCTCCACGGCCGATCTCCGGCCGTGCGGGCGTCCTAGAGCATGATCCCGAAAAGGGGAATCCGGCTTCACCTCACGCGAAAATGCTCTAAGTGGCCGCATGAGCGACGTCGAAGATCTCACAGGGCTGATGCCGCGCCAGCGCATCCGCGATCTCGTCCTGCGCGGCGTCTTGGGCGCGGCCGAGCCCATTCGCGAGAGCCAGTACCAGCCTGCGAGCCTCGACCTCCGGCTCGGCCGGCGCGCCTTCCGGGTGCGGGCAAGCTTCCTGCCGGGCGGGGAGGCCAGCGTCGAGGACAAGCTGCGCACGCTCGGCTGGGAGGAGATCGACCTGGAAAAAGGGGCGATCTTCGAGCGCGGCTGCGTCTATGTGGTCGAGCTGATGGAACGGCTGGACCTGCCCGCAAGCATCTCGGCCGCCGCCAATCCGAAAAGCTCGACCGGGCGCCTCGACGTCTTCACGCGCCTCATTGCCGACCGCAGCGAGGTCTTCGACGCGGTTGGCGCCGGCTATCGCGGCCGCCTCTACGCGGAGGTCTCGCCGCGCACCTTCTCCGTGAAGGTGCGCAAGGGGACGCGCCTCAACCAGCTCCGCTTCCGGCGCCGCGGCCCGGATTCCGAGCATGACGGGCTGCGCCTGTCCGATGCCGGCTTGCGCGAGCTTCATGCGCGCTCGCCCCTCGTGGACGGGGCGATCTCGATCCGCAACGGCCTCGCCCTGCGCATCGAGCTGTCGGGCCTCGGCCCCTCGCGCCTCGTCGGCTACCGCGCCCAGCGCCATACCGACGTGATCGACCTCGACCGCATCGGCCATTATCGCATCGAGGATTACTGGGAGCCCGTCCCGGCCCGCGACGACAGGCGCCTGATCCTCGATCCGAACGAGTTCTACATCCTCGTCTCGAAGGAGCGCCTGCACATCCCGCCAAGCCTCGCGGCCGAGATGGTGCCGATCGATCCGCTCATGGGCGAGTTCCGCGTCCACTATGCCGGCTTCTTCGATCCGGGCTTCGGCTATGCGCCGGGGGGGCATCCGGGCAGCCGGGCGGTGATGGAGGTGCGCAGCCACGAGGTTCCCTTCAACCTCGAGGACGGCCAGATGGTTTGCCGCCTCGCCTACGAGCGCATGGCGGAGGAGCCCGACGCGCTCTACGGGGCGATCGGCACCTCGAACTACCAGGGCCAGGACCTCAAGCTCTCCAAGCAGTTCAGGGCGCACCCGTGAGCGGCGGCCGAGGAGGCCCTTCTTTAACCATCCTTAAGGCATAAGCGGAGGATCGCCGGCCCCCGCCGGCTCGGATCCCCGTGATGATCGAGAAGCTTCGCCCCTATCTCGACCGGCGCGTCGCGCTGATGCTGGCGCTCGGCTTTTCCTGCGGCCTGCCCTTCCTGCTGGTCGCGGGAACCTTCACCGCGCGCCTCGCCACGGCCGATATCGACATCAAGGCGATCGGGCTCTTTGCCTATCTGCTCCTGCCCTACAGCTTCAAGTTCCTGTGGGCGCCGGTCGTGGACGCGCTCGACCTGCCCGTGCTGTCGCGCCTGCTCGGGCGGCGCCGGGCCTGGATGGTCCTCTCGCAGATTTGCGTCGGGCTCGCGCTCCTCGCCATGGCGGCGGCCGATCCGCTCTCCAGCCTGGGCGCGCTCGGCGTCGCCGCCTTCCTGATGGCCTTCTCGGCCGCGACACAGGACATCGTCATCGATGCCTGGCGCATCGAATCGGTGCCCGTCGAGCGCCAGGGCCTGATGCTGGCCTCCTATCAGCTCGGCTACCGCCTCGCCCTGATCACCGCCGGGGCGGGGGCTCTCGTGCTCGTCAGTCATGTCGCGGGACCGGACGCCTCCAAGGCGGCGATGTCCGAGGGGTGGCGGGCGGCCTATCTCGCCATGGCGGGGCTGATGCTGGTCGGCATCACGGCCTCGCTGCTTGCGCCGGCCCCGCCCGAGGCGGCCAAGAGTGGCCCGCGCGAGCCCTTCCGGTTCGGCCACGCCGTCGCCGCGCCCGTGGCCGATCTCTATCGCCGCGAGGGGCCGCGCCTTCTCGCCGTGCTCGCCCTCGTCGCCTTCTATCGCCTGCCCGATTTCGTCTCGGGCGTGATGGCCAATCCCTTCTACATTCGCATGGGCTATTCGCTGCCGGAGATCGCCGCCGTCTCCAAGCTCTACGGGATCTGGATCGGCATGCTCGGCGCCTTCGTCGGCGGCTGGGCCATCGTGCGCTACGGGCTGTTCCCGGTCCTGGTCGTGGGGGCGATCGCGGGGGCGGCCTCGAACCTCGCCTTTTCCTGGCTCGCCATGGGGCAGCCCGAGGTGTGGCGGCTCATCATCGCCATCTCGGTGGACAATTTCTCCGGCACCTTCGCCGGCACGGCGCTCATGGCCTACATGTCCGGCCTCACCGGCATCGGCTTCGCGGCCACGCAATATGCGCTCCTGTCCTCGCTTTACGCGCTGCCGGGCAAGCTCGTCTCCGGCCTTTCGGGCTTCATGGTGGCGGCCTGGGGATTCCCCGTCTTCTTCGCGGCGACGGCGGCGATCGGCATCCCCGTCGTGATCCTGTGCCTCTTCGTCGGGCGCGACACGGCCGCGCCGCGGGAGGAGCCCGCACCCGACGCCGTCGCCCCGCCCAGGCCCGCTTGACACCGGCCCGCGCGCGGGCCGAGACGCCTCTGCCACGCACGGGTTCCCGACATGCATTCTTCCGGCGATCTCCTCGCCGATCGCCGCTACGCCTATGCCGAGGCCTCCTTCCGCGAGGGCGACCTCGAGGCGGCGGCCGATCTCGCGCGGCAGACGGTCGAGATCGCGCCGCGTTTCGCGCCGGCCTGGTTCCTTCTCGGCGAGGCGCGCGAGGCGCAATATCGCGCAGCCCGCAGCACGGACGAGGGCGTCGAGGCCTATCGGGAGGCGGTCAAGGCGTTCGAGATGGCCTTGCTGCGCGACCCGGAGGACGCCCAGGGCGCGCGGCTGCGCCTCGCCTCGCTCGGCATCGGCGATCCGCTGGAGGCGATGTCGCCGGATTATATCCGCCGTCTCTTCGACGATTACGCCGTCCGCTTCGACCGTCACCTGACGGTCTCGCTGAAATACCGCGCGCCGGAGGTGCTGCACGAGGCGGTGCGGCGGGCGGCGAGCCGTGGGTTGCGCGATTTCCGCTTCGCGCGGGCGCTCGATCTCGGCTGCGGAACGGGGCTCGCGGGGGAGGTCTTCCGCCCCGTCTGCGGGCATCTCGCGGGCGTCGATCTTTCCCCCGCCATGGTCGAGCGGGCGCGCCGCAAGAAGGTCTATGACGAACTGGCGGCGGGCGAATTGGTCGAGTGGCTGTCGGGCCGCCCGGACGCTTCGGCCGATCTCGTGCTCGCGACGGACGTCTTCGTCTATGTGGCCGATCTCGCGCCGGTTTTCTCAGAGGCCGCACGCGTCCTGGCGCGCGGGGGCCTCCTCGGCTTCACCGTGCAGGACCATGAGGGGAGGGGCGTCGTGCTCGGCGGGGACATGCGCTACGCCCATGCGCAGGAGCATATCCTCGAACTCGCCGTGGAGGCCGGCTTGCGGCTATTGCTGTCCGAGGCGGGTGCGATGCGCGAGGATCGGGGGCAGCCCGTGCCGGGGCGGGTCTTCGTGCTGGGGCGGTAGGCCGCCCTCCCTCCCCGCCG
>NZ_DAOLAJ010000107.1:0-5673 GCF_035325185.1 Enterovirga sp. | reverse complement strand
GGGCGAGGCGCGGGGCGGGGGGGGCCCCGGGCCGGGGGGGGGTGGGGGGGGGGGGGGGGGCCCCCCCCCCCCCCCCCCGCCGCAAGCGGGGGAGGGAGGCGTGGGCGGCGATGACGTTGCGTCAGGCGGCGGCGGCCTTGTCGAGCTGCTCCAGCTCGCCCGGCAGGGCATAGGCCCATTGCGTGATGTTGCCCGCGCCGAGGCAGACGACATAATCGCCCGGGCTCGCGATGTCCCGCACCATGGCGGCGAGATCCTCGGGGCCTTCGAGGGCGACGACGCTGCGGTGGCCGCGGGCGCGGATGCCTGCGACCAGCGCCTCGTGGTCCACGCCCTCGATCGGCGCTTCGCCCGCCGCGTAGACAGGCGCAACGATGACCGAATCGGCGTCGTTGAAGCAGGTTGAGAAATCGTCGAACAGCGATTGCAGGCGCGTGAAGCGGTGCGGCTGCACCACGGCGATCACCTGCCCCTCCGTCGAGGCGCGGGCGGCCTTCAGCACGGCCCGGATCTCGACCGGGTGATGGCCGTAATCGTCGAAGACGGCGACGCCGTTCCACTCGCCGGTGCGGGTGAAGCGGCGCTTGACCCCGCCGAAGCCGCCGATTCCGGCGCGGATGTCCTCGGGTGAGATGCCGAGCTGATGCGCGACCGCGATCGCGGCCGTGGCGTTGAGGGCGTTGTGCTTGCCGGGCATCGGCATTTCCAGTTCGTCCAGCTCCAGCCGGAAGCCGGGCCGCTGGTCGCGGATGAGGACGCGGAAGCGCAGCCGCCCGCCCTTCTGGTCGACATCGATGAGGCGCACGTCGGCCTGCGGGTTCTCGCCATAGGTGATGACGCGGCGGTCCTCGATCTTGCCGACGAGATCCTGCACCACCGGATGGTCGATGCACATCACCGCGAAGCCGTAGAAGGGCAGGTTCTCGATGAAGCTGCGGAAGGCGTCCTTGATGGCGTCGAAGGTCTTGAAGTGGTCGAGATGCTCGGGGTCGATATTGGTGACGATGGCGACATCGGCGGGAAGCTTCAGGAAGGTGCCGTCCGATTCGTCGGCCTCGACCACCATCCAGTCGCCCGTGCCCTTGCGGGCATTGGTGCCGTAGGCGTTGATGATGCCGCCGTTGATGACGGTCGGGTCGAGCCCGCCAGCGTCCAGCAGCGTCGCGACGAGCGAGGTCGTGGTCGTCTTGCCGTGCGTGCCGGCAATGGCGACGCAGCTCTTGAAGCGCATCAGCTCCGCCAGCATCTCCGCCCTCCGGACCACCGGCAGGCGCATCTCGCGCGCGGCCTTGAGCTCGGGGTTGTCGCGCTTGATCGCCGTCGAGACGACGACCACGGCCGCACCTTCGACGTGAGCGGCCTCGTGGCCGATGAAGGTCTTCATGCCCTTCTCGGCGAGGCGGCGGACATTGTAGTTGTCGGAGGCGTCCGAGCCCTGCACAGTATAGCCGAGATTGTGCATGACCTCGGCGATGCCGGACATGCCGATGCCGCCGATGCCGATGAAGTGGATGGGGCCGAGGCGCTCGGGAAGCTTCATGGGGTCTCCTGGCGAAGGCTGGGTCTCTTCGGCCCCGTGCTTCGGGAGCCGCCCGCGGCGGGCATCCCGGCAGAGGGGCGGGGTGGATTCACGATGCGGTATCCGCAGGTCTGCCTTGAGACACTGCGATCCCGGCGAGATTGAGGACGATGTCGGCCAGCCTGTCCGCGGCGTCGGTGACGCCGGCGCTCTTGGCGGCCGCGGCGGCCCGGACGAGGCCCGAGGGATCGGCGAGACGGGCTGCGATCTCGGAGGCGACCCGCGCGGGCGTGAAATCCGGCTGGAGGATCATGGTCGCGGCGCCGATCTCCGCCAGGGTCCCGGCATTGGCGGCCTGGTCCTGGTCGAGCGCGCCGGGGAGCGGCACGAGGATGGCCGGGCGCCCGATGGCGCCGAGTTCCGCGACCGTCGAGGCGCCCGAGCGCGAGACGACGAGATGGGCCGCCGCCATGCGCGCCGGCAGGTCCTTGAAGAAGGGCTCGACGCAGGCTGCGATCCCGGCCCGCGCATAGGCGAGGCGGACCGCCTCCAGGTCCTCGGCTCGCGCCTGCTGGTCCACGGCGAGCCGCGCCCGTGCCTCCTCCGGCAGGGAGAGAAGGGCGGGTGGCACGATCTCGCTCATCACCCGCGCGCCCTGGCTTCCACCGAAGACGGCGAGGCGCAGTGTCCCGCCGGGCTCGGGCGGCGAATAGGGAATGGCGGCGGCCTCGATCACCGCGGGGCGGATCGGGTTTCCCGTATAATGGCGCTTCCCGGCCATGGATTCGGGAATGCCCTTCACTTTGCGGAACCCCGTTGCGATGGCGCTGGCGCGGGGGGCGAGGAACTTGTTGGCGCGCCCGATCACCCCGTTCTGCTCGTGGATCAGGGTGGGGATGCCGAGCATCGCGCCCGCGAGGACGGGCGGCACGGTCGGATAGCCACCGAACCCGACGATGCAGGCTGGCCTCATCGCCCGCAAGGCTCTGAGCGAGCTCAGGACCCCGCGCGCGAGCTTCAGCGCGGCGAGGCCCTTGGCCAGGGCCGAGCCGCCCGAGGGCGTCGCCGAGGGGATATGGATCACCTCGGCCGCCGGGAAGGTCTTCGCAATGCGGTCGACCCGCCCGTCCGTCGCGAGGGCAACGCGCACGCCGCGCTTTCCGAGCGCGACGGCGAGAGCCTCGGCCGGGAAGAGATGCCCTCCCGTCCCGCCCGCCGCAATCAGAACCGGCCTCGCCTGCGCGCTCACGATTCGTCCCCGGCATCGAAGCGCTCGAGCCTCTCGGCGCGGGGCCGGCGGCGCGTGAGCGCGATCAGGAAGCCCATCGCCAGCGCCAGCGAGAAGAGGGAGGAGCCGCCATAGGAGATGAAAGGTAGCGTCATGCCCTTGGCGGGCATCAGGTGCACGTTGACCATCATGTTGATGCAGGCTTGCAGGCCGAACATCACCGCGATTCCGGTCACGGCGAGGCGCACGAAGACGTCGTCGTGGCGCCGCGCCAGCGAGAGGCTGCGCAGCACGATGAGCGCGAACAGCGCGACCACGGCCATGCAGACGATGACGCCGAATTCCTCGCCGGTGACGGAGAAGATGAAGTCCGTATGCGCATCCGGCAGGATGCGCTTGATCGTGCCTTCTCCCGGCCCCTGGCCGAACCAGCCGCCCTTGGTGAAGCTCTCGAGCGCGGTCGCGACCTGGAAGCTGTCGCCCGAATCCTTGTCGAGGAAGCGCTCGAACCGCGCCCGCACGTGCGGCAGCAGGGTATAGGCCGCGAAGACGCCGACCAGCCCCGCCCCGCCGAGGCCGGCGACCCAGAGCCAGTGCAGCCCGGCGACGAAGAACAGGGCGCCCCAGGTGATCGCGACCAGCATCGTCTGGCCGAAATCGGGCTGGAGGATCAGCGGCACCACGGTCGCGGGCAGAAGCAGGATGGCGAGGAGGGCGCCGGGCATGTCGTGCCGCTTGGCGCCTTCCGAGAAGGCCCAGGCGGCGAGCACCACGAAGGCGGGCTTGACGAATTCCGAGGGCTGGATGCCGAAGGAGCCGATCTGCACCCAGCGATGCGCGCCCTTGATCTCGGGCCCGAACTTGAGGGCGAGAAGGCACAGCGCGATGCCGAGCGCGTAGACCACGAGCGCCAGCCGCCGCACGTGGCGGAGCGAGAGGAACGAGACGGCCAGCAGGATCGCGATGGTCGGGATCAGGTAGAGGACCTGCCGGTTCACGAAATGGAAGGGCGAGAGGCCGAGCCGGTCGGCGACAGGCGGCCCGCCTGCCATCAGGAAGACGATGCCCGCCACCATCAGGGCGAAGAGCCCTCCGAGCAGGGTGCGGTCCACCGTCCAGGCCCAGTGGCCCAGATAGGTGCGTTCAACGCGAGAGGACATGCGTCGGCTCCAACTGTCGCTTCCCCCGGTTTCGCACGGGGAGAAGAAACAAATCGTCAACCATGCGAGGGCGGTGTCGCGATCCCCGGCAGCGCCTGCACGAGCGCGCGGAAATGATCGCCGCGGATCTCGAAATTGCGGTACTGGTCGTAGCTGGCGCAGGCCGGGGAGAGGAGCACGACGCGCTCGCCTTCCTCTTCGTCCTCCTGCGCATCGGCGGCGGCGGCGGCGACGGCCCGGTCGAGCGTGCCGCAGGCGACATGGGGCACCTCGCCGAGCGTGCGGGCGAAATCCGCGCTGGCCTCGCCGATGAGATAGGCTTTCGCGACGCGCGGGAAATGCGCGCGGAGCGAGGCGATGCCGCCCTCCTTGGGCTTGCCGCCGAGGATCCAGTAGATGCGCTCGAAGGACGTCAGGGCCTTCTCGGCCGAATCGGCGTTCGTGGCCTTCGAATCGTTGACGAAGATCGTCTCGCCGCGCCGTCCCACCTCCTCCATGCGGTGATGGAGGCCGGGGAAGCTGGCGAGCGCAGGGGCGGTCACTTCCTCGTCGAGCCCCAGCGCCGCCCCGACCGCGAGCGCGACGGCGGCATTCTGAGCGTTGTGGGCGCCCCGCAGCGAGCCGGTTCCGGAGAGATTCGCGATCCTGCGGGTCGAGCCTCCCCGCGTCGCGAAAATCTCGGATCCTTCGTAGTGATAGCCGTCTCCCGGCAGCATGTCGCCGGTGACGGCGTAGACATGGGCGCCGGTATCGACCAGCGCGTCGTAGATCGCACGGCTGAGGGGATCGTCGATGCCGATGATCGCGACGTCGGCGGCCGCGACCAGCCGCGCCTTGATCTGGGCATAGGCTTCGATCGTCCCGTGCCGGTCGAGATGATCGGGCGAGATGTTCATCAGCACGCCGATGGAGGGAGCGAGCGAGGGCGTCAGGTCGATCTGGAAGGACGACATCTCGATCACATGCACGCGCTCGGGCGCGGGCGGCGCGAGCGAGAGGATGGCGGTGCCGATATTGCCGCCCATCTGCACGTCGAGCCTGGCCTGCCGGAGCATATGGGCGACGAGGGCGGTGGTGGTCGACTTGCCGTTGGTGCCGGTGATGGCGACGAAGGGGGCGAGGGGAGCGATGTCCACCCGCTCGCGGCAGAACAGCTCGATATCGCCGATGATCTCGACACCCGCCTCCTGCGCCAGCCCGACGGTCCAGTGCGGCTCGGGATGGGTCAGCGGCACGCCGGGCGCGAGGACGAGGGCGGCGAGGCGGGACCAGTCTTCCTCGCGGAGATCGGCGATCGCGATTCCCTGGCCGCGCGCCTTCTCGCGGCTCGCCTCGCTGTCGTCCCAGGCCAGGACCTCGGCGCCGCCGGCCTGGAGGGCGAGGGCGGTGGCGAGGCCCGAGCCGCCGAGTCCGAACAGCGCGACGCGCCGGCCGGCGAATGTCGTGACGGGGGTCACGGGGAAGCCCTCCCCGCCGCAAGCGGGGGGAGGGGGGAGTGTGCCGATGCCGCTCGCATGCTCGTCACCGCAGCTTCAGCGTGGTCAGCCCGACGAGGGCGAAGAGGAAGGCGATGATCCAGAAGCGGATGACGATCTGCGGCTCCGTCCAGCCGAGCTGCTCGAAATGGTGATGGATCGGCGCCATGCGGAAGACGCGCCGGCCGGTCAGCTTGAAGAAGCCGACCTGGATGATCACCGACATCGCCTCCATCACGAAGAGGCCGCCGACGATGGCCAGCACGATCTCGTGCTTGGTCGCGACCGCGA
>NZ_DAOLAJ010000106.1:0-11741 GCF_035325185.1 Enterovirga sp. | reverse complement strand
TGCATAACCATCCCTCGGGAGACCCGACGCCCTCGCAGGCGGATATCCGCATGACGCGCGAGATCGTGACCATCGCCCAGCCGCTCGGGATCGCGGTGCACGACCACATCATCGTCAGCCGGGACGGGCATGCGAGCTTCCGGGGACTGAAACTGCTTTAGCGCTTCCGTTGGAACGCGACTTGCCTCTAGTCTCGCGCGAGAAGACCGGGGCGAGCATGCTGATCGAAAGCTTCGACGAAATGAACAGCTCGGGGTCGACCGAGGTCCGCCCCCCCTATGCCGGCCTTCGCCAGTGGCTGGACGGCACGCCGCGCGACACCTTCGACGCGCGCCGCAGCCAGGCCGAGCACTTTTTCCGGCGCATCGGCATCACCTTCGCCGTGTATGGCGAGAATCAATCCTCCGAGCGCCTCATTCCCTTCGACGTCATCCCGCGCATCCTGATGAAATCGGAATGGGACCTCCTGGAGGCCGGGCTGAAGCAGCGCGTGCGGGCGCTCAACGCCTTCCTCGCCGACATCTACGGCGCCCAGGAATGCATCAGAGCAGGGATCGTGCCGGAAGCCCTCATCTTCCGAAATCCGCAATACCGCCTGGAAATGAAGGGCGTCCGCGTCCCCCACGACATCCATGTCCACATCGCGGGCATCGACGTCGTGCGCACGGGCGAGAGCGAGTTCTACGTCCTCGAGGACAATGCCCGGACGCCGTCCGGGGTCTCCTACATGCTGGAAAACCGGGAGGTGATGATGCGCCTCTTCCCGGAACTCTTCGCCAGCCACCGGGTCGCGCCCGTCGACAACTATCCCGACGCGCTGCTGGCGACCCTGCGCTCGGTCTCGCCGGGCCGGCAGACGGGCGATCCCGTGGTCGCCCTGATGACCCCTGGCCGCTACAACTCGGCCTATTACGAGCACTCCTTCCTCGCCGACAAGCTCGGCGTGGAGCTGGTCGAGGCGTCCGATCTCTTCGTGCGGGACGACGTCGTCTACATGCGCACGACGCAGGGGCCGACGCGCGTCGACGTCATCTACCGGCGCATCGACGACGATTTCATCGATCCGCTCGTCTTCCGTCCCGATTCCGTCCTCGGCGTGCCGGGCCTGATCAATGCCTACCGGGCAGGCAACGTGACGCTCGCGAATGCCGTCGGAACGGGCATCTCGGACGACAAGGCCGTCTATACCTACATGCCCGACATCGTGCGCTTCTTCACGGGCGAGGAGGCGCTGCTCCACAACGTGCCGACCTGGCGCTGCCGCGAGCCCGATGCGCTCAAATACGTGCTGGACCACCTGCCCGAGCTGGTCGTCAAGGAGGTGGCCGGGTCGGGCGGCTACGGCATGCTGGTCGGCCCGCACGCGACCCGCGAGCAGGTCGAGGATTTCGCCCGCAAGATCAGGCACTCGCCGGAAGGCTTCATCGCCCAGCCGACGCTGTCGCTCTCGACCTGCCCGACCTTCGTCGAATCGGGCGTCGCGCCGCGGCATGTCGACCTGCGCCCCTTCGTGCTGAGCGGCTCCGACCAGATCAGGATCGTGCCCGGGGGCCTGACCCGCGTGGCCCTCAAGGAGGGCTCCCTCGTCGTGAATTCGAGCCAGGGCGGCGGCACCAAGGACACATGGGTCCTCGACGACGCCTGAGGGCGCCGCGACCGATCGCCCCTCCCTTCCCTCCCGGACCGGTTCCGACGCCCATGCTCTCCCGCACCGCCGACAGCCTCTATTGGGTCGCCCGCTATACCGAGCGCGCCGACTTCATCGCCAGGACCCTCGACGCCACCCTGCGCCTGACCGCCCTCCCCCAGGCCTATCTGGGCGAGAGCAACGAATGGGAGAGCGCCGTCGCCTCCTCCTGCGACCTCGACCTCTTCCACAGCCTCTACGAAGTCGCGGACGAGGAGACCGTCCGCGACTTCCTCGCCTTCAATCCGGCCAATCCCTCCTCCATCCTCAACTGCATCCAGACGGCGCGCGAGAATGCCCGCTCCGTGCGCACCGCGCTCACGGTCGAGATGTGGGAGGCGCTGAACGGCGCATGGCTCGAATTGAGGAACTTCGACAAGCGCATGGACCGCGAGGAATTCACGCGCTTCCTCGACTGGGTGAAGGGCGTGGTCCTGTCCTTCGACGGCTCGTCCTATCGCACCATGCTGCGCAACGACGCATTCTGGTTCACGCGGCTCGGCGGCGCGATCGAGCGCGCCGACAACACCGCCCGCATCCTCGACGTCAAATACCACCTGCTCCTGCCCCAGACCGAATGGGTCGGGGGGAGCCTCGACTACTATCAATGGGCGACGATCCTGCGCGAGGTCTCCGCCGTCACCGCCTATCACTGGGTCTATCGCGAGAGCGTGAAGCCCTGGCTCGTGGCCGATCTCCTGATCCTCAACCGGCAGCTCCCCCGCTCGCTCGCCAACTGCTATGAGATCCTCGTGAGGCATCTCGACCTGATCGCCGGCGCCTATGGGCGGCGGGGCCAGAGCCAGCGCCTCGCCTCCGCCACGCTCGACCGCCTGTCGAGCGCGCGGATCGAGGGGATCTTCGGGGGCGGCCTGCATGAATTCGTCGAGGATTTCATCGCCACCAACAATGCTCTCGGATCCGCCATCGCCGACCAATATCTGAGCTGACGGGCCCGCATGCGCCTCCTGATCTCACACGCCACCCGCTACGCCTACGAGCAGCCCGCCCGCAGCATCATGCAGGTGCTGCGGATGACGCCGCGCGACTATGACGGCCAGCACGTGCCCCGCTGGCGCATCGAGCCCTCGATCGAGGGGCGGCTTTCCTCCGGGACGGATCATTTCGGAAACATCGTCCATGTCTTCTGCGCCGACGAGCCGATCCGCGAATTCGCGCTCCATGCCGCGGGCGAGGTGGAAACGACCGATACCTCGGGTGTCGTGCACCAGTCGGTCGAGCTCGTCCCGGACGGCTGCTACCTGCGGGACACGCCGCTGACCGAGGCGGACGATGCGATCCGCGCCTTCGCCGAGAGCCGCCGCGACCGCTCCGGCAACGTGCTCTCGACGCTCCACCGGCTCATGGCCGGCGTGCACGAGGCGCTCGCCTACGACAAGGAGCCGACCGGCGTCTCGACGAGCGCCGCGCAAGCCTTCTCGCTCGGGCGCGGCGTCTGCCAGGACATGAGCCACGTCTTCATCGCGGCCGCGCGGCATCTCGGCATTCCGGCCCGCTACGTCTCGGGCTATGTCCTCGCCCCGGACGGGATCGCCGACGACCAGCAGGCCGGCCACGCCTGGAGCGAGGCCAAGGTGCCCTATCTCGGCTGGGTCGGATTCGATCCGACGCATCTCACCTGCCCGAGCACCAACCATGTCCGCGTCGCGATCGGCTTCGACTACAACGACGCCGCCCCCGTGCGCGGAAGCCGGCGGGGCGGGGGACGGGAGACGATGGAGGTGCGCGTCCGCGTCGAGCCGGTGCAGGAGGGGCAGACCCAAAAACAGGGCTGACATCCCGCCAGGGCGGCGGGAACGAAGTCTCCCAACTCTAACTCGTTGTCGTTGCATGCTGCTGTCGGAAACCGAATTCGACTTTTCCGCGGCATGCTCTAGGACGACGCCCTTTCATCTTCCGGGCCGGGGCTTTCGTCCCCGTGCCGGTGCCCTGGAAGCGCCGGAGTGAGGCATGACGTATTGCGCCGCAGTGCTGGTGGAAGCCGGCCTGGTCATCGTGGCCGATACCCGGACCAATGCCGGGCTCGACAACATCTCGACCTATCGCAAGCTCCATCTCTTCCAGAACGAGGACCGCGTCCTCACCCTCGCCACCGCCGGGAATCTCTCCATCACGCAGAGCGTCGTGAGCCTCCTGAAGGAGGGGCTGGATCATCCCGACACGGGCGAGGCCGAGACCATCTACACCTCGAAGACGATGTTCCGCGCCGCACAGCTCGTCGGCCGGGCGATCCGCCGCGTGCGCGCCATCGACGGGCCGGCGCTGGAGGAGGCCGACTTGCGCTTCGACTGCTCGTTCCTCTTCGGAGGGCAGATCGCGGGCGGGCCGATGCGGCTCTACATGGTCTATTCTGCCGGAAATTTCATCGAATGCAGCCAGGATGCACCGTTCCTGCAAATCGGTGAGCATAAATATGGCAAGCCGATCCTCGATCGCGCGATCTCCCACCGCACGGATCTCTACGACGCACTCAAGATCGCCTTGATCTCGATGGATTCGACGATGCGCTCGAATCTGTCCGTCGGGCCGCCGATCGACCTGGCGGTCGTGCGCCGCGACGCGATCGCGCCCGAGCTGATCCATCGGATCGAGGCCGGGGAACCCTATTTCCACGACCTGCGCGAACGCTGGTCGTCGGCCCTGCGCGCCGCTCATATGGCGATCCCCGCCCCGCCCTACGGGAAGAAGAAGCCCCTCGCCGGACCGGCGCGAATCGGCTTCACCTCGTAGGAGAGAACGGGTCAGCGGGGGCCGGGCCGGCTCTCCGCCTCTCCCGGACCTCCGCCCGCGACCAGGGCGGCGAGGCGAGCTTCCTCCTCGGGGGTCAGGGCCGGCGGGGGGGAAGAGGTCCGCCGGCGAAACGTCAGGAGGAGCCCCAGGGCCGCCCCCGCCAGGATGAAGGCGGGCCCGAACCACAGGAGGAAGGTCCCGGCATTGACCGGCGGGCGCAGCAGCACGAAATCGCCGTAGCGGCTGACCACGAAATCGCGGACCTGCGCATCGCTGTCCCCCGCCCGCAGCCGGTCGCGCACCAGGAGCCGCAGGTCATGGGCGAGCGGCGCATCCGAATCGTCGATCGACTGGTTCTGGCAGACGAGGCAGCGAAGCTCGGTGGAAATCCTGCGCGCGCGCGCCTCCAGCCCCTTGTCCGCCAGCATCTCGCCCGGCTGCACCGCCAGGGCCGCGCCGGCAAGGACGAGCCACAGCATGGCAACGGAGGCGGCAGGCACGAGGCGAAGCCCGCTCATTGCCGCACGCCCCCCCCGGTCAGGCCGAGATCGCCGGCCAGGCGGTCGAGCCGGCCGGGCGCCTCGGGATCGGCGGCCAGCGCGGCCTTGGCGCGCGCCAGCCGGTCGCTCGCATCCTCCCTGCGCCCGAGGACGACCAGCGAGCGCACGAGGCGCGCCCATTCCGCCTCGCTGCCGCCATTCGTCTTCAGCCGCTCGTCGAGGCTTGCGACCATCGCCTGGATTTCGGGCGGTACATCGGCGACCGGAATCGTCGGGACCCGCGGCGCGGGCGCCGCCCCCTCGAGCCGCGCCAGCCGGGTGCGAAGCAGGGACACCCAGGGAGCGTCGTCCTCGGCCCCCGCCAGCAGCTCGCGATAGGCCGAGCGGGCGCCGTCGCGGTCCCCGGCCTGCTCACGCCCCAAGGCCAGATAGTAGCGCGCCGGCACCGATTTCGGATCGGCCGCGATCACCTTCTCGAACAGGAGCTTCGCCTCCGACGAGACCGCCCCCTGGCCGAGCGCGACCCGCGCCTCCGCCTCGCCGAGGAGCCGGGCCGGATTGTCCCCGCCCGTCTCCCGCGCCTGCGAATAGGCCCGCAGCGCGTCCGGGTAGCGCCCCATGCGCAGATAGATCGGCGCGAGGACGTCCCAGCCCCGCGCATCGTCCGGGTGGGCGGCGAGATGGGACTCGACGCGCTTGAGGGCATCCTCGAACCGGGCCTGCGATTCGGCCGGGCCCGCCGGCGCCTCGGCCACGCGCGCGCGCAGTTCCGGCGAGCCGTAGCCGCCATAGACCCCGAGCCCCACGATCGGCACGAGGCACAAGGCGAGCGCCGAGGCCGCGCGGCGCCGGCGCAGGGCGGGCTCCGAGGTCGCATCCGCGCTCTCGCGCTCCGAGGAGGTCGCGCGCAGGAGCCGCCGCCCCGATTCGATCCTGGCCGCCTCCGCCTCCGCCTCGCCGAGAAGGCCGCGCCCGCAATCGCGCTCGATCTCGGCGAGCTGCGCCTTGTAGAACTGCACGTCCCCGTCGAGCCGGCGGTCGGCGGATGGCTTGGAGAGCGGCCACAGCACGACCAGCACGGCCGCGCCCGTCATCACCGCCAGGAAGACCCACAGGAGCATCCGAGGGACATACAATGGGCCACCGCGCGGCAGAAAGCGGCAAGAGGCCACAGCGGCGGGAACCGTGCCGAAGCGTGGCGCCCGCGCGACTACTCGCCGCGATCCCCCGGCAGTTGCAGCACGGCCCGCAGGCCGCCCGCGCCTGAGGTTTCGAGCATCAGGCCGCCGCCGTGGAGCCCCGCGAGATCGACCACGATCGACAGGCCGAGCCCCGAGCCGGGCTTCGTCTCGTCGAGCCGCCCGCCCCGCTTCAGCGCCTTCGAGCGGGCGGCCTCCGGCATGCCGGGGCCGTCATCCTCGACCGCGATCCGCACGATCGCGCGCTCGCGGAGCGAATGCACGGTGACCTCGACCGCGACCGCGCCCTCGGCCCATTTGCAGGCATTGTCGATGAGGTTGCCGGCCATCTCCTCGAGATCCTGGCGCTCGCCGCCGATCCGAACTCCGTCGGGACAGGAGAGCGAGATCGCCACCCCGCGGCCCCGGTTGATCTTGTCGAAGGTGCGCACGAGCCCTTCCAGGACCGGCTTCACCTCCGTCGAGACGCCGAGCGTGCCCGCGAGCGCGGCCGTCCGGGCGCGGCGTAGGTAGTAATCGACCTGGTCGCGCATCAGCATCGCCTGCTCGCGGATGCGGTCGGCCCCTTCGCCTGCGGTCTCGCCGGCCTCGTTCACGATGACGCTGAGGGGAGTCTTCAGCGCGTGGGCGAGGTTGCCGACCTGGGTTCTGGCCCGCTCCAGGATCTCGCGGTTGCTGTCGATGAGGAGGTTCAGCTCCTCGGCGAGCGGCGCGACGTCGCCCGGATAGGCCCCCTGGATGCGGTCCGCCTCCCCGCGCCGGATGGAGGAGACCGAGCGCCGCAACTCGCTGAGCGGGCGCAATCCGAACCGCACCTGGAGCAGGGTCGAAAGGCCCAGGCCGAGGCCGAGCAGGCTGAAGGTGACGACGAGCGCGGTGTTGAACCGCGTCACCGTCGCGGTGATCTCGTCCGAGGGGCCGGCGACGCGGACCACGTAGCGCCCGTCCTCGCCGAGGTCGATGTCGCGCTCGACGAGGCGCAGGATCCGCCCCTCGGGGCCCTCCCGTCCATCCTTGCGCGTCTCGCCGAAGGGCCGGTCCGGCGCCGAGGAGGCGAGGCTCGGCAGGGTGTTGCCGACGAGCGAGCGCGACGACCGCATGTCGCGCTGTGTCGCCTCGACCCGCCCGACCTGCCAGTACCAGCCCGAGAGCGGGATCTCGAAGCGCGGATCCCCGAGAATGCTGCCCTCGCGCTTTTCGGGATCGGGCGAGACGAGCTGGGCCGCGAGGTCGTTCGCATAGACGAGAAGCAGGTCGTCGAAGGCGCGTTCCGTCGTCTGCCGGTAGAGGGCGGACAGGATCAGCCCCGCCAGCACGAGGACGATCGAACTCCAGAAAAGCGAGGAGAGGACGAGCCGCGTCGCGATGGAGCGCCCGGCGAGGATGCGCACGGCGCCCGCTCAGCCGCTTGCGCCGGTCTTCCTGTCGGCCCCGCCCGTCCCCGGCCCCTCGATGAGATAGCCGAGCCCGCGCACGGTCTGGATCAGCTCGACGCCGAGCTTCTTGCGCAGGCGCCCGACGAAGACCTCGATCGTGTTGGAATCGCGGTCGAAATCCTGGTCGTAGAGATGCTCCGTCAATTCGCCCCGCGAGACGACCCGGCCCGTATGGTGCATCAGGTAAGAGAGGAGCCGGTATTCGTGCGAGGTGAGCTTCACCTGGACGCCCTCGACGCTGACCTTGCCCGAGCGGGTGTCGAGATGGACCGCGCCGGCGACCAATTCGCTCGATGCATGTCCGGTCGAGCGGCGCAGCAGGGCGCGGATACGCGCCAGAAGCTCCTCCATGTGGAAAGGCTTGGCCACATAGTCGTCGGCGCCCGCGTCGAAGCCCTGGACCTTGTCGCTCCAGTTGTCCCGCGCGGTCAGGATGAGCACGGGCATCTTCCGCCCCCCGCGCCGCCAGCTGGTGAGCACCGAGACGCCGTCGACGATGGGCAGTCCGAGATCGAGGATGACGGCGTCGTAGGGCTCCGTCTCGCCGAGAAACTGGCCCTCCTCGCCGTCGAACGCCTTGTCGACGGCATAGCCGGCGCCCGTCAGCGCCGCGGCGATCTGCCGGTTCAGGTTCCGGTCGTCCTCGACGAGGAGTAGGCGCACGTCAGCTTCCCCAAGGCGCGCCGCTGCCGCGAAACGGCGGCGCGCGATCGCGATCACTTACGGCATGCCGCCGCTTTCGTGAAACACCGGCGCGCCTAGTGGACCATCTGCACCTTGCCCGAGGGCGCGTCCACCGTCACCTGGACGACGCGCCCGTCGGCGCGGATGGCGGTGAGCCGATAGACGAGCGCGTCGGACTTGCGGCACAGCGACGCCCTGAGGATGTCCCCGTCGGGAACCGCATGGCGGGCGGCCACGATCGCCTCCCCCGGCGCGATCACCTTGCGCGAGGCCACCACCTCGGCCGTATCTCCGTAGGAGAGGCAGGAGCGCGCATTCGCGACGGCGTCGGCAGCCTGCGCTCCGGCAGACGTCCCCATGACGAGCGAGATGATTCCCAAGGCCCAGAACATGCCCCCGGATGAGCCATCCGTGCTGAATTCACGCTGAACGGACGGAGGCGCTCCATCCATGCTATGGCGCCTTGCGCAACGTAGGAGCCTCTGCTTGGACAAGATCGTCATCGTCGTCGCGATGCTCGCCTGCCTCCTCCTGGTCGGCAAGGCCATGCCGGGCCGGAACTGGCCCGCCGTCGTCGCCGCCACCCTCGCCGTCGTCCTTCTCGTCGTCCTCGCCGAGCAGAACGGCTACTGGCCGTCGAGCTGGCGGCTGCGCTGACCTCAGGCGTGGTCGACGAAGCGGTCGATGGCCCGGGCGAGACGCTCGTGGCTCCGCGCCTCCTCGGCCCGGATCGCCTCGCGAATGGCTGCGGCGCAGTCGCGCAAGGCGGCGGCGAGGTCCTCCGTCCCGTCCGGGCCGCACCAGGCGCCCCCTCCCGGACGGCCGGCGGTCGCGTCCAGCATCTGCGCGCGGTAGCGCCGGTCCTCGACGACCCAGCTGCGAACAGGGACGAGGATCGCCATCACCACGCCGACCAGGATGCCGGCGACCTTCACCCAGCCCTCAACCTCGGGAAGCCAGCTGCTCACGGGCGCGCCTCCTGCTCCTGGAGCCCAGGCTGTCGAGCACGCTGACGTCGCGGGCCGAGCGGCTCGACGAATGAAGCTCGGCCACGGCCAGCACGGCGTAGATCATCCCCGTCGAGACGGGCGGGGCGGCCAGCACGAAGCCGGCGGTCAGGCCGGCATAGAACAGGAAGCCGCCGCTGCACCCGACGAGACGCACGATCGGAGAGCGCCGGCGGCTGCCGTTGTACCAGAGGGCGATCAGGCGCGCGGTGCCGACCAGGATCGCGATCAGCCCCGCCATGTCCTCGGAGACGAGATCGCGGATGATGCGATAGCTCGGCTGGGCGAAGGTCCCCCCTTCCCCGAGGAGGACGGCGCCGTAGACCGTCATGATGCAGGCGAGCCAAACCTCGGCCCAGCGCGTCTGGCCGTAGCGCAATTCGCGCTCGATATGGCCCCTCAGCTCCGGATGGGCGGCGATCAGGGCGTCGAGCCCGGGATCACCCGTGGAACGCAGCATCGTCCTCCTCCCGGCATCGCCCGGCAATCTCCGGGGGCCTCTACAGGGCCGTCTGGCGGATCGTGCCCTGGCGGACGAGCGCGCGGATCTCCAGGGCCCATTTCACACCGCGCGCGATCCCGCAGAGGCCGAGCGCGAGCAGGATCACCCACCAGAACCTGAAGGCTAAGGAAAAGGCCGAGCCGGCGAGGCCCGCTACCGCCTGGATGCCCGACAGGACGTCGGAAGCCTGTTCCGAGGCCGCCGCGACCTTCTCCGGCAGGCCCGTCTCCTGGATGGCCTTGCCGATTCCGAGCGCCGACAGGAGGCTTCCG
Organism: Enterovirga sp.; assembly: GCF_035325185.1. Taxonomy (GTDB): domain Bacteria; phylum Pseudomonadota; class Alphaproteobacteria; order Rhizobiales; family Beijerinckiaceae; genus Enterovirga. The sequence continues at coordinate 1,703 of NZ_DAOLAJ010000106.1, read as the reverse complement.
CCAACCGTCAAGTCCACGGGGGCCCTGATCGGGGTCGAGCCGCGGGCGCGAAGCTGAGCCACGGTGACCGCCGCCCGCGCTTCCGCGACCCTTCGGCTCTCCGCCTTGGCGATGGCGGCGAGGATCTCGTCCGAGAGCGGCCAATCCTCGGGTGGCGCGATCGCGGGGAACTGCTCGCGCAGGAGCGCATCCACGGCCGTCTTCGTGCTCGGCCCCCACAATCCGTCCGGGTCGCCGACCTCGGTATAGCCGGCGGCCAGGAGCTGGTTCTGGGCCCGGAAGAGCGTCGTGTCGCCCCGGTTCGTCCCGAGGAGGGCGGAGGGCTTGCGCAGGCCGATCAGATGCTCCCACCATGTGGAGGGCGCCGTCTGCGGCAGGACGGTGACCACCTCGGGCTTCGCGGCCGATGCGATCGGGACGGGGGAAGCCGTCTTCGGCTGCACCCGGTAGGCGTTGAGCGCAAGGCGGCCCCATTCGACGCGCCGATCCAAATGCGGAATGCCCGGCCGCTCGTACCTCTCCATGACGATGCGGACAGCGTCCTCGATCGTCCTCGCCTTCTTCAGCACGGCGATGACTCCGGCCTCGCCGTCCTTCAGCTCGCGGAAGAGGAAGCCGTAATCGGCCTCGAAATCGCCTGGCTTCGCCCCCTTGCGCTTCAACCACGCCTCGTAGGCGCGGCGGCGCGGGCCGGTCCATTGCGCCGGGCCGAGGCCGCCCTTCGAGCCCTTCACGAGGGGGGCGATCTCCTGCATCCGCGTAAAGCCGGCGCTCTCGACGCCGAAATTGCCGGGAAAACCGGCGGCCTGGATGTCGGTCAGGCCGAAATCGCGCATCAGGGACGCGATGTAGCGCGGGGCATCGCGGCGGAAGAGGGAGGTGTTCTTGGGAAGGGCCATGGAGGGCTCCGACAAGCAAAAGCCCGCGCAAGGCGGGCAAGGAAGCCGCCCGGAGGCGGCGAAGGGGCGGTGGAGCCGGCCTATTCAGAAGGCGCGAGGTCGAGGGCGTCGGGCGGCCACCAGCCCTCGCCGCCTTCGTCATAGGCGATGAGAACGTATCCGCCCTCGTCCTGCGCCAGTATGGTGGCGCCGGTGACGTCCCGCTGCTCCCGGCGCTCGACGCGGGTTCCGATCTCGAAAGACATCGCAATCTCCCTGGCTCAGGTTTGGTAGAACTGCGTCGCGGAGGCGCAGAGGAAGGCGGCGCGGCCCCCGGCCGGCAGGCTCACGGCGGTGTCGGTGCCGGCCGCCTCGATCTGCGCACCGGAGGGCGGATAGACCAGGAGCGCGTTGGCCCCCCGGTTGAGCACCTCCTGCCGTGTGCCCGGATCCGAGAGCGCCAGGACGACGCCCGAGCCGCTCGCGACCGTGGTCAGGATCGAGACCGCGCTCGTCAGGGCGCGCGCCGTTGCCTGTGTGGTGCCGGCCGCGGAGAGCGAAGCGGATACGGAAGGATGGGCCGGCCAGTAGAGATGCGCCGAGGACGACGCCATCACCCGGTTGCCGGTGCCGCTGAGGCCCACCGCGCAGAACTGGCCAAGCTCCGCCGACCAGCAGCCACTCGACCATGTGTTGTCCGCCCCGCTGGTTCCGATGGTCCAGTTGATCCCGTCCGGCGAGGTCATCACCCGGTTGCCGGTGCCGGTAGTGGCCACGGCGCAGAACAGGCCAAGCTCCGCCGACCAGCAGACCGAAACCCAGTTA
>NZ_DAOLAJ010000105.1:0-11742 GCF_035325185.1 Enterovirga sp. | reverse complement strand
CCGGCAGGGGAATACGCCCTCAGCGCCGAATGCGGGCGTAGGAGCCCGGCGCCGCAGGATCGGGCGCTCCCGGTTTCCTCTCCAGCGGGGCGCGCGCCGTGCTTTTATCGGTTCAGGCGGTCTCGTCGAGAATCTTGCGCGAGACGATCAGCCGCATGATCTCGTTCGTTCCCTCCAGGATCTGGTGCACGCGCAGGTCGCGCACGATCTTCTCCATCCCGTATTCGGCAAGATAGCCGTAGCCGCCATGGAGCTGAAGGGCGTCGTTGGCGACCTTGAAGCCGATGTCGGTGGCGAAGCGCTTGGCCATGGCGCAGAGCTTGGTCGCGTCCGCATCCTTGCGATCGAGCGCGGCGGCGGCCCGGCGCAGGAGGGTGCGGGCGGCTTCCAGCTCGGTCGCCATGTCGGCCAGCTTGAACTGGAGCGCCTGGAACTCGACGAGCCTGCGGCCGAAAGCCTGCCGCTCGCGCATATAGGCGACGGCCTTGTCGAGCGCCGCCTGCGCCCCGCCGAGCGAGCAGGCGCCGATATTGAGCCGCCCGCCGTCGAGCCCGGCCATCGCGATCTTGAAGCCCTGGCCCTCGGCCCCGAGCCGGTTGGCGGCCGGCACGCGCAGGTCCTCGCAGATCACGAGCCGGGTGGGCTGGGCGTTCCAGCCCATCTTCTTCTCGTTGGCGCCGAAGGAGAGGCCGGGCGTGTCCTTCTCGACGACGAAGGCCGAGATGCCGGCGGCCCCGGTCTCGGCCGTGCGGGCCATGATCACGTAGACGTCCGAGGAGCCCGCGCCCGAGATGAACTGCTTCGATCCGTTCAGGACGTAGGTGTCGCCTTCCGCCGCGGCCCGCATCTTGAGGGCGGCGGCATCCGAGCCGGCGGAGGGCTCGGTGAGGCAATAGCTGCCGAGCAGGTCCATCGCGCACAGGCCCGGCACCCATCGCTCCCGCTGCGCCTCGTCGCCGAAGCGCTCGATCATCCAGGTCGACATGTTGTGGATGGAGAGATAGGCCGAGATGGTCGGGCAGCCGGTCGCCAGCGCCTCGAAGATGAGGGCCGCGTCGAGCCGCGTCAGGCCGCTGCCGCCATGCTCCTCGCCGACATAGATGCCCCCGATGCCGAGCGCCGCCGCGCGGCGCAGCACGTCGATGGGGAAATGCTTCTCCTGGTCCCATTCGAGGGCCTTGGGCGCCAGCTCGTTCTGCGCGAAGTCGCGCGCCATCTCGTAGATGGCCTTCTGGTCCTCGCCGAGGGCGAAGGAGGGTGTCGGCTCCTGAGCCGTCTCTTGGGCCATGTCCATGGTCGTCTCCCGATTCGCGGCGCGCCGGCCCCGCCCGGACCGCGCCGCGTTCTCGCCGAGACGATAGCATGCGGCGGGCGATCGCAACCGCCCGCCGCATGATTTCCGATGAGGTCTCTCAGAGCTTGAGGAAATCGGCCATCAGCTCGAGCTGGTGGTCGAGCATCGGCTTGCCGAGATGGATGCGGCAGCCCTTCTCCCTGGCCGCGGCGAGGAGCGGGGTGATTTCGGGCACCATGATGACTTCCGCCACGACCATGGGCGGGGCGAGCCGCTCCGCGTCGAGCGGCAGTGAATCACTGGCCCTCATGCCGAGCGAGGTGCCGTTGATCACGATGTCGTGCCCCGAGGGATCGGCATCGCCGACCGAGACAGAGGCGCCGGGATAGGCGGCGAGAATGCGGGCGCAGAGGTCCTCGGCCTTGGCGCGGGTGCGGTTGGCCAGCGTCAGGTGCGCGGCGCCGGCCTCCGCGACGGCGAAGGCGATGGCGCTCGCCGCGCCGCCGGCACCGACGAGATAGACGCGCTTGCCCGCGACCCCGATCCCCGCGGCCGCGAGCCCGGCGAGGAAGCCCGCGCCGTCCAGCATGTCGCCGACGAGGCGCCCGTCATCCTCGCGGCGCAGGACGTTGACCGCTCCCATGGCGCGGGCGCGGTCGGAGATCACGTCGCAATGGCCGGCGACGGCCCCCTTGTGGGGCACGGTGACGACGGCGCCGTCGAAGCTCTTGAGCGCGCGCAGGCCCTCGATGAGGGTCGCGAGCTTCTCGGGGGCGACCTGGAACGGAACCATGACCGCGTCGCGCCCCCGCGCAATCGCGATGCGGTTGATGCCGGGCGGCGCTTTCACATGCGCGATCGGGTCGGCCAGGATGGCGAGGACCTTCGTGTTCCCGGTGATGTCGGTGAGGCTGCGTGTCGTCATGATCCCAGCTCGTCGTCGGTCGGCGGGCCGAATTCTCCGGCCCGGCCGCCGCGGGTTCGGTCGATCTGTCTCGGAGGGGCCGTGCCCCCTCCGCCGTCCTCCCCCGTTTCACGGGGAGGGTCAGGAGGCGGCATCGATTCCTCCCCCGTCAAGCGGGGGAGGGGGCCATGCGGAGCATGGGGGAGGGGGGCGCGGCGCGCGCCGTCCCTCGGATCACTCCTCCGGGATCGTCTCCGGCAGGTCCTGGTGGAAATACTTCTTGTAGATGGTGTTGAGCTTGCCGTTCTTGAGGTTGGCCTCGACCCAGGCGTCGGTCCAGGCTTTCAGCGCGGCGTCGTTCTTGCGCAGGCCGACCGCCATCGGATAGGCCGCCATGGTGAGCTTCACCTCGAAGTCCAGCTTCGGATTCTGCTCGGCGACCGAGTTGGCGGTCGAGAGGGCGGCGGCGAGGAGGCTCTGCTGGCCGGTCGCGACCGCCGTGTTGGTGGTGGCCTCGTCCTCGTAGCGCACGATGCTCGCATTGACGCCGCTTTCCTTGATGACGCGGGTCAGCTCGATATCGGCCGTCGTGCCGCGGGCGACCGCGATCGACTTGCCGGCGAGGTCGGCGGCGGTCTTGATGGCCATGCCCTTCGGCGCCGAGATGACGACCGGAATGACGCCGTAGGGCTTCGAATAGGCGATGACCTTCTTGCGGTCGGGGGTGATCGAGAACGAGGCGATCACCATGTCGGCCTTGCCGCTCAGCAGGAAGGGCACGCGGTTGGCGCCGGAGACGGGGACGATCTCGGCCGGAATGCCCATGTCCTCGGCGACGAGCCGCGCCGTCTCGACATCCGATCCGGTCTCCTTCGCCTGGGCGTCGAGCATGCCGTAGGGCGGATGGCTGACGTCGATGGCGATGATGACCTTGCCGCGCGACTTGATCGCCGGCGGGACATCCGCCGCCCCGGCCCAGGAACTGCCGAAGCACATCCCCAGGGCCAAAGCCGCGAGCGCGGCCTTCTTCTTGATGGTCAGCATGTCGTTTCCTCGCTTGGTGGTGGGTGAAGGGGGATGAAGGCGGCTCAGAGGCCGCTTCCGACGAATTGCTGCAATTCGGGGGTCTGCGGGTTGACGAGCATCTCGCCGGGACCCGACTCCCAGACCGTGCCCTGGTGCATGAACACGACCCGGTTGGCCACGGAGCGGGCAAAGGCCATCTCGTGGGTGACGAGCATCATGGTCATGCCGTTCGCCGCAAGCCGCTCGATGGTCTTCAGCACCTCGCCCGTCAGCTCCGGGTCGAGCGCCGAGGTGACCTCGTCGAAGAGCATCAGCTTCGGCCGCATCGCGAGCGAGCGGGCGATGGCGACGCGCTGCTGCTGGCCGCCGGACAGCTGCTCGGCATAGTTGTCGAGCTTGTCCGACAGGCCGACCTGGGCCAGCACGTCCGCGGCGATCTCCTTCGCCTCGGCCGTGCTGATCCCCAGCACCTTGCGCGGCGCCAGCGTGACGTTCTGCTCGACCGTCAGGTGGGGGAAGAGGTTGTAGCTCTGGAAGACGATGCCGACGTCGTGGCGCAGCTTGCGCAGGTCCACGTTGTCCTTCGAGAGATCGTAGCCGCAGACCGTGAGCTTGCCGGCATTGATCTTCTCGAGGCCGTTGACGCAGCGGAGCGCCGTGCTCTTGCCCGAGCCGCTCCGGCCGATCAGCGCGACCACCTGGCCGGAATGGACCTCGAGGTCGACGCCCTTGAGGACCTGGAGGGCGCCGAAATTCTTGCGCACCCCCTGGAAGTTGACCATCACCTCGGTCGCGTCGGATTCGACCGGTGCGCCCTTCCCGTTGGAGGACGGAGCGGGAGCGGGTGGCGCGGGAGATTGTGCGTTCATGGTCGTTCTCTCTCAGGCTCGATGGAGCTTCTGCTCGAAATGCCGAGCGATCATGGACATGGGGAAGCAGATGATGAAGTAGATCACCGCCGCGATCGTGAAGACCGTGAAAGGCTTGAAGGTCGAGTTGTTGATGACCTTGGCCGAATAGGTGAGGTCGAAGAAGTTGATCACGACCGCATAGGAGGTGTTCTTCACGATCTGCACCATGAAGCCGACGGTCGGCGGGATGGCGATGCGGAGCGCCTGGGGCAGGATGATGTAGGAGAAGCGCTGGAGAGGCGTGAAGGCGAGGCATTCGGCCGCCTCCCACTGGGTCTTCGGCACGGCCTGGATGCAGCCCTTCCAGATCTCGCCGAGATAGGCGGCCGAATAGAGCGTCATGGCGAGGCTCGCGGCGATCAGGGCCGGCACGTTGTAGCCGCCGATGCTGAGGCCGAAATAGACCACGAACATGATGACCGGGAGCGGCACGCCCTGGATGAACTGGATCGCGGCGCCGGTGAGCCCCTTGGCGAGGCGGCTGCCGGTGGCGCGTGCGACCGCGAGGGGCAGGCCGAGGATGGTCCCCCCGAGGAAGCCGAAGAAGGAGAGGACGAGGGTCCAGCCCGCGCCGCCGAAGATGTAGGTGAGTTGTTCGACTGTCAGTCCCAACATGGCCGGTTCCTCAGAGCGGGGTGCGCAGGCGGCGGCGGCGCGGGAAGGAGACCTCCGCGATGCCGAGCAGGACGAGGCGGAGCAGCGAGGCGAGCCCGAGATAGATCACCGCGATCACGAGGTAGACCTCGAACCCGCGGAAGGTGAAGGACTGGATCATGTAGGCGACGCCGGTCAGTTCCTCGGCCGAGATCTGCGACATGATCGAGGTGGCGAGCATCATCAGCACGAACTGGCTGACGAGGGCCGGGTAGACGCGCTCCACCGCCTGCGGGACCTCGATATAGAGGAGGGATTGCCGGGGCGTGAGCGCGAGGCAGGAGGCCGCCTCGAGCTGGCCGCGCGGGATGCTGCGGAAGCCGGCGCGCATGATCTCGGCCGTGTAGGCGCCCACATTGATGACGAGGGCGATGACCGCCGCCGCGAAGGGGCCGATGCGAATCTGGAGGACCGAGAGGCCGAAGAACAGCCAGAAGGCCTGGATGATCAGCGGCGTGTTGCGGATGCCCTCGACATAGGCCGTCGCGAGCCGTCTCTGCCACGGCGTGCCGCGCAGGCGGGCGACGGCGCAGACCGTGCCCAGGATGAAGCCCGGAATGATCGAGGCGACCGTCATGCCGAGCGTGAGCCAGACTCCCCAGGCGAGGTCGGGCGCGTAGTCCTTCAGGAAGGAGAAGTCGAATTCGTAGGACATGGCGGGCCGTCAGTCCCGCCCGGCCGCGGCGGCGGCTTCGGATTCTTCAAATTCCAAAATGTCGGAAATAGTGCGAAATCGCATGGCCCTGGGCTCCCTCCCGGCCCGGCGTTTTTCGCCGAGACCTGTTGACTTGAGGGCGCCTATCATGATTGATCAGTGCATGCAATAGTCATTCTAAGGAAACGCTTCATGGACCAGAACGAGACCTCCCCCCTCATCCAGCTCAATGCGGCGGACAATGTCGCCGTCGCCCGGCGCCGCATCCCGGCGGGGACCGCGATCGAGATCGGCGGCGCGACGATCACCGCCCGGGCCGACATTCCGAGCGGGCACAAGATGGCGCTGCGGCCGGTCGCCGAGGGAGAGGCGGTGCTGAAATACGGGCAGGTCATCGGCATCGCGACGGCCGCGATCGCGCCGGGCGACCACGTCCACCTGCAGAATCTCGGCATGCAGGACAGCACCGTGACGCATCACTTCGCCGAGGAGGCGGGCCCGACCCCGCTCCTGCCGGAGGGCGAGCGGCGGACCTTCGAGGGCTATGTCCGCCCCGACGGGCTCGTCGGCACGCGCAACTATATCGGCATCGTCACCTCGGTGAACTGCTCGGCCACCGTGGCGCGCGCCATCGCGGACGGCTTCAACCGCGGCAATGGCCTCGCCGGCTTCGACAATGTCGACGGCGTCGTCGCGCTGACGCACGGCACGGGCTGCGCCATCAACATGAAGTCGGAAGGCTACGCCTATCTCCAGCGCGTGCTGAGCGGCTATGCGCGCAATCCGAATTTCGGCGGCATCCTGATGATCGGGCTCGGCTGCGAGACCAACCAGATCGATCCGATCGTCAAGAAGTTCAACCTGGAGGAGGGGCCGTTCCTGCGGACCATGACCATCCAGAAGCTCGGCGGCACGCGCAAGACCATCGAGATCGCCTCCGACATGATTCGCGAGATGCTGCCCACGGTGAACGCGGTCCGGCGCACCACCGTCCCGCTCTCGGGCCTCAAGGTCGCCCTGCAATGCGGCGGCTCGGACGGCTATTCCGGCATCTCCGCCAATCCCGCCCTCGGCCATGCGGCGGACCTCGTCGTGCGCCATGGCGGCACCGCCGTCCTCAGCGAGACGCCGGAGATCTACGGCGCCGAGCACCTGCTCACGCGCCGGGCCGTGACGCCGCAGGTCGCCCAGCAGCTCATGGACCGCATCGAATGGTGGCGCCGCTATACCGAGCGCAACGGCGCGGAGCTGAACAACAACCCCTCCCACGGCAACAAGCTCGGCGGCCTGACGACCATCCTCGAGAAGTCGCTCGGCGCGGTCGCCAAGGGCGGCTCCATGCCGATGGAGGCGGTCTACGAATATGCCGAGATCATCGACAAGCCCGGCTTCGTCTTCATGGACACGCCCGGCTACGATCCGGTCGCGGTGACCGGCCAGGTCGCGGGCGGCTGCAACGTCGTGGTGTTCACGACGGGCCGCGGCTCCGTCTCCGGCTTCAAGCCGGCCCCGTGCATCAAGGTTGCCACGAACAACGAGATGTACGAGCACATGAGCGACGACATGGACGTCAATTGCGGCGGCATCGTCACGGGCGAGGATACCATCGAGGCCGCCGGCCGGCGCATCTTCGAGAAGATCATCGCCACCGCCTCGGGCGAGCACACGCTCAGCGAGGACTTTGGCTTCGGGGACAACGAATTCGTGCCATGGCAGATCGGGGCCGTCACCTGAATTCGATGGAAAGCGGCGCGCCGGCTCCCGGCGCGCCTGCCTATGCGACCATCGCCAACCAGATCCGCCGCGGGATCGAGGCAAAATCGCTGCCGCGCGGCCTCGTCCTGCTGGAGGGACCGCTCGCGGCCCTGTTCGGCTCCAGCCGCTCGCCCGTCAAGCAGGCGCTCTCGCGCCTCGAGGAGGAGGGGCTGCTCAGCCGTTTCGACGGGCGCGGCCTCCTGGTGGGCAAGGGAAATCCCCTGCGGGTGAAGATCACGCCACAGATGCTCCAGCTCTCGGCGGAGGCCGGGATCAATCCGCGCAGCTTCGCCTGGCAGCCGCTCTATTACGAGTTCGAGCGCGAGATCATCCTGCGCTCGGTCTTCGGCTGGGCGCGCCTCAACGAGCTGGCCTTGGCGCGCCACCTCAATGTCGGCCGCACGGTCGCGCACGACCTGCTGGTCCAGGCGCGCGAGGCCGGCATCGTGACCAAGGACGAGCGCTCGCGCTGGTGGATCGTCCCCCTGGACGAGGCCCGCTTCCGGGACCTCTACGAATTGCGCATCCTGCTCGAGCCCGCGGCCCTGCGCCATGCGATCGGCCGCATCCCGGGGGCATGGCTCGACGAGGTCGAGGAGCGCCTCCGGCAGGTGACGGAGACCTTCCCCGATGTCACCGGGCCCGATCTCGACCGGCTCGAATCCGACCTCCACGTCGATTGCCTCGGCTACGGCGAGAATGTCGAGCTTCTGGAGGCGCTGAGGCGGACGCGCTGCATCCTCGTGGCCGGCAAGCACATCCAGATGGCCCTCCAGCGGAAGACCAAGGTCGATCCCTTCATGGAGGAGCACCTGGAGATCGTCTCGGCGCTCCGCCGCCACGATGCGCGAGCGGCCTGCAAGGCGCTCGTGAGGCATCTCGAAATGTCGGCCGAAAAGGCCGAGCAGCGCCTCGCGTCCTTCCGTCGGACCCAGGCCATGCACGAGCTTCCCTACGCGCAGGCATAAAGCATGGGCTATGGCGAGCTGGCGGGGTCATGAACGCGCTGCGGGCGGCGGGTGGCCTGGAGGGGGCGCTGATCGGCTTCGATGCGGGCGCGGGCAGGTGAGCGCCTCCGGGCTCCGGCGCGCGTTGCGCCTCGGGGAGGGCGGGTCGGAGGCGTTGCGCTGGGGGAGCGCGCTGGCCGTCGCGCTCGCGGCCCATGCTGCGGTCGGCCTCGCCTGGCTGACCCGCACCCCGGACGGGGAGGCGCCCGAGCAGCTGCCCGCTGTGATCTTCGATCTCGCGCTTTCGGCCATGCCGGGCGGGGCGGGGGAGGCGCTCGTCGAGCCGGCGCCCGAGGGGCCGCCCCCGGAGGGGCCGGCCGACATGCCCGCCGTGGAGGCCGGTGCCGCGCCGCCCTCGGTCGCGGCTTCGGCTCCATTGCGGGAGTCTCCAAGCCCGGTCGTGCGTCCCGTGGTCTCCCCGAAGCCGTCCGCCCGGCACGAGCCCTCGCCCGCCGAAGAGGCGCGCAAGCAGGCGGAAGCGAGACGGAAGGCCGAGGCGGCCCGCGAACGCGCGGAGGAGATCCGCCGCCGCGCCGCCGCCTTGCGGCAGGAGCAGGCGGCTGGAGCCTCCCGGCCGGGCCCCGCGGATCCGGCCTTCGCCTCGGTCGGGGCGGCTGCGGCTTCGGCGGCCTGGCGGGCCCGGATCGTCGGCATCCTGCGCAGCCGCTTCGCGGGCGGGGCGGCCGGCATGGCGAGCGTCACCTTTTCCGTGGCGCCGGGCGGGCGGATCGCCGGCGCGCGCCTCACCGTTTCCTCGGGCGATCCGCGCCTCGACGCTGCGGCGCTCGCGGCGTTTCGCGGCCCGGTGCCGCCGCCGCCCGCGGGCTATGCCGGCCCCCTGACCTTCCATATCCGCCTCGGGGTGCGCTGAAGCACCGGGGCGGGCTGGACCTTCGGGCCAAAGCAGGCCATGGCCTCGCGCCCATGCAATCCGCCATCTCCATCCGGGGCCTGTCGAAGACCTACAAGAGCGGCTTCCGGGCCCTCGAGACCGTCGATCTCGACATCCGCCAGGGCGAGATCTTCGCCCTCCTGGGGCCGAACGGCGCCGGCAAGACGACGCTGATCGGCATCTGCTGCGGCACGGTGAGCGCCTCGACCGGGCAGGTCCTCGTCGAGGGCCACGACGTCGTGCGCGACTACCGCGCGGCGCGCCGGCGAATCGGCCTCGTGCCGCAGGAGCTGCACACGGATGCCTTCGAGAGCGTCTGGGCCACGGTGAGCTTCAGCCGCGGCCTCTTCGGCCTGCCGCCGAACCCTGCCCATATTGAGGCCGTGCTGCGCGAGCTGTCGCTGTGGGAGAAGAAGGATTCGCGCATCATGACGCTGTCGGGCGGGATGAAAAGGCGCGTCCTGATCGCCAAGGCGCTCGCGCACGAGCCCCGCGTTCTCTTTCTCGACGAGCCGACGGCGGGGGTCGATGTCGAGCTGCGGCGCGACATGTGGAGCCTCGTGCGCCGGCTGCGCGAGCAGGGCGTCACCATCGTGCTCACGACGCATTACATCGAGGAAGCCGAGGAGATGGCCGACCGGATCGGCGTCATCAACCGCGGCGCGCTGTTCCTGGTCGAGGAGAAGGCGGAGCTGATGCGCCGGCTCGGCAAGAAGCGGCTCGCGATCACGCTCGACGCGCCTCTCGCGGCCCTGCCGCCGGGGCTGCCGGAAGGAGAGGTCGAGCTGTCCCCGGACGGCCGGCTCCTGACCTGGAGCTTCGACGGGCGGGCCGGCGGCAGCGGCATCGGGGCGCTGATCGAGGCCCTGCGGGGGGCGGGCCTGCGCATCGCCGATCTCGACACCCGCCAATCGACGCTCGAGGACATCTTCGTCGAGCTGGTCAACCTGCGCGCGGGCGAGGGCCCGGCCGCGCCGGAGCGCGCCCGGGGCGCGCCGGAGCGCGCGGCATGAACTGGAACGCCCTTCGCGCCATCTATCTGTTCGAGATGAACCGGACGAAGCGCACGCTGCTCCAGAGCATCGTCTCGCCCGTGATCTCGACCACGCTCTATTTCGTCGTCTTCGGCGCCGCGATCGGCGGGCGCATCACGCAGGTCGACGGCGTCAGCTACGGCTCCTTCATCGTGCCGGGGCTGATCATGCTCTCGCTCCTGATGCAGAGCGTCTCGAACGCCTCCTTCGCCATCTATTTCCCGCGCTTCACGGGCACGATCTTCGAGCATCTCTCCGCGCCCGTCTCGCCCTTCGAGCTGACCGCGGCCTATGTCGCGGCGGCGGCTTCGAAATCGATCATCCTCGGGCTGATCATCCTCCTCACCTCGGCGCTCTTCGTGCCGCTGCGGATCGTCCATCCGGTCTGGATGGTGTCCTTCCTCGTGCTGACCTCCGTCACCTTCAGCCTGTTCGGCTACGTGATCGGCATCTGGGCGGACAGCTTCGAGAAGCTCCAGCTCATCCCGCTCCTCCTGATCACGCCGCTGACCTTCCTCGGGGGCAGCTTCTACTCCATCGACATGCTGCCGCCCTTCTGGCGGGCGGCGAGCTTCCTCAACCCGGTCTTCTACCTCGTCTCCGGCTTCCGCTGGAGCTTCCTCGGCACGGCCGAGATCGGGGTCGGCGTCAGCCTCGGCATGACCTTCGTCTTCCTCCTGATCTGCGCAGGCATCGTGACCTGGATGTTCAGGACGGGCTACCGGCTGAAGCCGTAGGGGCGCGGCCTCCGCCGTCACGTCCCCGGAGGGGCCGGGCTTTTCGCGAGGGCGGCGAGCGCGTCGGAGGCGAATTCGCGATGCCACATCACGAAGAGGACCGCCGCCGTCGAGGCGATCAGCACATAGCCGCTCACGAACCAGCCGAGATAGGCCAGCGCGAAGAAGAACGCCCGCTGGCCGCAGTTGAAATGGCGCGCCGCGACCACGCTCATGGAGGCGGCCCGGTTTGCGGCCTCCTGCGGGTTGCGGCCCCTGTTGCTTCCCGGCCGCGGCACCGAGCCGATCAGCACGGCCGTGTAGTTGAACAGGCGGTACGCCCAGGAGAACTTGAAGAACGCATAGATGAAAATGATGACGAGGCCGGAGCCCTTGATGTCCCAGGCGATGCGGCTCGTGGCCAGCCCGAAGGGCATCTCGGCGAGGAAGGTCAGCACGTCGTCGGTCGCGCGCAGCAGCGCCAGCGAGCCGCCCACGGACAGCAGGGAGGTCGAGGCGAAGAAGGCCGTGCCGTTCTGGAGGCTGCTCTGGAGGCCCGCATCCATGATGCGGTTGTCGACGAGCGCCATCTCCTGCATCCAATGATGGCGCTCTGCATTGATCGTTTCGTTGAGGTTGTGACGCCGGCTGGCGGCGCGGCCCATCACGAGTTCGTAGCCGAACCAGCACAGCAGGAAGAAGGCGAGGGCCAGCGAATCGAGAAGGGTGAAGCCGCCCACCAGGGCCTCCATCGGTCTGCGATCCGGTTTAATGCCGATTTCCCGATGTGTCTCGCCCACTGACGGGACCTCGCGGCCGAGCGAGGCGCCCCTCTTGTCATTCCCGGCGGCCCGAAGGGCCGGGAAGGGAATCCAGGGGGCTCGCGGGCGGCTC
>NZ_DAOLAJ010000104.1:0-11799 GCF_035325185.1 Enterovirga sp. | reverse complement strand
TCGGCGGTGCAGCGTGGCTTGAGCACGCAGGTGTGGCAGGCGGTCAGGTTGCGATAGTGGTCGATCTCCTCCCGGCGGTCGGATCGAGCAAGTCCCTTCGTCATCCGAGGTCGCCGTTCGCCAAATCGACCTTTCGAGTCACGCTCTAAGCCGGTTTTCGCGGAGGAGAATAGCCCAAGGCGACGCCGTCCTTTATCTTGACTTCATCCTCCCAGGGAACGCGGTAGCGCCCTGCGACGAGATCCTGCATGTAGGTATACGGGCAATCGGTCGCGCCGCCCTCGACGGCCACGAAGCCTCTGTGGCCCAGCTGGTAGATATTGTTTTCCGCACCCCACGACCTGCGCGCCTCACGCACCAGATCCGGCCGGATCTCGGCGGTGACCAGTTCGTTTTCCTTGTTGCCGCCCTGACGGATCGGAACGCCGTCGAAGCCCACGACGATGGCCTCGCCCATGCCGCTGAAGGGTCCCGTGGCAGCGCATCCGCACACGCTCGCAGTATACATCAGGTTGCAGAAGGCATCGGACTGCGCGGTCAACTGCCATTGATGGCGCAGCGACGCGGAATAGCCGGCGATACGGATCAACAACTCCGCGCCCTTATAAGCGGCCTCCCGGGCACTTTCGGGAAACATGCCGTCATGGCAGACGATCACGGAAACCTTGCAGCCTTTCGGCCCCTCGCACACCGGAATCCCCAGATCTCCAGGTTCCCACGGCTCCCCCGGAACCCAGGGATGAAGCTTCCGGTAATGCAGACGGATCTGACCTTCGTCGTCGACGAGAATCGCCGAATTGTAGGGGTTTCCGTTCGGATTGCATTCCATCAGGGAGAAGCACGCCCATACGCCGGCCGAGCGGCAGGCTTGGCGCAGTATCTCGACCTGCGGACCGTCGATGGAGCATTGCAGGTCCGGATCCAGAGACTTCGACGCCCCATTGAGAGAATACTCCGGAAATATAATGAGGTCGATATTCGGGCGCCTTTCCTTCACCTGGCGCACGAAGGAGGCGAGCCTCTCGGCGGAAATGTTCAGATCATGCGGTTGTATGTTCTCGCCGCTGCGCAATTGCAACAAACCCAGAACGATTCCATGCTCAGATCCGTTCAACCCGCCCAGGCCATCCATCGACATCTCCCCGGATAGATGATCGCCAGCATCCAACACTTTGATATGATTGCGCCATCTCATTGACGTTGCCAGCAGAACACCAAATGGAAGGCGCGACAAGCTTCTCGGGAAGAAAATCGGCGCCTTCCCAGTTGCCGGAACTCCCGCGGCGAAGATCGGCCAACGTAGCCCTCCCCATGCACGCGGAGAGGAACCGCCCACGGTCAAACCGCGGATTGGTCCTCTCAAGTACCGAGCGAAATGTTGGGCCACTCCGGCCCGCGTGTCGTCGTCCTCGGGCAGTTCTCGGATGATCGCCGCAAGGTAAGTGCTGCAAGAACACAGGCAAGGCCGCAAGGTCTTTGCAGAGAGCGGAGGGGGCGGAGAGGGCTATGGCTCAACGCTCCCTGATTACACATCGAACGCCAAGCTCTTGCCACAGGGCCGCGGCTGTCAGGGCGCATCGGCGGGACCGATAGATGCCGTAAGCGACAACCTTGCCGTCTAGCACCACGGTCAGACTGTAGTAGACGTCCCAAGGATGGGGCATTGTGTACGGGGCGCCCATTGCGCTAGCCTTCTTGCTGCTGCGCCGGACCGGGGAGCCCCACCGCCATGTACGCCTTCGAGTATCTCAAGCCGAAGAGCCTCGCAGAAGCGGCGGCGATGCTGGCCGGGCGCCCGGAGAGCAGGGCGCTTTCCGGGGGCCATACCCTCATCCCGGCCATGAAGCTGCGCCTGACGGGGCCTTCCGCCCTCGTCGACCTGAACGGGCTGGACGAGTTGCGCGGCATCAGGGTCGAGGGCGACAGGCTCCTCGTCGGCGCCCTTTCGCGCCATCATCAGGTCGCGAATTCCGAGATCGTGCGGCAGGCTATTCCGACATTGGCCGAAATGGTCGGCACGATCGGCGATCCCGCCGTCCGCCATCGCGGCACGATCGGGGGATCGCTCGCCAACAACGATCCCTCGGCCGATTACGCGGCCGCCGCCATGGCGCTCGATGCGACCATCGTCACCAACGGCCGCAGGATCGCGGCCGACGATTATTTCCAGGGCCTCTTCTCCACGGCGCTGGAAGAGGGAGAGATCATCACCGCCGTCGAGTTCCCGATCCCCCGGAAGATGGGCTATGCGAAGTTCCGCAATCCGGCCTCGCGCTATGCGCTCTGCGCGGTCTGCGTCGCGCAGACGGCCGCGGGCGAGACGCGCGTTGCAGTCATCGGTGCGGGCGCCGACGGCGTCTTCCGGGCCAGGGAATTGGAAGAGGCGCTGGCGGCCGATTTCTCCGCCGCCGCTCTCGAGGGGAAGACCGTCCCGTCCGAGGACATGGCGTCGGATATTCACGCCGACCAGGATTATCGCGCCCATCTCGTGATCGTGATGGCGAAGCGGGCGGTCGCCGCGGCCGGATGAGCCGGCGGCGTGAGCCGGCTTGCCTCCGCCCGCGTTATCTGTGACCCCTCGGGGATGAGGTCCCTCCCCTCCTCCATCGACGAGACTCAGGCCCTGCTGGACGGCGCGGGCTACGTCCCGGACCGGGCGCTCGCCACCGTCCTTTTCCTGGCGCTGCGGCTCGGGCGCCCGCTGTTTCTCGAAGGCGAGGCGGGGGTCGGTAAAACGGAAATCGCCAAGGTCCTGTCGCGGGCGCTCGGGCGCCGGCTGATCCGCCTGCAATGCTACGAGGGACTCGACGTCGCCTCGGCCGTCTACGAATGGAACTACGCCGGCCAGATGATGGCGATCCGGCTGGCGGAGGCCGGCGGCGAAATCGACCGGGGCAGGCTCGAATCCGATCTCTTCTCCGAGCGCTATCTCGTGCGCCGCCCGCTCCTCGAGGCGCTCGAGCCGCAGGAGGGAGGCCCGCCGATCCTCCTGATCGACGAACTCGACCGCACGGACGAGGCTTTCGAGGCTTTCCTCCTGGAAATCCTGTCCGATTTCCAGGTGACCGTGCCTGAATTCGGCACCATCCGGGCCGAGGCGCCTCCGATCGTCGTCGTCACCTCGAACCGGACGCGCGAGATCCACGACGCCCTCAAGCGCCGCTGCCTCTATCACTGGGTCGGGTATCCCGATGCCGGGCGCGAATTGGCCATCCTCTCGCGCCGCGTCCCGGGCGCGGGGGAGCGGCTGGCCCGCGAGGTGGTGGGCTTCGTCCAGGCCATCCGCGACAGGGAATTGTTCAAGGCCCCCGGCGTCGCCGAGACGCTCGACTGGGCACAGGCGCTCGTCGAGCTGGACGCGGTCGCGCTCGATCCGTCCCTCGTCGCCGACACGCTCGGAGTGCTGCTGAAATACCAGGACGACATCGCGCGGATGCAGGGCTCGGAGGTCCGGCGGGTCCTCGACGAGGTCCGCGCGGGGATGAGCGCGGGCGAGGCCGCTTGAGCGGGCACCTCGCCGACAACGTCGCCCTGTTCGGCCGCGCCTTGCGGGCGGCCGGGATTCCGGTCGGGCCGGGCGCCATCGTCGATGCCGTGGGCGCAGTCGAGGCGGCGGGCATCCGCCGGCGCGAGGACCTGTACTGGACGCTGCACAGCGTTCTCGTGAGCCGCCGCGAGCAGATGCCGGTCTTCGATGCGGCCTTCCGCCTGTTCTGGCGCCGCCGCGGCTTCGTCGAGAAGCTGCTCGCCGAGATGTCGCCCCTCGCGCCGGGCGAGAAGGGGCGCGAGAAGCCGAAGCCCGGCGAGACGCGCGTGCTGGAGGCGATGCAGCCGCGCAAGGCAAGGCGGGAGGAGGAAACGGTCGAGCGTGAGGTTTCGGCGCGCCTCACGGCCTCCGACCGGGACGTCCTCAAGGAGCGCGATTTCGCCCAGATGACGGCGCAGGAGATCGCGCGGGCGCGGCGGGTCATCGAGGCGATGCGGCTGCCGGACGACGACCGCCCGACGCGCCGGCTGCGGCCCGATCCGCGCGGGCGCCTCGTCGATCTGCGCCGCAGCCTGCGCGGCTCCCTGCGGGGCGGGGGCGCCACGATCAACCTCGCCTTCCGCTCGCGGCACACGCGCCCGCCGCCCCTCGTCGCCATCGTCGACATCTCGGGCTCGATGGCGGAATATTCGCGCCTGTTCCTGCATTTCCTGCACACCCTGGCCGAGAAGCGGCGGCGGGTTCACGGCTTCGTCTTCGCCACCCGCCTCACCAATATCACGCGCGATCTCGCCCATCGCGACCCCGACGACGCCCTGGCCCGCGCCGCCGCGCGGGTGAAGGATTGGGAGGGCGGCACCCGCATCGCCTCCGCCTTGCGCGATTTCAACCGGCTCTGGTCGCGCCGCGTGCTCGGCCAGGGGGCCGTGGTGCTCCTGTTCACGGACGGGCTCGAGCGCGAGGCCGGCAGCGACCTCGCTTTCGAGATGGACAGGCTGCGCCGCTCCTGCGGGCGGCTCGTCTGGCTCAATCCGCTCCTGCGCTTCGGCGCCTTCGAGGCGCGGGCCGCCGGCATCCGGGCCATGCTGCCCCATGTCGACGAGTTCCGGCCGATCCATTCCCTCGCCTCGATGGAGGAGCTGGTACGGGCCCTGGGAACCTCCCGTCCGGACGGGGCCGATCCCGCGCGCTGGCTGCGGGCCGCCTCGTGACGGCGCTGACCTTCGTCACCGCGGCAGCCTGCGAGATCGCCGGATGCTTCGCGGTCTGGGCCGTGCTGCGGCTCGGCGCGCCGGGATGGTGGCTCGTGCCGGGCTCCGCGAGCCTCCTTCTCTTCGCCTATCTCCTGACGCTCGTGGACGCCCCGGCCGCGGGCCGCGTCTTCGCCGCCTATGGCGGCATCTATGTCGCGATGTCGCTGCTCTGGCTCTGGCTGGCAGAAGGATTCAGGCCCGACCGCTGGGATCTCCTCGGAGCCGCGCTCACGATCGCGGGCGCGGCCGTCATCATCTTCGGCCCGAGGGGGTGATCTGCGCCCGATCCCTTTCCCCTGCCTGTCCGCTTTGCTTATGTTCGAACCGGACTGGCTCGGAGATCGCGATGCTTTCCACCGATGGCGACATCCTGAAGGAGGCGGAAGCCTGGTGCCGGCAGGGGCGCGGCGTGGCCCTCGCCACGGTCGTCGAGACCTGGGGCTCGGCCCCGCGGCCCGTGGGAAGCCATCTCGTCATCGACCATGAGGGCAACTTCCTCGGCTCCGTCTCGGGCGGCTGCGTCGAGGGCGACGTGCTCGCCGAGGCGGCCGAGGCCATCGCGGACGGCAAGCCGCGCATGCTCGAATTCGGCGTGGCCGACGAGACGGCCTGGCGCGCGGGCCTCTCCTGCGGGGGCCGCATCAAGGTCTATGTCGAGAGGCTGGACTGACGATGCAGATGTCGCCGCCTCTTGCATGGCCGCCCGTCACTCACCCGATCCGGTCGCAACCCCTGTCGTTCCAGGGCGCCGTTCAGGCGCGTCTTTCGCAAGTCTCCTAGAATGGACCTCTCTCTCCTCTCCGACCTGAATGCCGAGCGCGAGGCGAGGCGCGCCGCAATCGTCGTCACGGAACTTGGGACGGGGGCCCAGCGCCTCGTGCGCGAAGCCGAGATCGGCGGTGATCCGCTCGCCGGGGAACTGGCCGAGCGGATCAGGACCGGCAGGAGCGGCACGATCGAGCGCGAAACCGGCCCCGTCTTCCTCAATGTCCATGTGCCGCCCGTGAAGCTCGTCGTGATCGGGGCGGTGCATGTCAGCCAGTCGCTGGCGCCCATGGCGCGCGAAATCGGGCTCGACGTCACGATCGTCGATCCGCGCACCGCCTTCGCGACGCCGGAGCGCTTCCCGGACGTCCCGGTGATCGCCGAGTGGCCGCAGGACGCCCTGCCGACGCTCGGGGGCCTCGACCGCTATACCGCCCTCGCCTGCCTGACCCACGATCCCAGGATCGACGATCAGGCTCTCCTGCCGGCTCTCCGGGCCGAGTGCTTCTATGTCGGTGCGCTCGGCTCGCGCCGGACGCATGCGAAGCGCGTCGAGCGCCTCGCGGGGGCGGGTCTTTCCCGGGAGGCCATCGCGCGAATCCACGCGCCGATCGGCCTCGATATCGGCGCCGTCACGCCCGCCGAGATCGCCGTCTCGATCCTGGCCGAGATCGTCGCCGAGCTTCGCCGCGAGCGGCGGCGGGCGCCATGACCTTCGGGGAGGTCCCGGTCGAGGAGGCGGTCGGCGCCCTGGCCGCTCACAGCGTCAAGGCCGGCGAGGCCGTGCTGAGGAAGGGGCAGGTCGTCACGCCCGACGCCGCCGGGCGGCTGCGCGCCGCCGGCATCCGCCGCCTCGTCGTCGCCCGCCTCGGACCCGACGACATGGGCGAGGACGAGGCCGCCGGCCGGCTGGCGCAAGCCCTCGCGGGATCGGGCGTGCGGGTCGAGAAACCCTTTACCGGCCGCTCCAATCTCTTCGCCGCGAGCGCCGGCATCCTCGTGATCGAGGCCGGCCGGATCGATGCGATCAACGCCATCGACGAGGCGATCACCGTCGCTACCTTGCCGGCCTTCAAGCCCGTGGTCGAGGGCGAGATGATCGGCACCGTGAAGATCATCCCCTACGGCGTCGGCCGGCCCCTGGTGGAGGCGGCGCTCGCGGCCTGCGGCCCGAGCATGTCCGTCGCGCCCTACCGGATCAGGGAGGTCGGAATCGTCTCGACCCTGACGCCCGGCTTCAAGCCTTCGCTGGTCGTGAAGACGGCCAATGTCTTCGCGCAGCGCCTCGCGCCGATGGGCGCGCGGATCGCCGCGCAGGCCGAATGTCCGCACGAAACGCGGGCACTGGCGGCGGCGATCCGGGCGCAGATCGACGAGGTCGATCTGCTGGTGGTCTTCGGGGCCTCCGCCATCGCCGACCGGCGGGACGTCATCCCGGCCGCGATCGGGGAGGCCGGGGGGCGCGTCGAGCATTTCGGCATGCCGGTCGATCCCGGCAACCTTCTTCTCGTCGGCGCGTTGGGCGGCAAGCCCGTCCTCGGCGCGCCCGGCTGCGCGCGCTCCCCGAAGGAAAACGGCTTCGACTGGGTGCTCGGCCGCCTCGTCGCGGGGCTCCCCGTGACGGGGCGGGACATCACGCGGCTCGGGGTCGGAGGGCTCCTGATGGAGATCGTCTCGCGTCCCCAGCCGCGGGCGGGCGGCGCGCCGCGGGAGGACGAATCGTGACGATCGCCGCCATCATCCTCGCCGCCGGGCGCGGAACCCGCTTCGGGCGCGAGCCGAAAATGCTCGCCGCCTTCGAGGGCAAGCCGCTCGTCACGCGCGTCGCCGAGGCGGCCCTGGAGAGCGAGGCGGAGCCGGTCATCGTCGTCGTCGGCCACGAGGCGCAGGCCGTCTCGGCGGCACTGGCGGGACTCCGCGTCACCATCGTCGAGAACGCGCATTACCGCGAGGGTCTCTCCACCTCGCTGAAGGCTGGTTTCGCGGCCCTGCCGGAAGAAGCCGAGGCGGCTGCCATCCTCCTCGGCGACATGCCGCAGATCGGAACCGCCCTCCTCGACTGGCTGCTGAAGGCATGGCGCTCCTCCGGCTTTCCCTCCGCGCTCGTCCCCACTTTCCAGGGCCGGCGCGGGCATCCGGCGATCCTGTCGAAGGATCTCGCCCCGGCCATCGCCCGCCTCACGGGGGATACGGGCGCGGGCAAGCTGCTGCGCCCCCTCGCCGACGTCGTCGAGATCGAGCGGGGCGACCCCGCCGTCTCGCGCGATGCCGACACGCCGCAGGAACTGGCGGCGCTCGCCGCTCAGGCCAGCACGATTCCGGTCAGGACGGCCGAGTAGAAGACCGCGCTCGCGACGAGCACGAAGAAATGCCAGACCGCGTTCTGGAAGCGCAGGCTGTTCCACACATGGAACACGACCCCGCCCGCATAGAGCAGGCCGCCGGTCAGCATAAGGGAGATGGTCGTGCCCGACAGGGCTCTCGCGATGGTTTCCCAGACGAGGCAACCGCTGAATCCGAGCAGGAGATAGGCCAGGATCGCCAGGCGATCGAAACGGCCCGGCAGCAGGATCTTCACCAGCGCCCCGCCTATCGCGACCACCCAGACGGCGATGAAGAGGGCGAAGGCCGGGCCCTCGCCGGCCATGCGCGTCATGAAAGGCGTATAGGTCGCAGCGATCAGGATAAAGATGGAGGCGTGGTCGAAGCGGCGCAGCCACCATTTGGTCCGGGAGACGGGCCAGAGATTATAGGCGGCCGATATGGACAGAAGCCCGACGAGGCCGGCCGCATAGACGAGGACGGCCACGACCTCGCCCGCCGTCAGGCGATAGGCGGCGAGCGCGAGCAGGACGCCCGCGCCCCCGATCGCGAGGACGAGGCCCAGGCCATGGATCACGCCGTCCGCGATCATCTCGGCGCGGCTGTAGCGCCAGGCCACATGAAACGGCTTGCCGTCGGCGTCGATCATGCCGGCGTCTCCAGCGGGAGCATGGCCAAGCTTAAGCGATGAATGTGACGCTTTGGAAGTGTCGCACCCAATCTCGGAAATGAACCGGACCGCCCGTTGCCGCATTGTCTCCAGGACAGGTTCTCGAATGGAGTTCGCAGGATGTTCAAGCTGGCATCGGCCGTCATCGGCGCTGGCGCGCTGGCGGTCGCTCTGGCCTCGCCGGCCGCGGCTTTCCGCGGAGGCGGAGGCGGCAATGGCGGGGATCGCGAGCCCGCGGGCGGTGCGTTCATGTCGAGCTATATCTATCCCGGCTCGACGGGCATCCAGGCTTACGGCCCGCCCCGCTCGGTGGATTTCCCGCGTGGCTATTCGCAGCCCTACGGCTACGCGCCCTATGGGTATGCGCCGCAATACCAGTATCGGTATTACTATCGGTATCGGTAATACGAAATCCGATAGATCGACTGGCCCGTTCTCTTACAAGCGTCATGGCCGGGACAAGTCCGGCCATGACGAAGAAGAAGAAGGAAAGGGGAGCGTGGCCCTATTCGGCGGCCAAGCGCATCCCCGCCTGCGCCGCCCGCCAGACGACGGCTGAAGTGGCCGGCATGGTGACGTTCTCGTGCCCCAGCGCGTCGGTGATCGCGTTGATCACGGCCGGCGGGGAGGCGATGGCGCCGGCCTCGCCGCATCCCTTCATGCCGAGGGGATTCGAGGGACATTCGGTCACCGTCATGCCGATGTCGAAGGGCGGGAAATCCAGCGCGCGCGGCATGCAGTAATCCATGAAGCTCGCCGTCACGAGCTGGCCGTCCTCGTCGTATCGGGCCCCTTCGAGGAGGGCCTGGCCGACGCCCTGGGCGATGCCGCCATGGACCTGCCCCTCGACGATCATCGGATTGATGACGTTGCCGAAATCGTCGACCGCGGTCCAGCGCTCGATGGTGGTCACGCCCGTCTCGGGGTCGATCTCCAGCTCGCAGATATGCACCCCGGCCGGGAAGGTGAAGTTCGTCGGGTCCCAGAAGGCCCCCTCCTTCAGCCCCGGCTCGAGATCCTGGCCCGAGAACTTGTGCGCGATATAGGCTTGCAGCGCCATCTCGCCGAAGGCGAGCGACTTGTCGGTCCCGGCCACCGAGAACCTGCCGTCCCTGAACTCGATATCGCCCTCGGCGGCCTCCATCACGTGGGCGGCGACCTTCCGGCCCTTGGCGATGATCTTCTCCAGCGCCTTGTGGATCGCCGACATGCCGACCGCGCCCGAGCGCGAGCCGTAGGTCCCCATGCCAAACTGCACCTTGTCGGTGTCGCCGTGGACGATCTTGACCGTCCCGATCGGCACGCCGAGCCGGTCCGAGACGAGCTGCGCGAAGGTCGTCTCGTGGCCCTGGCCGTGGCTGTGGGAGCCGGTCAGGACCTCGATGTCGCCGGTCGGGTTGACCCGCACCTCGGCCGATTCCCACAAGCCCACCCCGGCGCCGAGCGAGCCCACCGCCTGCGAGGGGGCGATGCCGCAAGCCTCGATATAGGCCGAGTAGCCGATGCCGCGCAGCCGCCCCCGGGCCCGGCTCTGCGCCTTGCGCGCCGCGAGCCCCTTCACGTCGTGAAGATCGAGCGCCTTGGCGAGCGCCGCGTGGTAATTGCCGGCATCGTAGGTCATGATGACCGGCGTCTGATGCGGGAAGCTGGTGACGAAGTTCCGGCGCCGGAACTCGACCGGGTCGATCCCGAGTTCCCGCGCCGCCACCTCGACCAGCCGCTCGACGACGAAGGTCGCCTCGGGCCGCCCCGCCCCGCGATAGGCGTCGACGGGCGCGGTGTTGGTGTAGACCGCATCCACCTCCGCATGGATGGCCGGGATCGCATACTGCCCCGAGAGCAAGGTCGCATAGAGGTAGGTCGGCACCGAGGAGGCGAAGGTCGAGAGATAGGCGCCGAGATTGGCAGTCGTATGCACCCTCAATGCCGTGATCCGGCCGTCCTTGTCGGTCGCAAGCTGCGCGCGGGTGACGTGGTCGCGGCCATGGGCGTCGCAGAGGAAGGCTTCGGTGCGCTCGCAGGCCCATTTCACCGGCCGCTTCAGCCGCCGGGCCGCCCACAGGCAGACCACCTCCTCGGCATAGACGAAGATCTTCGAGCCGAAGCCGCCGCCCACATCGGGCGCGACGACGCGCAGCTTGTGCTCCGGCGCCATGCCGACGAAGGCGGAGATGATCAGCCGGGCGACATGCGGGTTCTGGCTTGTCGTGTGGAGCGTGAACTGGTCGCTGCCGGGATCGTATTCGCCGATGGCCGCGCGAGGCTCCATGGGGTTCGGCACGAGGCGGTTGTTGACGAGGTCGAGCGTAGTGACATGGGCCGCCCGGTCGAAGGCGGCCTCGGTGGCCGCCCGGTCGCCCAGCTCCCATTCGAAGACGGTGTTGCGCCCGATGCCCTCGTGGACCTCGGGGGCGCCGTCGGCCCGGGCATTCGCGGTCTCGGTGACGCTCGGCAAGATCTCGTAATCGACGGAGATCAATTCGGCCGCGTCCTGGGCCTGGCGCAGCGTCTCGGCAATGACGACCGCGACATGGTCGCCGACATAGCGGACCCTGTCCTTGGCAAGGACCGGATGGGCCGCGGCCTTCATCGGCGAGCCGTCCTTCGAATGGATCATCCAGCCGCAGATGAGCCCGCCCAGATCCTCTTCCAGAAGGTCGTCCGAATCGGGTGCGAATTTTTTGATGTCCGCGCCGGTGAAGACCGCGACGACGCCCGGCGCCCGCTCGGCCTCGGCGATATCGATCGCCTGGAGGCGCGCATGCGCGTGCGGCGAGCGCAGGAAACAGGCATGGGCCTGTCCGGGGCGGCCGATATCGTCCGTGTAGCGGCCCTTGCCCGTGATGAAGCGCTTGTCCTCGAGGCGCGGCACGCGCGCGCCGATGCCGGTCTGATTCATGCCTTCCTCCCGCAATCCCGGGCCTGCCCGTGATCCCGGGCGAGCCAACGGGACCGGCCTGTGGCCGGAATGACGATCGCTATTCGGCCGCGACCCGGTGGGGCGCGCCCATGGCCCGCGCGCCGGCCGCGACCGATTTCACGATGTTGTGATAGCCCGTGCAGCGGCAGAGGT
Source organism: Enterovirga sp. (assembly GCF_035325185.1). GTDB lineage: Bacteria > Pseudomonadota > Alphaproteobacteria > Rhizobiales > Beijerinckiaceae > Enterovirga. Next base: position 229 of record NZ_DAOLAJ010000104.1, on the reverse strand, counting down.
TGCCTTCCAGCTCCTGCCGGATGGTGTGGTCGTCGAGGTCGTTGCCGAGGCGATGCACCATGTCGACCGCGGTCATGATCATGCCCGGCGTGCAGAAGCCGCATTGCAGGCCGTGATGCTCGCGGAAGGCTTCCTGCATCGGATGCAGGGTAGAGCCGTTAGCGAGAGCTTCGATGGTCGTCACCATGGCGCCGTCGGCGCTCATGGCGAGCATGGTGCAGGACTTCAC
>NZ_DAOLAJ010000103.1:0-11812 GCF_035325185.1 Enterovirga sp. | reverse complement strand
GGCCTGCATCGGATGCAGTTCGGCCCCGTGGGCGAGTCCCTCGATCGTCGGGACCGAGGCGCCCTCGCATTGCACCGCGAGCATCGTGCAGGACTTCACCGCCTGTCCGTCGAGATGCACCACGCAGGCGCCGCACTGGCTCGTGTCGCAGCCGACATGCGTGCCCGTCAGGCGCAAATTCTCGCGCAGGAACTGAACGAGAAGCGTGCGGGGATCGATATCCGCCGACACGGCCTTCCCGTTCACCGTCATGGATACCGAGGCCATCACGCCCTCCCGCGTAATATCCGAACGAATATTACGCTTTCTCGAACTATTCTTACGAGAATTTGGCGGGGGCCTCGGGTAGGGTCAAGCGGCCATTCGTCACTCGGGAATGACAGCGGCAGGGGAGGCTCGGGGAGGGAGGCTCGAAGCTTGCGCCGGCAAGATAGATTCAGGACATCAGCATGGAAAACAATCTAAGAGGCATCCGCGATATCATCGCATTCACATCCTACCTTCGCGACAGAAAGATATGGCATGCATTCCAACAAACTGCCGATGATTATATTACGGTCCGCGTCGATATATTAAACAGTCGTATCGAAGTTGATTTCTATGAGGACCATGTTGAATATAATCATTTTGATGGCCGAGAAGATATTCTGACGGATCAAATCAAGCTCTTTGCCATGCTCCGTCACTTCGTAGAGGGTTGACTCCCAGGGATGCCGGGCGATCCGACCACGAGAATCCGCCGGATCGCTCGGCCCGAGGCGCCGAAGCTCTCGATTCCATTGCCGGCATCCGTATCGACCTGCCGGGACGAGACGATGACAGGAAGCGGCCATGAAACATCCCAAACTCAGAGGAATCCAGGATCTCATCCCGTTCCTGCAAATCCTCGATCAGGCTCGGATTTCCTATACGATCAATCGGTCACGGGACGATTCCATCTATCTCACCATCACGACGCTCGGCCGCAGGATCGAGCTGGATTTCTTCCAGGACCACATCGAATATAGCTGGTTCGACGGCAGCGAGAGCGTCCACGACGATCAGGCATGGCTCTATGCGACGCTCGAGGATTTCGTGCGCGAATGATCGCAGGCGCTATCCCGCCGCCTCCCCCTCCCCGCCTAGCGCCTTGGCGAAATTGGCGAAGAACTCGTCGGCGTATTTCTTGGCGACGCCGTTGACGAGGCGCCCGCCCAGCTGGGCGATCTTGCCGCCGACCGTGGCCTCGACGTCATAGGCGAGGGTCGTCCCGCCCCCCTCGGCATCGGCGAGGGCGACCTTGGCACCCCCCTTGGCGAAGCCCGCGACGCCGCCCTGCCCTTCGCCGGAAATCGTATAGCCGTTCGGCGCGTCGATCTCCGACAGGGTCACGTTGCCCTTGAAGGTTGCCGAGACGGGGCCGATCTTCACCTTGGCGCTGGCCGCAAAGCCGTTCTCGCCCGTGCGGGTCATGTCCTGGCAGCCGGGAATCGCCGCCTTCAGGATGTCCGGGTCGTTCAGCGCTTCCCAGACCTTCAGCCTCTCGGCCGGCAGCGTCACGCTGCCGCTCATGGTCATGGCCATTCCGCTTCTCCTCGAAACGCATCCGGCGATCCGGGCGCGATACTATCCTTTGGAACGAAGGTTGCGAGAGCCGCTCGGTGCTGGCAAGGGGCGCCGTTCCGTGCATGATCGCCGCCCACGGCGATTGCCGGCCGGACAATGAGAAAAAGGGGACGGGCTGACGGCATGGAAATCGAGGTCTTCGTCCAGCAGCTCATCAACGGGCTGACGCTCGGCGCCATCTATGGCCTCATCGCCATCGGCTACACGATGGTCTTCGGCATCATCGGCATGGTCAACTTCGCCCATGGCGACGTCTTCATGCTCTCGGCCTTCATCGCCCTGATCGCCTTCCTGATTCTGACGACGGTGCTCGGCATCGGCTCGGTGGCGCTTGCCTTGTTCGTCTCCATGCTGGCCGGGATGGCGCTCACCTCGCTCTGGGGCTGGGCCCTCGAGCGGCTCGCCTACCGGCCCCTGCGCGGCTCCTTCCGGCTCGCGCCGCTGATCTCGGCCATCGGCATCTCGATCTTCCTGTCGAATTTCGTCCAGGTGGCGCAGGGCGCGCGCAACAAGCCCACTCCGCCCATGCTGCCCGAGGTGATCCCGCTCTTCGAGCGCAACGGCTACGTCGTCGCCCTCTCCTACAAGCAGGTCATCATCATGGCGCTCACCGCCGTGCTGCTCGCCGGCTTCTGGTACATCGTCCAGCATACCTCGCTCGGGCGCGCGCAGCGGGCCTGCGAGCAGGACCGCAAGATGGCCGCCCTCGTCGGCATCGACGTCGACCGCACGATCTCGCTGACCTTCGTCCTCGGGGCCGCCCTCGCCGCCGTCGCCGGCACGATGTACCTCCTCTATTACGGCGTCGTGAACTTCTCGGACGGCTTCGTGCCCGGCGTGAAAGCCTTCACCGCCGCCGTGCTCGGCGGCATCGGCTCGCTTCCGGGCGCGGTGATCGGCGGCCTCATCATCGGCCTCGTCGAGACCATGTGGTCGGCGCGCTTTCCCATCGAATACAAGGACGTCGCCGCCTTCTCGATCCTCGCCATCGTCCTGACCTTCATGCCCTCCGGCATTCTCGGGCGGCCCGAGGTCGAGAAAGTCTGATGGCGGTCCGCCTCGCGCAGCCGATGGCGGTCACGGCCGCGCCGCCGGCCCAGACGGCCCTCGCAGCGGCGCTGAAATCGGCAGGCTTCGCCGCCCTCGTCGCCTTCGGCCTGTGCATCCCGATCATTGCGCTTCGAACGGACCAGTCGCCCTCGGGCCTGATGCTGACCCTGCGGCCCCATGCGGTGGCGCTGATGACGGTCCTGACCTTCGCGGTCGCCTTCGCGCGCGCGATCCGGCTGCGGCTCCCGCAATCCCTGGGCGGGCCCTCCCCGCTCCTGCGCCTTGCGGCCTTCGCCGGGATCGCGGCCGTCTTCGCTCTCGGCTTCCTGGCGACCGAGGCGCTGACGCCGCCGCTCGCGGGGCTGATCCTTCCCGGCGTCGCGATCTCCTTCATGCCTCCCAAGGTCTGGCTCGTCTGGACGGGGGCGGTCTTCGCGCTGATCCTGGCCCAGGGCCTGATCGTCCCGGCCGTGCCGGGCCTCCTCGAGGCGACGCGGCGCAGCAGGGCCCGCTCCGAGAAGGAAGCCGTGACGACGGCGACGGACGGGGAGGCGCGCGCCTCCCGCCGCCTCGGCTCCTTCGCGAGCGTCGCGCTGCTCGGATTCGCGGTCGCCTTTCCGGTCATCGCCGCCGTCGCCACCGGCGGCCTGTCGGAGGGCCGCTACTGGATCGACCTCGGCATCCTCGTCCTGACCTATGTCATGCTGGGCTGGGGGCTGAACATCGTCGTCGGCCTCGCCGGGCTCCTCGATCTCGGCTACGTCGCCTTCTACGCTGTCGGGGCCTATTCCTACGCCCTCCTCTCGACGACCTTCGACCTCTCCTTCTGGGTCTGCCTGCCGGTCGCGGGGATCCTCGCCGCCTTCTGGGGGCTTCTTCTCGGCTTCCCGGTGCTGCGGCTGCGCGGCGACTATCTCGCCATCGTCACGCTCGCCTTCGGCGAGATCATCCGCCTCGTCCTCATCAACTGGGTCAACGTCACCGGGGGCGGCGCGGGCATTTCCTCGATCCCCCGCGTCACCTTCTTCGGCATTCCGTTCTCGGCGGACGAGGACGGCTTCGCGGCTCGCCTCGGCATCGAGTTCACGCCGATGCACCGCATCCTCTTCCTCTACTACCTGATCCTGGCCCTCGCCCTCGTCACCAACCTCGTGACGATCCGGCTGCGGCGCCTGCCGATCGGCCGCGCCTGGGAGGCTTTGCGCGAGGACGAGATCGCGTGCCGCTCGCTCGGCATCGACACGACCAACACGAAGCTCACCGCCTTCGCCATGGGGGCGATGTTCGGCGGCTTCGCGGGCTCCTTCTTCGCCGTGCGCCAGGGCTTCATCAGCCCGGAGAGCTTCAACTTCCTCGAATCGGCGATCGTGCTCGCGATCGTGGTCCTGGGCGGGATGGGCTCGCAGATCGGCGTCGCCGTCGCCGCGATCTTCATGACGGCGGGGCCCGAGCTTCTGCGCGACCTCGACGTCTTCAAGGAGGTCGGGTTCGATCCGAACGAGTTGCGCCTCCTCCTGTTCGGCCTTGCCATGGCGCTGATGATGATCTGGCGCCCACGCGGCCTCGTCTCCGTCCGCGAGCCGACGGTGATCCTGAAGGAGCGCCGGGCCATCTCGGCCTCCCACGTGCGCGAGGGGCACGGCTGATGCGCGGCGCGACCGACCCCATCCTCACCGTCGAGCACCTGACGATGCGCTTCGGCGGCCTGACCGCCGTCTCGGACCTCTCCTTCACCTGCGGGCGCGGCGACATCACCGCGTTGATCGGCCCCAACGGCGCGGGCAAGACGACCGTCTTCAACTGCATCACCGGCTTCTACCGGCCGACCGAGGGGATGCTGACCCTGCGCCAGCCGGAAGGCGCGACGCATCTTCTCGAACGGCTGCCGGGCCACGACATCGCCCGCAAGGCGAAGGTCGCGCGCACCTTCCAGAACATCCGCCTCTTCTCCGGCATGACGGTGCTGGAGAACCTGATGGTGGCCCAGCACAATCCGCTGATGCTGGCCTCGGGCTACACCGTGGCGGGCCTTCTCGGGATGGCCGGCTACCGGCGGGCCGAGCGCGCCGCGATCGACAAGGCCGCGGCATGGCTCGAGCGCACGCGCCTCACCCACAGGGCGGACGACCCGGCGGGCGACCTTCCCTATGGCGACCAGCGCCGCCTCGAGATCGCGCGCGCCATGTGCACCGATCCGATCCTGCTCTGCCTCGACGAGCCGGCGGCGGGGCTCAATCCGCGCGAATCGCTGGAGTTGAACGACCTGCTCCTCTCCATCCGCGAGCGGGACGGCACGTCCCTCCTCCTGATCGAGCACGACATGTCGGTGGTGATGAAGATTTCCGACCATGTCGTCGTGCTCGATTACGGCGTGAAGATCGCCGACGGCCTGCCCGCGGAGGTCAAGAGCGACCCGAAGGTCGTCGCCGCCTATCTCGGCGTCGAGGACGAGGAGGTCGCGGCGGTCGAGCGCGAGGTCGGCGAGGTGGGATCGTGAGTATCGCCGATATCCATCTCCTCTCCGGGGAGACGCGCCTGGCCGCCTTGAGGCCGCTCCTGTCCGTGCAGGGCGTCGAGACTGCCTACGGCTCGATCGTCGCGCTCAAAGGCGTTGACCTCGAGGTGCGCGAAGGCGAGATCGTCGCGCTGATCGGCGCCAACGGGGCCGGCAAGTCGACGCTGATGATGTCGATCTGCGGCAATCCGCGCGCGCGGCGCGGACGGATCCTCTTCGACGGCCGGGACATCACGAGCCTGCCGACCCACGAGATCGCGCGGCTGCGCATCGCGCAGTCCCCGGAGGGCCGGCGCATCTTCCCGCGCATGACCGTCCACGAGAACCTCCAGATGGGCGCCGAGATCGACGGCAAGGCTCATTTCGCCGAGGATCTGGAGCGGATGCTCGCGATCTTCCCGCGGCTGAGGGAGCGCCTGCACCAGCGCGGCGGCACCATGTCGGGCGGCGAGCAGCAGATGCTGGCCATTGCCCGCGCCCTGATGGCCCGCCCCCGCCTCCTCCTCCTCGACGAGCCCTCGCTCGGCCTCGCGCCGCTGATCGCCAAGCAGATCTTCGACGTCGTGCGCGACCTGAACAGGCGCGAGGGGATGACCGTTTTCCTGGTCGAGCAGAACGCCTATCACGCGCTCAAGCTCGCCCATCGCGCCTATGTCATGGTGACCGGGCAGATCACCATGAGCGGCACCGGCGCCGAGCTGCTCGCCAACCCGGACGTCAAGGCCGCCTATCTCGAAGGCGGGGCGCATTGATGGTATCTCAATCCCGATCGGTTCCGACCACGGAGGTCGACATGCCCCTCCTCGACGAAGCCCTCGAGCGGTTGCGTGCCCTTTCGCCGAGCGATCAGGAGAGCGCTGCGGCAATCTTCCTCGCGATCCTGGAGCGGTACGAGGAACCCTCAGCCCTGACGCCCGAACAAGTCGAGCGGGCACGACAGCTCGAAGCCCAACTGCTCGCTGGCGAACTGGACCTTCTCTCGGAGGAGGAAACGGCCGCCATGTGGCGGCGTCTCGGTGCATGAAGCTGATCGTTTCGCGCCGTGCCGGGCATCGAATCACGGAAATCAGGGATTACATCGCGCAGGACAATCCGCGTGCCGCCTCCCGTGTCGTCGCCAGAATCCGGGCCGCCGCCTCCCTGCTGGTCCATCAGCCGACGATGGGACGTCTGGTGCCCGGGTCGCAGGCAAGGGAATGGCCCGTGCGCGGCTTGCCGTATATCCTGATCTACCGGGTCCAGGAGACCGAGGGCCGGCTCGTCTTCCACGGCGCCCGGAAGCGATAGGCCGCACGATGCAAGGCATCCTCTACGAAGAATCCTCCGCGTGGCTCTGGATCGCGGTCACGCTCGTCCTCGGCGGCTGGACCGCCTGGATGACCGGGCGCGCGATCGCCCTCGCCTGGAAGCCGGCCTGGCTCGCGGCGCTCGCCGCCCTTCCCCTCGCGCTCGCAGTGCGCTTCATCCATTTCGCCCTGTTCGAGGGCAGCTTCCTGTCGCCGCGCTACTATCTCGCCGACCTTCTGGTGGTGCTCGTCATCGTGCTCCTGGCCCACCGCTACGCGCGCGCCGCCCAGATGGCGCGGCAATATCGCTGGATGATCGAGCGCGCCGGCCCCTTCTCCTGGCGCGAGAAGCCGCAGGCCCGAGGGTCTGCGAACGGGTGACAAGACCGGGAAAACAGGCAAGATGCCGCCCGCCGGACGAGGCGGCGCTGGCCCGGATCCCGCATCCGGCGCGCTGCGTTCTCGCCCCAGCCAATTCGGAGGAGAAGTCACAATGAAAAGCAAGTTTCTGGCCGGGATCGGCTTGGCCGTGGGCCTCGCCGTATCGGCCCCGGCCTACGCGCAGTTGAAGGTCGGCGTCGCCGGTCCCATCACGGGCAGCAACGCGACCTTCGGCGCGCAGCTCAAGAACGGGGCCGAGCAGGCGGTCGCCGACATCAACGCCGCCGGCGGCATCCTCGGGCAGAAGCTCGTGCTGGTCGTGGGCGACGATGCGGGCGATCCGAAGACCGGCGTCTCGCTGGCGAACAAATTCGCCTCCGAGGGCGTCAAGTGGGTGGTCGGCCACTTCAATTCGGGCGTCTCGATCCCGGCTTCCGAGGTCTACCAGGAATCGAACATCCTCCAGATCACGCCCGCCTCGACGAATCCCAAATTCACCGAGCGCAAGATGTGGAACACCATCCGCACCTGCGGACGCGACGACCAGCAGGGTGCCGTGGCCGGCGCGTTCCTGGCCAAGCAGTTCGCGGGCAAGAAGGTCGCCATCGTCCACGACAAGACGCCCTACGGGAAGGGGCTCGCCGACGAGACCCAGAAGGCGATGAACGCCAAGGGGCTCAAGGAAGTGCTCTACGAAGGCATCAATACCGGCGAGAAGGACTTCTCCGCCCTCGTCTCCAAGCTGAAGCAGGCCAATGTGGACGTGGTCTATTTCGGCGGCCTGCACACCGAGGCCGGCCTGATCGTCCGCCAGATGCGCGACCAAGGCCTCAAGGCGCCGATGATGTCGGGCGACGGCATCACCGACAAGGAATTCGTGCAGATCGCGGGACCGGGCGCCGAGGGCACCTACATGACCTTCGGGCCCGACGCCCGCAAGAACCCCGACGCCAAGGACGTCGTGGCCAAGTTCAACGCCAAGGGCATCGATCCCGAGGCCTATACCCTCTACAGCTATGCCTCGTTCCAGATCCTCCAGCAGGCCGCCGAGCAGGCCAAGACGACCGATTCCAAGAAGGTCGCCGAGGTGATCCGCTCGGGCAAGGTCTTCAAGACCGTGATCGGGGACCTGTCCTTCGACAAGAAGGGCGACATCACCCGTCCCGACTACGTCATGTATGTCTGGAAGAAGGGCGCCGACGGCAAGATCGACTATGCCGGCAACGAGGTCGGCATGTAAGCCGGCCTTCCGCCGATCCGCTTTCGGGGCCCGTCGCGAGACGGGCCCTTTTTTCTTGCGAATTCGTCCCCGATCGCCGCCTGCCGCCATTCCAGGCATTTCGGCTTTCGTGCTACGCCCGTTCCGGGGCCCGCCCGTCGCGGAGCGCCGGCTCCGCGGGGAGGAGCATGAGCGCAACAGCCCAGGGCGGAACGGAGCCCGTCGAAACCGTCGCCATCGAGGATACCAGCCTCTCCGCCTTCTATAAGAGCATGACCCTGCCGGAACGGCGGACGTTCTGGGCCTGCTTCGCGGGCTGGACGCTCGACGGCATGGATTTCATGATCTACCCGCTGGTGATCGGCACGATCATCGCGATCTGGAAGGTCGATCCGGGCACGGCGGGCCTCGCGGCGACCGTCACGCTGCTCTCCTCCGCCCTCGGCGGCTGGATCGCGGGCTTCGTCGCGGACCGGATCGGCCGCGTCCTGACGCTCCAGCTCACGATCCTGTGGTTCTCCTTCTTCTCGCTGCTTTCGGCCTTCGCGCAGAATTTCGAGCAGCTCCTCGTCATCCGCGCGCTGCTCGGCTTCGGCTTCGGCGGCGAATGGGCGGCCGGGGCGGTCCTGATCGGCGAGACCATCCGTCCGCAATTTCGCGGCCGCGCCGTCGGCTCGGTGCAGTCGGGCTGGGCGATCGGCTGGGGCTTCGCGGTTCTCGCCCAGGCCATCCTGTTCAGCTATGTCCCGGCCGAGACGGCCTGGCGCTGGATGTTCGTCATCGGCGCGCTGCCCGCCCTCCTGATCTTCTACATCCGCCGCCACGTCGAGGAGCCCGAGGTCGCCGCCCAGACGCGCGAGGCGGCGAAGGCGGCGGGCGAGCAGCCCCGCATCTGGGAGATCTTCGAGGGCCCGATCCTGAGGACCACGATCCTCGCCTCGGTCATGAGTTCGGGAATCCAGGGCGGCTACTACGCCGTGACGACCTGGCTGCCGGAATTCCTGAAGCGCGAGCGCGGCCTCAACATCGTCTCCTCGACGGGCTATCTCGCCGCCGTCATCCTCGGCTCGTTCGTCGGCTATCTGGTCGGCGCCTGGCTCGCCGACCGCATCGGACGCCGCAACCTCTTCCTCCTCACGGGGCTCGGCGCGGTCGCCGTCATCCTCGTCTACACGCAGGTTCCGCTCTCGGGCACCGTGCTCTGGTTCCTCGGGTTTCCGCTCGGCTTCTTCGCCTCCTCCCCCTTCTCGGGCCTCGGCGCCTTCCTGACGGAACTCTTCCCGACGCGCCTGCGCGGCTCGGCGCAGGGCTTCTGCTACAATTTCGGCCGCGGCATCGGGGCCCTGTTCCCGACGCTCGTCGGCTATCTCGCCGCCTCGACGGGGCTCGCGAACGCGATCGGCATCTTCGGCGCCTCCGCCTTCACCGTCTTCTTCCTGGCCGCCTTCTGCCTGCCGGAGACGCGCGGGCGCGTCCTCCACTCGGACCGCTGACATGGCCGGACATACGCAAGCCGGATCGGCCGACCTCTGCCTGCCGCCCGACCCGCACCCCTCCGGCCCGACCCGCTACCGGGTCCCGGCGGGAGCGGTCGACACCCATGCCCATGTGATCGGCGAGCCGCCCGCCTATCCCTTCGTTCCCGGCCGCAGCTACACCCCGCCCGCCGCGCCGGCCCGGGACTATCTCGCCATGCTCGACGCGACGGGAATGGCGAAGGGCGTCCTCGTCCAGGTGAGCGTGCACGGCACCGACAACCGGCTGCTTGTCGAGACGCTGCGCGCACATCCCGAGCGGCTGCGCGGCATCGCCGTCATTCCGCTCGGGCTGCCGGACCGGCAACTCGGCGAGTTGCAGGAGGCAGGTATCCGAGGGCTTCGCATCAACGTCCTGTTCGGGGGCGGCGTCGGTTTTTCCCAGCTCGCCGATTACGGCGCCCTCGCGCGCGAGATGGGCTGGCATCTCCAGTTCCTGATGGATGCGCGCGAACTGCCCTCCCTCGCAGGGCGGATCGCGAGCCTGCCCGTGCCGGCCGTGGTCGACCATATGGGCCATTTCCCGACCTCGGCGGGCCTCGATCATGCGGGATTCCAGGCTCTCCTCGGCCTCGTGCGCGACGGCGGCTGGGTGAAGCTGTCGGGCGCCTTTCGCACCTCGGTCGAGGGGCCGCCCTATCGCGACACCATCCCCTTCGCCCGCGCCCTCAACGAGGCCGCGCCCGATCGCTGCGTCTGGGGATCGGACTGGCCGCATGTCTCGCAATACGAGCGCGCGCCGAAGATCGGCGAGCTTCTCGACCTCCTGGGCGAATGGGTCCCGGACGAGGAGCGCCGCCGGAAGCTCTTCGTCGACAACCCGAACCGTCTCTACGGCTTCCCGGCCTGAAGCGCCGGCAGGAATGACGGGAAAGGGCGGCTCCCTTATATGTCCCGTGATCCTGTGATCCGGGGAATGGGAGGCGCGCTTGAACCTGCTGACGGATGTCGCCGGCCTGACGGTCGGCCAGGCGCAGGACGAGGACCTCGCCAGCGGGGTCACGGTCGTTCTCTTCGACGATCCCGCCGTCGCGGGTGTCGCCGTCACCGGCGGGGCGGCCGCGGGGCGAGACCAGGAATGCCTCGCGCCGGACCGGACCCTCGAGCGGATCGACGCTCTCGTCCTCTCCGGCGGGTCGAGTTTCGGCCTCGACGCCGCCTCGGGGGTGCAGGCATGGCTGCGCGCGCGCGGGCGGGGGCTCGCGATCCGGGACGCCCTGGTGCCGATTGTCCCGGCCGCCATCCTGTTCGACCTTCTCAATGGCGGGGACAAGGCCTGGGGCCAGTATCCTCCCTATCGCGAACTGGCCTATGCCGCCTGCCAATGCGCCGGCATGCGTTTCGAGCTGGGCACGGCGGGGGCAGGCTACGGCGCGACGACCGTGGACCTCAAGGGCGGGATCGGATCGGCGAGCGTCCGCACGACGACCGGCCATACGATCGGCGCGATCGCAGCCGTCAACGCGATCGGATCGACGATCGTCGGCCGGGGGCCGCATTTCTGGGCCGCGCCGTTCGAGATCGGCGGCGAGTTCGGGGGCCTCGGCTGGCCGGCGCGGATTCCTGAGGAGGTTCACAGCCTCGGCTGGAAGGGCATGGGCGTGCCGGCGACGACCATCGCCGCCGTCGCGACCGATGCCGCGCTCACGAAACCCCAGGCGAGCCGCCTCGCCGCCATCGCCGCTCAGGGCCTCACGCGGGCCTTGCGGCTCTCCGGGGCGGCCATGGACGGGGACACGGTCTTTGCCTGCTCCACGCTCCGGCGCCCCCTGCTGCCAGGCCTGGACGACTTCACCGAGCTTGCGGCGCGGGCTTCGGATTGCCTCGCCCGAGCCGTCGCGCGCGGCGTCTACGAGGCGAGCGCCCTCCCGTTCGAGAATGCTCTTCCCGCGTGGCGGGATCGCTTTTGTTCACAATGAGTTACGGAGCAACGCTATCCTCGCGCATGAGCTGGCGCGACAGCTTGCCTCTCGCATGAGGGGACCAGCTTTATTGTTGAGAACAAGCTGCTTCGTGAAAGATCTGCATCCAGAACCTCAGGACAGATCAACTCTTTTCAGGACAATGTCCAGGCGTGCTCTACCTCTTACGTAAACGGATTAGGAAATCCATCCAACCACTTCAACATAAAGGCCATCCGCTCACCGCGTGGGATGCACCCTCCCCGCGAGCGGCAGGGCTGTTGCATATGGCGGTTTCCGCCGCGCCAACCCTCCCCCCC
>NZ_DAOLAJ010000102.1:0-11864 GCF_035325185.1 Enterovirga sp. | reverse complement strand
GCCCTGAGGCGGCGGGATTGGAGGAAGGCGTAGGCGATCATCGTCATCAAGGCGTAGCAGTCGGTCCAGCTGCTCGGCTTTCGCTGAGGTATCGCGCGCCCTGAGCTGCGGCGCCTCCAACGCCGCCAGAATGCCGGCATAGAAATTGACCAAGCCGGAGCCTTCACGCGTCTGGACTAGCACGATGCGGCGAGAGCCTCGCTCGGCGTCCGCTCGGCGGCGATCCATGACCGTAAAGCGTTCGGCGATCATGCTCTTGCCGTTGGCGTAGGGTCCTATCAGCATCACGCCGCGCGTGCGCAGAGTTGGCGGGCGATCGAGGCACACCAGCAGCGTGTCGATTCCGTCCCGCGCAGCTTGCGTCCCGATCCAACGCGGCGCCTGCAGATACGCGATGCGCTCGGCAGCGGGCTTCTGCAGCCAGGGTCGCAAGCTCTCGGTCAGGTGCTCGACCCTGCCTCACCAATCTTCGATGGGGAGCGGGTTGCGCGCGCGCACGGGGTGATCGGGAGAAGACATCGACGACGATGCCTGCGCCTGATGCGGTTTGGGGGCTGCCTGCGCCAAGACGCAGGCCGGCCTCGCGCCAGCCTGAACAGCCAGAACGGCAGGAGGATCGAGCACACGGAATACGCCCGCAAGGGCGGACCGGATCGTTCCCGTGGGGACGATGGACGAGGTGATCTCGTTGAGAGTTCCGAGCCTGCGGGTGAAAACCGGCAAGGTCGTGAAACAGATTGAGACGCCTCGTCCTCCTGACCCCATCATGCGGCGGCCCAGTGTCGACCGCGAAGAGAAACGTGTGACCCACGGGGACGAAAACAGCCGGAGAAACACGAACGAGCAGCTTGACCGCAACAACCCCAATCAGAGAAGACTCTCAGTACTTCAGCCGGGCGTGCCAGGATTGCTCCGCCGCCGCCCGCGCCGCGCCGAGGGTCTCGATCCCCCTCTGGCGCAGCAGCGGGATGAGCTTCAGGAAGACTTCCGCCGTCACCAGCGCGTCGCCGAGCGCATAGTGACGCCCGCTCACCGAGACGCCGAGCCGTCCGGCAATGGCCTCCAGCGCATGCTGGTCGGCATTGGGATGGACGATGCCGGCGAGCAGCAGCGTATCGAGCACCGGCTGGTCGAACGCCACCCGGCATTCGGCTTCCTTCAGCTTCAGGAAGCGCATGTCGAAGGCGACGTTGTGGCCCACCAGCACGGTTTCGGCGGCGAAGGCGTGGAAGGCCGGCAGCACCGCGCCGATGCGCGGGCGCCCGCGCACCATGTCCGGGGTGATGTGATGGACGGCGATCCCCGCCTCGGGGATCGAGCGGCCGGGATCCACCAGCGCGTCGAAGCACTCGCCGCGCAGCACCCGGCCGTTGACGATGCGGGTGGCGCCGAACTGGATGATCTCGTCGCCGCCCGAGGGGTCGAGGCCGGTGGTCTCGGTGTCGAATACCGTATAGGCAAGGGCCTCCAGCGGCTGGTCGTCCAGCGCCCGGCTGCCGGCGGCGGCGGCGAACAGGTCGAAATCGTAATAGGCCGGGCGCGCATCGTCCGAGGCGAGGGCGGAGGCCGGCGGCTCCTGCGTCTCCGCCGGCGGCAGCAGGAAGCGGAAGGCGCCGCCCGTCCCGCCGGGATCGCGCTCGAACCAGACCGCGCCGTCATGGCGCTCGGCGACGTCGCGCACGGAGAGCGCGGGAGCGCCTTCGGCGCTGCGCATGGAGCCGCTCTGCCACTCGGCCAGCGTCTCGGCTGCCGGCAGCGGGCCGGAAAAGCCGAGGTCGAGATGCGCTCCCGCCCCGGCGCGCTCCGCCCGCAAGGTGAGGCCGCGCGGGCTTTCGGCGAGATTGCGGGCGAGAAACGCCACCGCCTCGATGAGGGCGAAGCTGTCGACGCTGAGCCAGAGGTCGGGGGCGGCCTCCTCGGCGAGGGGGGTGAGGCCGGTCTCCTCGGCGATGCGATGGGCGATGGCGGCGAGGAGGTCGGCGGCCTGCATGTCCTGCAGCGGCCAGCGGGTCTTGAGGTCGCGGGCGGCGTCGGCGGCGAGGTCGGCGAGGCGGCGGCCGAGGCCGGTGACCTCCTCGCGCACCACCGCCTGGAACTGCTCGCGCTCCTCGGGGGCGAGGTCGGGATAGTCCAGCATGTCGAGGGCGGCCTGCATGCTGGCCAGCGCCGCCCGGCTGGCCTCGGTGAGCGAGGTGAGGGTGGCGTCCCGCCGGGTCTCGGATTCGTAGGCGTCGGTGATGTCGTCGAGCAGCAGCACGAAGCCGCCCGGCGTCTCCGCCTCCGCCGCGGCGCGGCCCACCGGCGCCAGCAGCACCCGCAAAAGGTGCCGCGACGGGGTGGTGGTGACGAAGCGGGCCGAGACGCCCTCGCTCTCGCCGCGCGCCACGCGGCGGGCGATGATCTCGCGGGCATGGGCGATGAGGGCGCGATCCACCACCCCGTGGATGGAGCGGCCGAGCCCGATCAGTTCCGCCCCGGAGGCGCCGCTGGCGGTGCCGGTGAGCCGGCGCACCAGCGCTAGCGCCCGGGCGTTGTAGAGCAGGATGCGGCCCTCGTGGTTGCAGACCACCACGCTCTGCTGGAGCTGCGCCATCAGGGTGCCGAGCTGGTCGCGCTGCTGGGCGACGTCGCGGCTGGCCTCGGCGACGAGGCGCTCCATGTCCTTGCTGAGGGTGCGGCGCTGGGCGGCGAGGGCGTTCAGCGCCGCCGCCGTTATCCGCACCGGGGCCGGGCCCTGCGTCGCCACCTCCGGCGCGGCGGGATCGCCGGCCAGCGCCTGCGCCGCCTCGGCGAGGCGGGCAGGGGCGACGAGATAGCCGGCGACGAGCCGCCGCATGCCGAGCGCCGCGAGGGCGGCGGCGGCGAGCCACCAGGCGAACAGGATCACCCCGTGGTGGTCGAATGCCGGGGCCAGGGCGGCGACGATGCCCGCCCGCCCCTCCGCATCCAGCGGCGCGAGGAACAGGGCGGCGGCGACCAGCGCCCACAGGCCGATGCCGATGCCCGGCGCCAGCAGCGCCGCCGCGGTGACGAGGGTGCGGCGGGTATGCGGCTTCATGCGGGAAGGCCGGCGGACGACGGATCGGCCGACGGCGGGGCGGCGAGCATGTCGCGCACCTGCTGCACCAGCTCGCGGGTATCGAACGGCTTGGTGATGTAGGCGTCGGCCCCGGCGCCGACGCCGCGCGCCATGTCGGCGGCGCGGCCCTTGGCGGTGAGCATCAGGATGCGGATGTCGCGCAGGGCCGCATCGGCCCGCACCGCGGCGCAGACGTCGAAGCCGCTCATGCCCGGCATGGTGGCATCGAGCAGCACCAGCCGCGGCCGCTCGCGCCGGATCGCCTCCAGCGCCGCCACGCCGTCGCGGGCGACGAACACCTCGTAGCCCTCGCGCTTCATCATGAACTGGAGCGAGACGACGATGTTGGGCTCGTCGTCGGCAACCAGCACCCTTGGCGGGCGTGCATCCTTGGTCATGGCGTGTCCTCCGTCTCCGGCGGCAGGGGCAGTCGGAAGGCGAAGGTCGCCCCGCTGCCCGGTTCTGACTCCAGCCAGAGTTCTCCGCCGTGATGATCCACGATCTCGCGGCTGATCGGAAGGCCGAGGCCGGTTCCGCCGGGATGGGCGAGGGTGTCGCCGGCCTGATGGAACTTCTCGAAGATGCCGTCCTGATCGGCGAGGGGCACGCCGGGGCCGTTGTCGGCGACCGAGACCAGAACGCTCGCCGGCTCCACGCGCACCGTGAGGCGGGCGAGGCCGGTCTCGGCCGGCACGAACTTGGCGGCGTTGGAGAGAAGGTTCAGCACCACCTGCGTCAGCCGGTCGGGATCGCCGCGCACCTGCGGCACGGTATCGGGAATGTCGAGCTCGAGGCGGGCGCCGCGGGTGCGGAACAGTTCGCCCGCCGAGCGGGCGGCATCGCGCACCAGCCTGGCCAGATCGACGTCGGTGATGACCCACTGGGCATGGCCGGATTCGATCTTGGCGAGGTCGAGCACCTGGTTCACCAGCCGGCCGAGGCGCTCGCTCTCGGCGATGATGATGGCGAGGAACTCCGCCTGCTGCTCTTCGTCCATGTCGGGGGTGTCGCGCATCAGCTCGGCCACCGCGCGGATGGCGGTGAGCGGGGTGCGCAACTCGTGGGTGACCGACGACATGAAGTCGTCCTTGAGCTGGTCGAGGGTCATCAGCTTGGCGTTGGCGGCGCGCAGCTCGGCGCCGGCTTCCTCCAGCGCCCGGGATTTCTCCTCCAGCGCCCGGGCATAGACGCGCAGCTGCGAGGCCTCCTCCAGGATCTGCGCCACCTCGGCGATGCCGAGCGGCGCCTCGTCGGCGACCGAGGCCACCAGCACCCGCGCCGAGGCGCTGCCGACGACGCCGGCAAGCCGCCGCTCCACCAGGTCGACGAGGCGGGCATCGGCCTCGGGGCCGGTGAGCGCGGCCCGCGCCTCGTCCAGCGAGCGGGCCGCCTCCGGGCCGAGGAAACGGGTGGCGAGCGCCATCAGGTCGTCGTGCCGGGCCCGGCCGCGCCAGAAGACCGGCGCCGCGGTGCCGTCCGAGCGGCCGCGGGTGAAGACGTCGACGAACAGCAGCGCCTGGCTCGCCTCCCGGCCGGAAGGGGTGCGCCACAGCGACAGGCCGACATAGAGGCCCAGATTGACCAGCAGGCTCCAGAACAGCGCATGCGAGAGCGGATCGAGGCCGGTGAGGCCGAGCAATCCCTCCGGGGCGAGCAGGGCGAGGCCGGCCGGGCCGTCGGTGAGGATGGTGGCGTCGATCCAGCCGGACTTCGCCACCGAGGGCAGCATCAGCGTGTAGGCCCAGACGAGGAAGCCGCCGATGAGCCCGCCCAGCGCCCCGGTGCGGGTGCCGCCGCGCCAGTAGAGGCCGATGAGCAGCGCCGGGGCGAACTGCGCCACCGCGGCGAACGAGATGAGGCCGATGGAGACCAGCGCATAGGCCTCTCCCGCCACGCGGAAATAGAGATAGCCGAGCAGCAGGATGGCGAGGATGGCGGTGCGGCGGATGTTGAGGATGAGCCCGGCAAGGTCGCCCTTGGCCCCGGCGCCGAAGCGCGGATGGCGCAGCAGGGCCGGCATCACCAGGTCGTTGCAGACCATGGTGGAGACGGCGATGGTCTCGACGATCAGCATGCCGGTGGCGGCCGAGAGCCCGCCGACATAGGCGAACACCGCCAGCGCCGGCATGTCGGCGGCGAGCGGCAAGGTGAGGACGAACGCCTCGGCATTGGCGCTGCGGCCGAACAGCACCAGTCCGCCCAGCGCCAGCGGCAGCACGAAGACGTTGATGGCCAGCAGATAGGCCGGAAACACCCAGGTGGCCCGCTTGAGGTGGCGCTCGTCCTTGCATTCCACCACCATCACCTGGAACTGGCGCGGCAGCAGCAGCACCGACAGGCCGGACAAAGCGGTGAGGGTGAACCATTCCGGCCCGCGGAACGAGCCCTCGGGGCCGAGCCGCATCAGCTCGCCGATGCCGGGCAGGGCCTGGGCCCGGTCCCAGATGTCGGCGAGGCCGTCGAACAGGCCGTAGGTGACGAACAGCCCCACCGCGAGGAAGGCGCAGAGCTTGACCACCGATTCGAAGGCGATGGCGGCCACCATCCCCTCGTGCTTCTCGGCGCTGTCGAGATGGCGGGTGCCGAACAGGATGGTGAAGGCGGCGAGCGCCAGGGCTACCGCCAGCGTCCCGTCCTGCCATACCGGCACCGCGCTCACCGGCCGGGCGGCGCCGCTGGTGAGCACGTCGTAGCCCACCGACACCGCCTTCAGCTGCAAGGCGATGTAGGGCAGGAGGCCGATGACGGTGATCAGCGTCACCACCGCCGCCACCGCCGGGCTCTTGCCGTAGCGCGAGGCGATGAAGTCGGCGATGGAGGTGATGCGGTAGAGGGCGGCGATGCGGATCATCTTGCGCACCACCAGCCACGCCACCAGCATGGCCAGCATCGGCCCGAGATAGATCGGCAGGAACCACACGCCCCCCGCCGCCGCCCGGCCGACGCTGCCGAAATAGGTCCAGGCGGTGCAGTAGACCGCCAGCGACAAGGCGTAGACCCAGGCATTGCCGATCAGGGAGCGCCCCGCCGCCGCCCGCCGGTCGGCGATGGCGGCGATGGCGAACAGCACCAAGAGGTAGAGGAGGGAGACGGCGATGACCGTGGTGCCGGAGATCATGGCGCCGCCTCAGCCCTCGCTGGCGAGCGCGATGGCGACCACCAGCAGCGCCCACACCGCGAACAGCCCCACCGGCAGCAGCGGCAGGCCGAAAACAGTGCCGCCATTGTCCCAGATCCTGAGCAGCGGCGCGTTGAACAGCACCACCCCGGCGCCGAACAAGGCGACGAGCGTGCCCGGCCGCGGCTTGCCGCCGGTGGGGGGCGGGGTCTGGGCGCCGCCGGTCACAGGGCGTCGAACCGGTAGTGGCGGGACAGCCAGGCCTTGAACTCGCGCACGATGGCGAGCGAATCCTTCAGCGCCTGCCGTTCCAGCGTGCCGAGGTCGGCGAGGCGCACGGTATTGCCCGGGGGCCGGCCGGCGGCGATCTGGCGCAGGTTGCTGCGCAGCTTCAGCCCCATGAGGAAGCGCAGCGCCTCGACGAGGTCGCGGTCGAGGGCGTCGTCGAGGGCCTCGGCCTCGCGCAGCGCCTTCAGCCGGTCGACGGTGCCGCGGGCGGTGATGCGGTGCTCCAGCGCCAGCGCCCGCACCCCGTGGACGATGGGGAAGATGCCGAGCTTCTTGATGTCGATCTCCGCCGCCTCGCGTCCGCGCAGGCCCGGCAGGCGCGACCACCAGCCGCCCTCCTCGCGGAACTGGTCCACCGCCCGGGCGAAGCGGGCGAGATAGGGCGCGTCGGCGGCAACCAATCGCTCCAGATAGGCCTCCGCCTCGGCCAGCAGGCCGGCATCGCCGGCCACCGCCACCGCATCGAGGAAGATGGCGAGGTTCATCGGCCCGTCGTCGCGGCCGCCGGGCGGGAGGCCGCCGTCGGGGCCGTGCACCCACTGGCGCAGCGTCTGCCTGAAGGCGGCCAGCGGCTGGCGCCACAGCGGCCGGCTCAGCATGATGCCGCCGGGGCAGGGCGGATAGCCGAAGTCGATCAGCGCCGCGGTGAAGGCCTCGGTGATGGCCTCCAGATCCGGGCAGGCGTAGGCGTCGGCGATGATGAGGGCGTTGTCCTGGTCGGTCTTGATGATCTGCTCGCCGCGGCCCTCGCTGCCCATGACGATCAGGCAGGAATGGGCCCGCAGGTCCTCCGGCGCCAGCATCTCCCACAGCCGGCGGAAGACCTGCCGGTTGAGCTCGCCGACGAGGCCGGCGATCACCTCCACCCGTACCCCGTCGGCATTGAGCACCGCCACCATGCCGTCGATCTGCCGGGCGGCGGCCTTCAGCGCGGCGACGTCGCCGGCATTGGCGATCTCCAGGGCGATGATGTGCGAGTGGTTGGCGACGAAGGCCATCAGATCAAGCTGGCCGAGCACGCCGACGATCGCCGTGCCGTCGCGCACCACCACCCGGTGGACCCGGTGGCGCAGCATCAGGATCAAGGCGTCGTAGAGCTCGTCGTCGAGGCTGACCGACCACGGGTCGAAGGTCGCCACCTCGCGCACCGCGAGGCGGGTCGGCGGCTCGGGCCGCAGCAGCGCGTCGCGCAGGTCGGTGGTGGTGAAGACGCCGATGCGCCCGTTCTCCTCGACCAGCGCCTCGGAGAGGCCGCGCTCGGACAGCGCCCGGCACAGGGTGACGAGGTCGGTGCCGGCATCGGCGAAGAACGGCTTGCGGACATAGACGTCGCGCACCCGCGAGGACAGGAGCGAGACGAATTCCCGGCGCTCGCGGGCGGCGGCGGGATGTGGCGTCGCGGTATCCAAGGGCATCGGCCTCCCGGACTCTGGAGCATTTTCCTCACCCGGGCCGGGTCCGGCTTCGGGTGAGGAAAATGCGGCCAGACAAGAGCTTCGGTCATGTCATCGCTGCGATGAAACGACCTGGAGCGGGTCGCCGGAAACTCCGGAATATCCCGGATCGGCGCACGCAATGTCGGCACACTAGAGCATGATCCCAAGAAGTGGATGCCGGTTTTTGGAAAAGATCATGCTAAAACAAAAAGATAGAGGGTGATGACGATTCAACGAAGCGTCATCACCCTCTAGAGGACGGACGCTGCGCCAAGGCCAGTCCACCGGCCTCGTCGCGGGGTACCAAACGATTTCGACCCGCCGGCGGCGGGTCGAAGGGGGAGGCGGCACCGCCGCCTCCGAAGGTCGGACCGGACCGCCGGGCCGGAACCCGGCGGCTCTGGTCAGTGGGCGGACGCTTCCGCGGCGCCGATGCCGGTCTCGGAGCGCACTTCCTGCGCCGGGAAGCCGGCACGGTCGAGCTTGGCCCGGGCGCTCCTGTCGGTGATCGAGAAGAACCAGATCCCGAGGAAGGCGAGGGTCATGGAGAACAGGGCCGGCGAGGTGTAGGGGAACGGCGCCGAGCCCGCCGGATTGCCGAGCGTGGCTTCCCACACCGACGGCGACAGGACGGTGAGGATCACCGAGGCCGCAAGGCCCAGGAAGCCGCCGATCACCGCGCCGCGGGTGGTGCAGTCCTTCCACAGCACCGACATGAACAGCACCGGGAAGTTCGCCGACGCCGCCACCGCGAAGGCCAGCGACACCATGAAGGCGATGTTCTGCTTCTCGAAGGCGATGCCGAGCAGCACCGCGATCACGCCGAGGCAGACCGTGGTGATGCGCGAGACCCTGAGCTCCGAGGCGCTGTCGGCCTTGCCGCCCTTGATCACCGTCGAGTAGAGGTCGTGCGACACCGCCGAGGCGCCCGACAGCGTCAGGCCGGCCACCACCGCGAGGATGGTCGCGAACGCCACCGCCGACATGAAGCCGAGGAACACGTTGCCGCCCACCGCATGCGACAGGTGCACCGCCGCCATGTTGACGCCGCCGATGAGGCCACCCTGGGGGGTGAGGAACTCGGGGTTGGTCAGCACGTAGGTGATGGCGCCGAAGCCGATGATGAAGGTCAGCAGGTAGAAGTAGCCGATCCAGCCGGTCGCCCACATCACCGACTTGCGCGCTTCCTTCGCGCTCGGCACGGTGAAGAAGCGCATCAGGATGTGCGGCAGGCCGGCGGTGCCGAACATCAGGGCCATGCCGAAGGAGATGGCCGAGATCGGGTCCTTGATGAAGTTGCCCGGGCCCATGATCGCCTGGCCGGCGGCGGCTGCCGCCTCCGGGGTGACGCCGGGCTTGGCGGCGATGCCGCTCTTGATCCCGACCGCCGCCGCGAACAGCCCCTCGGGGGAGAAGCCGTAGCGCCACATCACCATCGCCGCCATGAAGGAGGCGCCGCCGAGCAGCAGGCAGGCCTTGATGATCTGCACCCAGGTGGTGGCGGTCATGCCGCCGAACAGCACGTAGACCATCATCAGCACGCCGACGATGACCACCGCCATCCAGTATTCGAGGCCGAACAGCAGCTTGATGAGCTGGCCGGCGCCGACCATCTGCGCGATCAGGTAGAAGGCCACCACCACCAGGGTGCCGGAGGCGGCGAAGACGCGCACCGGGGTCTGGTCGAAGCGGAAGGCGGCGACGTCGGCGAAGGTGAACTTGCCGAGGTTGCGCAGCCGCTCGGCCATCAGGAAGGTGAGGATGGGCCAGCCGACGAGGAAGCCGATCGAGTAGATCAGGCCGTCGAAGCCGGAGGTCATCACCGCGGCCGAGATGCCGAGGAAGGAGGCCGCCGACATGTAGTCGCCGGCGATGGCGAGGCCGTTCTGGAAGCCGGTGATGCCACCGCCGGCGGTGTAGAAGTCGGCCGCCGACTTGGTCTTGGCCGCCGCCCACTTGGTGATGAACAGGGTCATCACCACGAAGAGGGCGAACATGACGATCGCGGTCCAGTTGGTGGCCTGCTTCTCGGTCGGGCCGATGGCCTCCGCCGCGAAGGCGAGGGTCGGCAGCAGGGAGAGGGTGGCGGCGGACGCGGCCGCGCCGAGGGTATGACGCACGGCCTTCACTTCAGCACCTCCCGCTTCACCTTCTCGGCAAGGGCGTCGTATTCGCTGTTGGCGCGCTGCACGTAGAGCGCGGTGATCAGGATGGTGAACACGATCACGCCGAAGCCGATCGGGATGCCCCAGGTCATCACGCCGCTACCGATGCGGGCGGCGAGCACGTCCTTCTTGAACGCGATCAGCACGATGAAGCCGTAATAGACGATCAGCATGGCCCAGGTGAGCATCCAGCCGAAGCTGTTGCGCTTGGATTTCAGCGTCTGATAGTCCGGATTGGCCGTAATACGATCGACCAAGGATGTATCCATCCGAGTCCCCCTCCTCAACCCATGGCGTTTCCATGGGCCGCGTTTTGTTGCCCGTTGCTCGTTGGTGCCCCGGTCGAGCGACACGACACCGCGGCCGCAATCTGGACCAGAGCGCGGCCGGGCGCTAGTGCGTACAATCCCGTACTTTATACTAGGTCCCATGAAGGCTGACTCTCGAACGGTTTCGTTGGCCCGGCTCTCGTGATATCAGAGTGGCGGTCAGCTTGGATGGTTCGCCTCGGCCGCTCCCGTTCCGCTCCGTCCCGATTACGATGCCGTCCGTCTGCGGGGCCTCGCCCGTCACTCTCGTGATCCTGATCAGACCCGACGTCTTCTTGTCCCGGCGGCCATCTATGGCGGCGGGTCGCGGTCCGAGGCGGCCGCGATCGGCGGCGTCGGGCTGCAGACGGTGCGCGATTGGGTCCTACGGTTCAACCGGGATGGCGTGGCCGGGTTGTTGAACGGCAAGGCCCCCGGGAACCGCCCACTCCTCGACGGGGCGCAACGCGAGAAGCTGCGCCAAGTGGTCGAGGACGGACCGATCCCGGCGATCCACAGCGTCGTGCGGTGGCGTCTCGTCGATCTGATGGACTGGGTCTTCGAGGAATTCCGGACCTCGATCTCCAAGCAGACCATGAGCCGCGAGTTGCGCGCCATGGGCTTCCGGAAGCTCTCGGCCCGGCCGCGCCACCATGCCAAGAGCGAGGCCGCCGCCGACGCTTTTAATAAAGAGTTCTCGGCCCGTCTGGACGAGATCGCCGCGACCGACGCCGGCGGCAAGCCGATAGAGGCCTGGTTCTGCGACGAGGCTCGGATCGGCCAAAAGAACAAGATCACCCGCCGATGGGCGAGACGTGGGACCCGTCCCTCGGCCCCGAGCGACCAGCGCACTCAGTCGGCCTACATCTTCGGCGCCATCTGCCCAGCCAAAGGCAAGGCTGCGGGTCTCGTCCTTCCCCGCTGCACAACCGAGGCCATGGCTCTGCACCTGGAGGAGATCGCCCACGCCGTGCCGCCCGGCGCACATGCCGTTCTCCTGCTCGACCAGGCCGGCTGGCACCTCTCGCCCAAGCTCAAGCTGCCGGACAACATCACGCTCCTGCCGCTGCCTTCCAAATCCCCGGAGCTTATATGGGGAGATGCAACGGAAAAGCGTTTGCTATGGCAACATTCTGGAGCGCCTCCTCAATATCTTGCGGATCCATAGGATGAGCTCAGTTGCATGACGCGGCTCGTGAACGAACCAGATCCAACTTATATACGGTCAGGAGCGAAGACGCCTGTACCAACATCCCGCGTGCGGCGGATTTGAGCCCAAGAAGACGATACCATTCTCAACCGCGGCTTTTGAGGCCATGTTCCGGGGGCGGTTCGTCAACCAAGGATCCACCAGGACCGGCCAGTCCTGGGAGACGGCATGAATGGATTCCAAATGCGCTCAATCTGCGATGAGCACGGCACCTTCGATGACGACGCCGGCGTTGACGTATTTCCACATCGCTACGAGCA
>NZ_DAOLAJ010000101.1:5196-12055 GCF_035325185.1 Enterovirga sp. | reverse complement strand
TGAACCCCGCCATCAAGATCACCAACATCATCGCACTGCTGCTGCTGGCGATCCTCGCCCATAGCTGAGCGAGGCGCAGGCTTGCACGGACGGCCCGCCGGGAAGACCCGGCGGGTTTTTTTATTGGGTGATTGACGTCAAGGGCTGTTGGCGAGGGAATGTCGCCTGGGGGCGGTCTGAGGACATTCGATGCATGCCGAAAAGCGGTCCTTAATCTTTGACAACGTGCCCGGAACGACCGACGCTTACGGAAGCGCTGGAATAGGGAGGTCGTGATGAAGCGCAGTGCGCTCCTGTTTGTGCTGCTTTTCGGCATGGCTGGTCCGGCATTCTCGCAGACCGCCGCGCCGTCGGCCGCGTCCTCGCCAGGCTCACAAACAGCTGACCCGCACGGCTGGCTCAATACAGAGACGCTTCGGACGCCTTACGGCGATTTCGACTTCAAGAACGGCTATCCGTCCGGCGATACTGCCGCCCGGTTGCTTGAGACGCAGAAGCTCAACCGAGCGGTCGATGTCTACACGACGCAGATGATGCGGGTCAGCGAGATCGCGACCCGCGAAGGCATCCGCGCCTTCGGGGCGACAACGCCGCAGGACGTCGTCATCTGGGAAAACCTGATGGACGCGAAGACCGTACTGCTGACCGCGAACACCGAGACCGTGTACGCGATTGCCCATCTCAATCTCAAGGCGGATGGCCCGACCGTGATCGAGGCGCCGCCGCGCATGCTCGGCTTCATCCAGGATGGGCTGCAGCGCTATCTCGCCGATATAGGTCCGCTCGGGCCCGACAAGGGCGCAGGCGGCAAGTTCCTGGTCTTGCCCCCCGGCTACAACGGCAGCGTGCCGGACGGCTATTTCGTTTCGGGCTCGCCGACCTATTCTGCCCTGTTCGCTGTCAGGGGCTTCCAGGTCGACGACAAGACCGATCAGGCCGTCGCCCTGATGAAGCAAATCAAGGTCTATCCGCTGGAAAAGGCGGCGTCGCCGCCATCTATGCAGTTCCTAAATGGCTCGAACCAGGCCATCGACACCGTGTTTCCGGATACGATCCGGTATTTCGAACTTCTAGCGAAGCTCGTCGACGAGGAGCCGGCCGAACTGTTCGATCCGACCGAGCGCTGGCAGATGCAGGCAATCGGCATCGAGAAGGGCAAACCGTTCAACCCCGATGCCAGAACAAAGGCTTTGCTGTCTGAGGCGGCGCGGATCGGCGGCGCGATCGCGCGTGCCAATACCTACTCGGACCCTACGACGGTTCCCTACTACCCGAGCCGGAAGTGGCAAGGCATCCCGGTCGGGATGACCTATACATTCGCGCGGGACGGCGCGCCGCAAATCGATGCCCGCAACAACGTCTACTACATGGCTGCTGGCAATAGCCCGGCAATGATGGAGAAGAACGTCGGCCAGGGCTCACAATATCTGTGGACCTATCGTGACGCGAGCGGTGCTTTTCTCGATGGCGCAAAGAGCTATCGGTTGCACGTCCTGCCGAACATCCCGGCCAAGAACTTCTGGTCGATTGTAGTGTACGACGCGCTGAGCCGTTCCGAGTTGCAGAGCGACCAACATCTACCGTCTGTTAGCAGCTACACCAAGCCGAGGATCAATGTCGATGGGTCGGTTGATATCGTCTTCAGTCCGAGCAAGCCCAAGGATGACGCGAACTGGATTCAGACTGTGCCCGGCAAAGGATGGTTCCCCATCTTTCGCTTCTATAGCCCGACCGAAGCGTATTTCGAGAAAAGTTGGGTGTTGAACGACATTGAAGCGGTAAATTGAACCGAGTGTCCGCTTTCATCTTGCTTGAAAGCGGACGAGCCAAAAGTCCGACATGGGTCAAAGCCGACTATCCCGCCGGACCTTTTCTGAGGGGCGCGCCGATTCGGGCCCCGCCCGTCAGTTCTTCGGCACGAAGGAGCCGAGGCCGCGGAAGAGCTGGGCGACGAAATTCGCTTCCTGGCCGCCCGATTCGGTCTTGCGGGAGATGAAGTCGAAGACGACGCCGTCCTGGAGCCCGTAGAGCGCGATGCGCTCGACCTTGAGGCCCTGGTTGAAATAGACCGCGAGCACCTTCTGCTCGGTCACGCTCTCGCCCATGAATTGCAGGCGCCGCGTCGCCGTCTGGCTGATATAGTACCAGCTCTTGTTGCCGACCGTGGAGACCGTCGAGGGCGTTCCGAGGATCTTCAGCACGTCCTCGGCGCTCGTGCCCGGCTTCACGCGGGCGACGGCCTGCTCGTCGATGACATAGCCGCGATGGAGATCCTCCCCGATCAGGCATCCGCCGACGCTCGCCCCCAAGAGGATGGCGGCGGCGAGGCGGAGAAAACGGGAACGGCCGTGCGACATCGATATCCTCGAGGACGGTGGGGACTTGTCCGGGCGGGCGTGGTGCCGTAGCCGCGCCTTATGGCTTTGACAAGGCGGCGGCCAGGGGCCGCAGCGGAGCTGTCGATGTTCGGTTTCATGCGGCGCAACCCGCGCGAGGCGCTGATCCTGCACCTTCACGAGCGGATCGTGGCGGCCGCGCGCCATCCCGGCCTCTATGGGGCGGGGGGATTTGCGGATACGGTGGAGGGCCGCTTCGAGGCCCTGGCGCTTCACGTCCTCCTGGTCCTGCGCCGCCTGCGGGCGCTGCCGGCGCCCGCGGACGACGTCGCCCAGGACCTCGTCGACAGTGTCTTCGCCCATCTCGAGGCTGGGATGCGCGAGACGGGGGTGGGCGACATGGGCGTGCCGAAGAAGATGAGGAAGCTGGGCGGGGCGTTCTACGACCGGACCGCCAAATACGAGGCCCCCTTCGAGGCGCGGGACGCGGCGGCGCTCGGCGAGGAGCTGGGACGGCGCCTCGGCCGGCCGGGCGGCGAGATGCGCGCCCTGGCTGCCCATATTCTCGCGGCGGAGGATTCGCTCGCCCGGCAGAATCTGGCCGGGATCCTGGAGGGTCCCGATTTCCCCGCACCTGCCGGGATCTTCGCCGAAGCCGGGAGCCGCTCCTCGTGACGCCCGATCCCGTCGGCCCGCTCTCGCGGCGGTTTCCGCTTCACCGCGTCACGAATGCCGGCGTCGAAGCGCGGGTCGAGGCGAGCGAGGCCGAGCGCGCGGCGCTTGCGGCCGATCTCGATCTTCCCGCCATCCACCGGCTCGAAGGCCGCTTCCGCCTCGTCGGATCGCGCGATCGCGTGACCGTGACCGGCCGCGTCTCGGCCTCGATCGAACAGGTCTGCGGCGTGACGCTGGAACCCTTCCCCGCGGAGATGGAGGAGGATGTCGAGGTGGCCTTCGCCGCGCCCCCGCTGCGCCATTCTCCCGCACTCCCGCCGGAGGTCGAGCTGTCGATGGAGCACGATCCCCCCGACGAGCTGACGGGCGACTCGATCGATCTCGGCGCGATCACGGCGGAGTTCCTGGCGCTCGGCCTCGATCCGTTCCCCCGCAAGCCCGGCATCGTGTTCGAATCCGGCGAGGAGGAGACGGGCCGCGATTCGCCCTTCGCCCGGCTCGCGGACCTCCATCCGAAGAAGGACGATCGTTAAGCGCGGCATGACAAAAACGGTTGCCCGCGCGAATGGCCGAGGCGATACGCTTCGCTTGCATTTTCTAAAGAAGGTCTCGTTTCCCTCATGACGAATCCGGTCCGCATCTCGCTCGACGCCATGGGCGGCGATGCCGGTCCGAGCGTCACCGTGCCGGGCGCCGCGCTCGCGCTCGAGCGGCATCCGCAGGTTCGCTTCCTGATGGCCGGCGACAAGGCGCAGCTCGAGCCGCTCGTGGCACAGCATCCGCGCCTCGCGGAGGTCACCGAGATCCGCCACGCCGAGCTGACCGTGGCGATGGACGACAAGCCGAGCCAGGCCCTCCGGCACGGGCGCTGGAAATCCTCCATGTGGATGGCGATCCAGGCCGTGCGGGACGGGGAGGCCGATGCCTGCGTCTCCGCCGGCAATACCGGCGCGCTGATGGCGATGTCCAAGGTCTGCCTGAAGACCATGAGCGGGATCGAGCGCCCCGCCATCGCGGCGATCTGGCCGACGACGCGCGGCGAATCGATCGTGCTGGATGTCGGCGCGACGATCGGCGCGGATGCCGCCCATCTCGTGGACATGGCGGTGATGGGCGCGGCCATGGCGCGCATCGTGTTCGATATCGAGAAGCCGACCGTGGGCCTGCTCAACGTCGGCACCGAGGAGGTCAAGGGCGTCGAGATCGTGCGCGAGGCGAGCCGGCTGCTGCGCGAGCAGGAGATCCCCGGCCTCACCTATCACGGCTTCGTCGAGGGGGACGATCTCGGCCGCGGCACGGTCGACGTGGTCGTGACCGAGGGCTTCACCGGCAATATCGCGCTCAAGACCGCCGAGGGCACGGCCAAGCAGATCGCCGAATATCTGCGCGCCGCCATGACGCGCACGCTGATGGCGAAGATCGGCTATCTCTTCGCCCGCGGCGCCTTCGACGCCCTGCGCGACAAGCTCGACCCGCGCAAGGTCAACGGGGGCGTGTTTCTCGGCCTCGAGGGCATCGTGGTGAAGAGTCACGGCGGCACCGACGCGGTAGGCTTTGCCAGCGCCGTGGACATGGCGCACGACATGGCCCAGCACCATCTGATGCAAACGATTCGCGACATGCTCGACGAGACGTCGGTCGTGGCGCAGACGTGAGACGAGCTTTGGCCGACAAACGCGATGAATGCCCGATCCGCCGCTCCGTCGTGGTGGGTTGCGGCTCCTATCTTCCCGAGCGGGTGGTCACGAACAAGGATCTCGAGGCCATCGTCGAGACCTCCGATCCGTGGATCGTCCAGCGGACCGGCATCCGCGAGCGCCATATCGCGGGGGAGGGCGAGACGACCTCCGTCCTCGGCCTGAAGGCCGCCCGCGCCGCCCTCGCCGATGCCGGGCTCACGGCCTCCGACATCGACCTCGTCGTTTGTGCGACATCGACGCCCGACTTCACCTTCCCCGCGACTGCGACCCAGATCCAGGCCGGGCTCGGCATGGAGCAGGGCGCGGCCTTCGACATCCAGGCCGTCTGCACCGGCTTCGTCTACGGGATCGCGACGGCCGACAAGTTTCTCGCCTCGGGCTCGCACCACCGCGCCCTCGTCATCGGGGCGGAGACCTTCTCGCGCATCATCGACTGGACGGATCGCGGCACCTGCGTCCTCTTCGGGGACGGGGCAGGGGCCGTCGTGCTGGAGGCGCGGGAGGGTACGGGGGCTGCGAGCGACCGCGGCGTCCTCACGACGAAGCTGCGCTCGGACGGCCGCCACCGGGAAAAGCTCTATGTCGACGGCGGCCCGGGCTCGACCCGGACGACCGGCCACCTGCGCATGCAGGGCCAGGACGTGTTCAAGTTCGCGGTGGGCAAGGTGACCGACGTGGTGCGGGACGCCTTCGCCTCCGCGGGGGTCACGGCGGAGGATCTCGACTGGTTCGTGCCCCACCAGGCCAACCGGCGCATCATCGAGGCTTCGGCCGACAAGCTCGGCATCGCGCGGGAGAAGGTCGTCATCACCGTGGAGCGCCACGGCAACACGTCGGCCGCCTCGATTCCGCTCGCGCTCGACGCTGCCAGGAAGGACGGACGCCTCAAGGAAGGCAACCTCGTGATGCTGGAAGCGATCGGCGGCGGGTTCACCTGGGGCAGCGCGCTGCTGCGCTGGTAGCCGATAGGATAGGGTGGCCGCCCGAAACCTCGGGTTGACCGCCCCGGTGCGACCGAATAGCTCTTCCGGCGCAGGCGGAGCATGGGGGTCGGCCGGGTTCGGCCGGGCAGGGAGGCAGGATGGCTGGCCGCACGGTCACTCGGGCCGATTTGAGCGAGGCGGTCTATCAGAAGCTTGGTCTTTCGCGGACGGAATCGGCAGATCTCGTCGAGCAGGTGCTTGCCGAAATTTGCGACGAGTTGGCCGGCGGGGAGTCGGTGAAGCTGTCGTCCTTCGGGTCCTTTATCGTACGAAGCAAAGGCCAGCGTGTCGGCCGCAATCCCAAGACGGGTGTCGAGGTCGCCATCGAGCCGCGCCGGGTCCTGGTCTTCAAGCCGTCGAACGTGCTGAAGGCCCGCATCAACGGCGAGGCCCCCACCGGCGACGGCGAGTGAGAGCGTGCAGCCGCTCGGCACGAGCAAGGCGGCCGACGCGTTCCGCACGATCAGCGAGGTCGCCGAGGATCTCGACATCCCCCAGCACGTCCTGCGGTTCTGGGAGACGCGGTTCCCCTCGATCAGGCCCCTGAAGCGTGGGGGCGGCCGGCGCTATTATCGGCCCGACGATGTGGAATTGCTGAAAGGGATCCGCCAGCTTCTTTACGGCCAGGGCTACACGATCAAGGGCGTGCAGCGCATCCTGAAGGAGGAGGGGCCCCGCGTCGTGCAGGACATCGGACGCGGCGGGATGTTGCCGCGGGCCGAATCTCCGCCGGCACCGGAAGACGACGAGCCGGCTGCCGCGCCGCGGCCGGTTCGCGCGGAGAGGCAGGACGAGCCGCGCCCGGCTCCCGTCCGACACGACGCGAGGCCGATGCCGCCGGGCCTCGCCACGGCCGATCTCGACCGCCTGCGGGCGGCCCTCGCCGAACTGCACGAATGCCAGCGGATCATCGAGGGGCTGAAGAGGCGGTAGGGCGGAGGAGGGCTATCGCATAGGCGGTTTCCGCCGAACCAACCCTCCCCCCGCTTGCGGCGGGGAGGACCGAGTCGCGCCGAAGGCGCGAACCGAGGTGGGGGGCGTCGACGCGAACTCCCAAGCCTCACGACAGGCGGGACCGCCCCCCTTGGCCTTCGGCCGAGTCCGCCCTCTCCGCCGCAAGCGGGGGGAAGGGTGGGGCGGCGGAATCACCCGCCCCTGATCTCGG
>NZ_DAOLAJ010000101.1:0-5186 GCF_035325185.1 Enterovirga sp. | reverse complement strand
GGGGGGGTGGAGGGGACCTCCAAGGCGTCGGGCGGGGGGGGACCGCCCCCGCGGGTCTTGGGCCGAGCCCGCCCTCTCCGCGGCAAGAAGGGGAGGGTTGGGGCGGCGGAATCACCCGCCCCTGATCTCGGAGAGCGTCCGGTCGGGCGTCAGGGCCTCCTGCTCGACGATGCAATGCAGGATGGCTGGCTTGCCGGAAGCCAGCGCCCGCTCGAAGGCCGGGCCGAATTCGGCATTCGTGCGAACGGTCTCGCCGTGGCCGCCGAAGGCGCGGGCATAGGCGGCGAAATCCGGATTCCTGAGGCGGGTCGCGGAAATCCGGCTCGGATATTCGCGCTCCTGGTGCATGCGGATCGTGCCGTACATCGAGTTGTCCAGGATGACGACGATCGCGGGGATGTCGTACTGGACGGCGGTGGCGAATTCCTGCCCGTTCATCATGAAATCGCCGTCGCCGGCAAAGCAGACGACCGTCCGGTCGGGATGGACGCGCTTGGCCATGACGGCGGCCGGCGGCCCGTAGCCCATGGAGCCGGAGGTGGGCGCGAGGTTGCGGCGCGTGCCGTCGAGCGGAATGAAGCGGTGCACCCAGACGGCGAAATTGCCGGCGCCGTTGGTGACGATGGCGTCCTTGGGCAGCCTGTCCCGCAGCCAGAGCATGGCCTCGCTCGTCTGGAACTCGCCGGGCAGGGCGCGGGGCTTGCCGATCCGCTCGAGATAATCGGCCCGCGCCTCGGCGCTGCGCTGCTTCCAGGGGATCTCGCGCGGCGGCTGGAGGCGTTCGAGCGAGGCAGCGAAGGCGTTCGGCGCGGCCTCGATGGCAAGAGCCGGCTGGTAGACGCGGCCCAACTCGCCCGCATCGGGGAAGACGTGGACGACACGCTGCTTCGGCACGGGAATGTCGAGGAGCGTGTAGGAGGAGGAGGGCATCTCCGACATCCGCGCGCCCACGAGAAGCAGGAGATCGGCCTCCTTCACCCGCGCGGTCATTTTCGGCCCCGGATTGATCCCGACCTCGCCGGCGTAATTCGGATGATCCGCCGGGAAGAGCCAGGCGCGCCGGAACGAGGTTGCGACCGGAAGATCGAAGCGCTCCGCGAAACGCACCATGGTCGCGCGGGCTCGCTCGCTCCAGCGCGAGCCGCCGAGGATGACGAGGGGGCGCCGGGATTCGCCGAGCATGGCCTGGAGCCGGTCCATGTCGGCGGGGGCGGGCCAGGGCTCGACCGGCTCGACGCGCGGCGCATCCGCGACCTCGGCGGTGTCGGTCAGCATGTCCTCGGGGAGGGCGATCACCACGGGGCCCGGCCGGCCCTGCATCGCGACCCGGAAGGCGCGGGCGACGATCTCGGGGATCCGCTCGGCCTCGTCGATCTCGGTCGCCCACTTGGCCATCGTGCCGAAGACGGCTCGGTAGTCGAGTTCCTGGAACGCCTCGCGGTCGCGCATCGACCTGTCGATCTGCCCGACGAACAGGATCATCGGGGTCGAATCCTGCTTGGCGATATGGACGCCCGCGCTCGCATTGGTGGCGCCGGGGCCGCGCGTCACGAAGCAGATGCCGGGGCGCCCCGTAAGCTTGCCCTCGGCCTCGGCCATCATCGCCGCTCCGCCCTCGTTGCGGCAGACGATCACGTCGATCGCCGCATCGTGCAGCGCGTCGAGGACGGCGAGATAGCTCTCGCCCGGAACGCAGGTGGCCCGCGCCACTCCCTGCGCGATCAGTTGATCGACCAGGATCTGTCCGCCCGTCCGGCTCTTGAGCGCGCTCATGTTTTCCCCCGAGCCTCCGCTTCGGCAGGCGGCGGCACGGAATTTCCTAGCGTGCGCCCCGAGGCTTGGCCAGCATGCCGGGAAGGGCGCCGCCGCGCGGGTGGGGAGAGCCGTGAGGATGATGACCGAGAAGGAAAAGATGCTGGCGGGCAAGCCGTTCCGGGCCGCCGACCCGGAGCTTCAGGCCGATTTCGCCGCCAACGAATCGTGGCTGGCGCGCTATAACGGATCGCCCGGCGCGACGGCTGCGGAACGCCATGCGCTCCTCGCCGCGCATCTCGGCGGGGCCGGGGAGGGGGCCGTGATCCGGCCGCCCTTCCACTGCGATCTCGGCTACAATATCGAGATCGGCCGCGACGCCTTCCTGAATTTCAACTGCGTGATCCTCGACATCGTGTCGGTGAGGATCGGGGACCGGACGCAGATCGGCCCGGCCGTCCAGATCTATGCGGCCGACCATCCGCGCGATGCCGAAACGAGGCGCGCAGGGCTCGAATTCGGCCGGCCGGTGCGGATTGGCAGCGACGTCTGGATCGGCGGAGGCGCCGTCATCGTGCCGGGCATCACCATCGGGGACGGCGCCGTCATCGGGGCGGGATCGGTGGTCACCCGCGACGTGCCCGCGGGCGCGACGGCCGCCGGCAATCCCGCCCGCGTCGTCCGCGGAGGCTGAACTGGTGCCCGGCGAGGGACTCGAACCCCCACACCTCGCGGCGGCAGGACCTAAACCTGCTGCGT
Organism: Enterovirga sp.; assembly: GCF_035325185.1. Taxonomy (GTDB): domain Bacteria; phylum Pseudomonadota; class Alphaproteobacteria; order Rhizobiales; family Beijerinckiaceae; genus Enterovirga. The sequence continues at coordinate 2,675 of NZ_DAOLAJ010000101.1, read as the reverse complement.
CTACCAGTTCCGCCAGCCGGGCCTCGCGTCTCCTCTAGGAGATCGCGCCGGGCCTGCAAAGCGGCTGCTCCATATTGTCAGAGTGATCGTGAAGTGATCGTGACACGGGCTTGACGGCGTGACATAAGCCGCGCCATCGGCGGTGAGGTCCCGTCCGCGGCCCCGGCCACGGACGGCTTGGCGATTCCGTCACGGGGACCGGCCGATGGGCTTTGCGCCGCAGGTGTCGTCCGTGGCCGCGCCCGCTTTCAGTTTCAGCCGCGCACGGCCACCGGGCGCCAAATCGAGTTCGACGAGGAAGTCATGCAGGTCACGGAAACGAGGTCGGAAGGTCTTCGGCGGGAATACAAGGTCACGCTCCCGGCCTCCGAGCTGGAGGAGCGGCTGACGGGCGAGCTGACGACCCTGAAGGACAAGGTCCGCCTGAACGGCTTCCGGCCCGGCAAGGTGCCGATGGCGCATTTGCGCAAGCTCTACGGCCGCTCGGTCATGGCCGACGTCGTGCAGAACGCCGTCAGCGAGGCCAACCGCAAGATCATCGAGGACAACAGCCTCAAGCTCGCCATGGAGCCCAAGGTCGACCTGCCTTCCAATCAGGAGGAGGTCGAGAAGGCCCTCCAGGCCAAGGGCGATCTCGATTTCACCATCGCCCTCGAGGTGCTGCCGGAATTCGAGCTGGCCGATCTCGGCGACGTGAGCGTCACGAAGCAGGTCGCGGAAGTCTCCGAGGAGGAGCTTGAGGCGGCCGTGAAGCGCATGGCGCAGCAGAACCGCACCTTCTCGCCCAAGGACGGCGAGGCGGCCGAGGGCGACCGCGTCACGGTCGATTTCGTCGGCCGGATCGAGGGCGAGGCCTTCGACGGCGGCACCGCGAACGACATCGACGTCGATATCGGCTCGGGCACCTTCATCCCCGGCTTCGAGGAGCAGCTCGTCGGTGCGAAGGCGGGGGACGAGAAGACGCTGAGCGTCACCTTCCCGGAGAATTACGGCTCCGAGAAGCTGGCCGGGAAGCCGGCCGAGTTCGAGGTGAAGGTCAAGGCCGTCGCTGCGCCCGAGGAGGTCGCGATCGACGACGAGATGGCCAAGGCTTTCGGCATGGAGAGCCTCGAGAAGCTGAAGGAAGCGGTGAAATCGGCGATCGGGCGCGACTTCGAGGCGCAGTCGCGCCGCAAGCTCAAGAAGGAGCTGCTCGACGCCCTCGACGCCAAATATGATTTCGCCCTGCCCGAGGGGCTCGTGGAGCAGGAATTCAACGCGGTCTGGAGCCAGGTGCTCGCCGATCTTAACAATAGCGGGCGCAGCTTCGCCGACGAGAACACGACCGAGGAGGCCGCCCGGGCGGAGTACCGCAAGATCGCCGAGCGGCGCGTGCGGCTCGGCCTCGTCCTTGCGCAGGTGGGGGAGAGAGCCGATATCAAGGTCAGCGACGAGGAGGTGAACCAGGCTCTCGTCGAGCGGATACGCCAGTATCCGGGCCAGGAACGGCAGGTTTGGGAATTCTATCAGAAGAACCCGGGCGCGAGGGCCGAGCTGCGGGCGCCGATCTTCGAGGAGAAGACCGTCGACCATATTCTCGGCCAAGTGAAGGTTCTCGAGGAGCCGACCACGCGCGAAGCGCTGTTCAAGGACGACGAGGAAAAGGAAGGCGCCGAGGCTTCCGCCTAGGCGCCGCGAGGCTCGGCGGACGGGCCGCAGAAGCCCCCGCCGGCAATCACGAGATGAGGGCGATGAGAGATCCAGTCGATATCTACAACAACACGCTCGTGCCGATGGTGGTCGAGCAGTCGAACAGGGGCGAGCGGGCCTTCGACATCTATTCCCGCCTGCTGCGCGAGCGGATCATCTTCCTCACGGGGCCGGTGGAGGATTACTCGGCCTCGCTGATCGTCGCCCAGCTCCTGTTCCTGGAAGCGGAGAACCCCAAGAAGGAGATCTCCTTCTACATCAACTCGCCGGGCGGCGTGGTGACGTCGGGGCTCTCCATCTACGACACCATGCAGTTCATCCGCTGCCCGGTGGCGACGCTCTGCGTCGGGCAGGCGGCCTCGATGGGCTCGCTGCTGCTTTGCGCCGGCGAGAAGGACCACCGCTTCGCGCTGTCCAATGCGCGGATCATGGTCCACCAGCCCTCGGGCGGCTTCCAGGGTCAGGCGACCGACATCCTGATCCATGCCCGCGAGATCGAGGCCCTGAAGAAGCGCCTCAACGAGATCTATGTCCAGCATACGGGCCGGGACTACGACACGATCCATACCGCGCTCGAGCGGGACAATTTCATGACCGCCGATGCCGCCAAGGCGTTCGGCATCGTGGATCAGGTGCTGGTCAAGCGCCCGGAAGCGGGCGCGGCGGCCCTGGCCTGAGGTGCGGCGGCCGGTCACAAGAGGCCGCAGCCGCTATTGATCGGCCGGCCCGCACGTGATTGCATCGGGCCGGGCCGGCGCACGATGGCCGGCCTCCGCGGGGAGGGCGCGACGTTTGGGATGATCAGCTTTTGTTTAGGCCGATCTCCCTACGCTGAAGGTTGTGATTCGGCGGGGCTGCGTGCGCCCCGCGACCTGACTGGAGACGGTGATGAGCAAAGCCGGCAGCAGCGACTCGAAGAGCACGCTCTATTGCTCCTTCTGCGGAAAGAGCCAGCACGAGGTCCGCAAGCTGATCGCCGGCCCGAC
>NZ_DAOLAJ010000100.1:0-12457 GCF_035325185.1 Enterovirga sp. | reverse complement strand
CCGCAGGCGGGGCTTATCATATCGAGGGATAGGCGAGGCGTTTTCCCGCCCATGGACCCGACATGGCCTCCGCCTCACGCGGAGGCGATAGCTTCCTCGCGCAAGGCGCGGCGGAGCACTTTGCCGACATTCGTCTTGGGCAGGGCGTCGCGGAAGACGATATGGCGCGGCGTCTTGTAGGGCGCGAGGCGCTCGCGGCACCAGGCCCGCACCTCCTCCTCCGTCAGCTCCTCCCGCGCCTTGACGATATAGGCCGCGACGGCCTCGCCGGACCTCTCGTCGGGCAGGCCGATCACCGCGACCTCGGCGACGCCGGGACAACCCGCGATCACCTCCTCGACCTCGTTCGGATAGACGTTGAAGCCCGAGACGAGGATCATGTCCTTCATGCGGTCGACGATGCGGATGGCGCCGTCCGGGAGCATCACGGCGATATCGCCGGTGCGGAAGAAGCCGTCGGGCGTCATGGCGCGCGCGGTCTCCTCGGGCTTGTTCCAGTAGCCGCGCATCACCTGGGGGCCGCGCACGCACAGCTCCCCGGCCTCTCCCGCGGGAACGGCCTCGCCCTCGACGCGCAGCGAAACCTCGGTCGAGGGGACCGGATAGCCCGAATGGCCCGAGAATTCCTCGATGTCGAAGCGGTTGATGGTGACGACGGGCGAGGTCTCCGACAGGCCGTAGCCCTCGACGATCGGCGATCCGGTCAGTTCCTTCCAGGCCCGCGCCACCGCCGCCTGCGTCGCCATGCCTCCCGCGATGGAGAGGGAGAGCCGCGAGAAATCCACCTGCCGGATGCCCTCGGCCCGGGCCAGCGCGTTGAAGAGCGTGTTCACGCCCGAGATGCAGGTGAAGGGGCGCTTCCGCAGCGTCTTCACGAAGGCGGGAATGTCGCGCGGATTGGAGATCAGAAGCTGGCAGCTTCCGATGCGGATCATCACCATGCAGCAGCAGGTGAGCGCGAAGATGTGATAGAGCGGCAGCGCCGTCACCATGATGTGCCGCCGCTCGCCGAGCGACTGGCTCAGCCACGCCTGGCACTGGAGCACGTTGGCCGCGACGTTGCGATGGGTGAGGGTCGCGCCCTTGGCGACGCCCGTCGTGCCGCCCGTATATTGCAGGAAGGCGACGTCGTCGGGATCGACCGCGACCGGCGCCCGGGGACCGGCGCGCCCCGCCTCGACGACATCGGCGAAGGCGACCGCCTCCGGCAGCGCATAGGCCGGGACCGCCTTCCTGACATGGCGCGAGATGAAATTGACCACCATGCCCTTGAAGCCGAGCAGATCGCCCGGCTTCACCACGACGATGCGGTCGAGCCGCGCCTCGTCGAGCACGGCCTGCACGGTGGCGGCGAAATTCTCCAGCACGAAGATCGTGCGCGCCCCCGAATCGCGCAACTGCCCGCCCAACTCGCGCGGCGTATAGAGCGGATTGACGTTGACGACCGTCGCTCCCGACATCAGCACGCCGAACAGGACCGCCGGGAAAGCCATCACGTTGGGCAGCATGATCGCCACGCGATCGCCCTTGGCGATGCCGGAGCGGACCAGCCAGGAGCCGACCGCAGCCGCCCCCGCCGCCAGCTCGCCATAGGTCAGGCGCGTGCCGAAACTCTCCAGGGCGGGCCGGTCGGCATAGCGGCGCGCGCTCTCATCGAAGATATCGACCAGCGTGCCGGCCGATGCGGGATCGATCTCGGCCGGAACTCCGGGCGGATAGGAGGCGAGCCAGGGCTTGCCGTCTTTCGGCGTCAACTCGGCGGACATGGCTCCTCCGGACGAGCCGCGATCTGGCGCGCAGCCTCAGGGAAGCGAACCATCCGGCGCCCTGCAACGCAACAGCCGAATGGCCCGATCCCCCGGAAGTATCGTTCCCGCCGGCCCCTTTTCGCTCCGGCGAGGTCCGGCCGTCAGCGGCGGCGTACCGTGCGCAGCCGCAGCGTCAGGCCGGTGAAGCCGATCTGGGCATTCAGCCCCTCCTGGGCCGAGACGTTGAGAGGCTGGAGATTGATGGAGTTCTGGAAGCCGCCGATCATCCCGTTCCCGCCGACCCCGACGGCGAGCGTGGCCTGGGCCCCCACCCCGACATAACGCCCCTCGAGCGCGCCGCGGACCGTCGCGGAAGGGGCGACCACGGCCCAGCGCACGGCGCTGATGCTCGTATAGCCGACATCGAGCCCGGCGGTGCCGAGATAGCCGTCATAGGTCTCCAGCTCGCCATAGGGGTTGTAGTAGTTGCAGACGACCACGCGCTGAGACCCGATCACGTAGCCAGCCCCGGCCGAGACCGTACAACGCAGCATGCCCGCGGCGATCGCGGCATTCGCGGCCTGCGGCGTCGCCGCCGCCGCAAGGCCGGCAACCGCCAGGCCGAGAAGGCTGAGCTTGGACATGGGGGGAACTCCGTAAAGTGTGTAACGGAGGTGCAATGCCAAGCTAGGCCGTGGGTTCCGCCCCGCCCGGCGATTTTTCGCCGGGCGCCGGCCCTGCCGGAAGCCTCAGCGCAGGGCCGCGCAGAAGCGCTGAATCCGGCGCCCCGCCTCTTCCAGCAGGGCGTTCGAAGTGGCGTAGGAGATGCGCAGGTTCGGGCCGAGCCCGAAGGCCGAGCCGTGCACCGCCGCGACGCCCTCCGCCTCGAGCAGCTCGGTGACGAAATCCTCGTCGGTGTCGATCTTCCTGCCCGAGGGGGCCGTCTTGCCGATCGTCTCCGCGCAGGAGGGGTAGACGTAGAAGGCGCCTTCGGGCTTGGGGCATTTGAGGCCGCTCGCCTGGTTGAGCATCGAGACGACGAGGTCCCGCCGCTCCTCGAACGCCTTGCGGAACCGCGGCAGGTGCTCCTGCGTGCCGTCGAGCGCCTCGACGGCCGCCCATTGCGAGACCGAGCAGGTGCCCGAGGTCTGCTGGCCCTGGACGAAATCCATGGCCTTCACGAGCTGCTCGGGCCCGGCCGCATAGCCGATGCGCCAGCCGGTCATGGCGTAGGCCTTGGAGACCCCGTTCATGGTCAGGGTGCGCTCGTAGAGGTTCGGCTCGACCTGGGCGGGCGTGACGAACTCGAAGTCGCCATAGACGAGATGTTCGTACATGTCGTCCGTGAGCACCCAGACATGCGGATGGCGCACGAGCACGTCCGTCAGCTTCTTCATCTCGTCCCAGCTATAGGCCGCGCCCGAGGGGTTCGAGGGCGAGTTGAGGATGATCCACTTCGTCCGCGGGGTGATGGCGCGCTCGAGCGCCTCGGGCTGGAGCTTGAAATCGTGCTCCATCGTGGCCTCGACGAGGACGGGCGTTCCCCCGCAGAGAGCGACCATCTCGGGGTACGAGACCCAGTAGGGCGCCACCACGATCACCTCGTCGCCCGGATTGAGCGTCGCGAGGAGCGCGTTGTAGATCACGTGCTTGCCGCCCGTGCCGACGATGGTCTGCGAGGGCTTGTAGTCGAGGCCGTTCTCGCGCTTGAGCTTGCGGCAGATGGCCTCGCGGAGCTGCGGGATGCCGGAGACCGGCGTGTACTTGGTCTCGCCCCGGCGGATCGCCTCGATCGCCGCGTTCTTGATGTTGTCGGGCGTGTCGAAATCGGGCTCCCCGACCGAGAGCGAGATCACGTCCCGTCCCTTCGCCTTCAGATCCCGCGCCTTCTGCGTCATCAGGATGGTGGCGGACGGCTTCACGCGCGAAAGAGTATCGGCCAGAAAGGCCATCGGGCGCTCTCCAATGGATCGAGGACGCACGGACCCTAGTCCCGCCGAACGGCGCCAGCAAGAGAATCGCGCAGCCCACGGCCGCCCTCGCCGCGGGCGCAGACCTTCTCCCGTCCGAACCGCACCCCGCCTCGCGCATTGCCTCTCCGGGCGGACGGAGCCACGGCCATGGACATCGCGACGGACAAGGTATGCGAACTCATCCTGCGGGCGCGGGAAGTCGACGTCAAAGAGGACGCGACCGATCCCGATTCCGGCTCGAACCCGAGCGACGACGGCTCGATCGACGTTCTCACCTCCGCGCCCGGAGATGCGACCGAGGACCAGATCCGCGACTTCATCGACGGCCTCAACGAGGACGAACGCCACGATCTCGTCGCCATCGCCTGGATCGGGCGCGGCGACTTCGAGGCGTCCGAATGGCGGGAGGCCTTGCGCATGGCGCAGGAGCGCGAAAGCCTCTCGACAGCGGACTATCTTCTGGGCATCCCCAATCTCGGCGACCTCCTCGACGAAGGACTCGCCGCGCTCGGCCGCTCCTGCTCCTGACGGCGGCCTCGACAGGGGGACGACGTCATGCCGATCGCCGGCAAGGGCATGCTGATGACCACCATGGACATCGCGCCCGAGCACGAAGCCGAGTTCAACGAGTGGTACGACCGCGAGCACATCGCCGAGCGCGTCGCGATCCCCGGCTTCCTCGAGGCGAGGCGCTACGTCGCCGTCGACGCGGCGCCGAAATATCTCGGCCTCTATTCGACGGCCCGCTTCGAGGACCTGTCCGGCCCCGCCTACCGGCACGCCCTCGCGAACCAGACCGACTGGTCGAAGGCAAATCTCGCGCGCTTCAGGAACATGGGCCGGGCGGTCGCCCGCATCACGGCGAGCGGCGGGCAGGGCCGCGGCGCGGCCCTCGCCATGCTGCGGCTGCGCCCCCATCCCGGCGGCCGGCAGGCTTTGCGCGAGCGGCTCGCCCTCGCCTTCAAGCCGGCCGGGCTCGCGGGCGTCGTCGCGATGCATCTCCTGGAGAACGACCCCGACCTCTCCGTCTCGCTGACCGAACCGGGCGCCGCCGATCCCGGCGCCGCCGACTGGCGCGTCCTCGTCGACGGATCGGATGTCGCGGCCGTGCGGGCCTTCGCCGAAACCCAGCTCGAGCCGCTGCTCGGCCCCGACGCCGCGCGCGTCTCGCTCGGAACCTACCGGCTGCTCTGGGACCTCGCCAAAGCGGATCTCTGAGCGCCCGGGACGACGGGAAGCTTCAATAGCGGTCGAGGTCGCGCCCCTTCACGCCGCCGAGCCGGCCCGCCTCCAGCGCGCCGTCCGGGGCGTAGTAGCCCGCCGCCTTCTTCGCCTCCATCTCGACCGAGGCGTCGGGCGGGATCAGCCCGGGCGGGATCGGCACCCGCTCGCCGACCTCGATGCCGGAGCCGACGATGGCGTCGTATTTCATGTTGGACATCGACATCAGCCGGTCGATGCGCCGGATGCCGAGCCAGTGCAGCACGTCCGGCATGAGCTGCTGGAAGCGCGCGTCCTGGACGCCGGCGACGCATTCGGTGCGCTCGAAATAGGTCGCGGCGCTGTCGCCGCCCTCCTGGCGCTTGCGGGCGTTGTAGACGAGGAACTTCGTCACCTCCCCGAGCGCCCGCCCTTCCTTGCGGTTATAGACGACGAGGCCGGCTCCACCGCCCTGCGCCTCGCGCACGCATTCCTCGATCCCGTGGATGAGATAGGGACGGCAGGTGCAGATGTCGGAGCCGAAGACGTCCGAGCCGTTGCATTCGTCATGGACCCGGCAGGCGACGCGCCGCCCCGGATCGGCGAGGGCCGCGACCTCCCCCACGACATAGGCCGTCATCCCGCCGATGGGCGGCAGGAAGACGGAGAGGTCCGGCCGCGTCACCAGCTCGGGGAACATGCCGCCCGTCTGCTCGAAAAGCGTGCGGCGCAGCTCGCTCTCGGTCGTCCCGAAGCGCCCGGCGATCCCCGGCAGCCACCAGACCGGGTCGATCGCGATCTTGGTGACGGCGACATCCCCGTTGGCATGCAGGATCGCGCCGTCGGCCGCGATCCGGCCCGCCGCCATCGCGGCGAGGATCTCGGGCAGGTTCAGCCGCGCGCGGGTCACCGCGATGGTCGGCCGGATGTCGGTGCCCGCGGCGATGGCCTCGCCGAAGACGGCGCCGACCAGGTGTCCGAAGGGATCGAGCGAGACGATGCGGCCGGGCTCCCCCCATTGCGGATGGGGACCGATCGCGACGACGGGATCGGTGTTGCGCAGATCCGGCCGCGCCAGCGGGTTCAGGGCACGGGCCGAGATCGCGAGGGCCCGGTAAATCGAATAGGAGCCGCCATGCGAGCCGATCACGTTGCGCTCGGCGGGGTTCGTCACGGAGCCGACGATCGCGCCGCGCATCTGCGGATCGCCCTCCCCCCAGCGGATGCGGCGGCGGCCGGAGGCTTCGGGGTCGGGATGGGAGGTGAGGCGGATATGCTGGGGGCGGTTCGGTGTCGTCATCGCCTGGGCCGGCGCGCCGGAAGGGGCGCGAAGCCGGCGGAGTCTTTCCCACGCGGCGGCACGCGTCAACGATAACCGCAGAAGAATCGACACAACCGGGAACGAATGACATACTTCTTCTTTACCCGAGCTCCACCCCGGGAGAACGAGGGCAAGCCAGGGAAGGAGAAACAGAGTGCTGAAGAGACTCATTCTCACATTGGCGCTTCTGATCGGCGCTTTCGCCATGTCGCCGAGCGCGACTCGGGCGGCGCCGCTGGGAGCTTCCGCGCAAGCCGCGCAGGCATCGCCGATCCAGGTCCAGAAGGCGTATTACTATGTGTATCGTCGCCGGTATTACCGGCCGCGATATCACTATCGCTACTACCGCCCGCGCCGGTATTACTATTATCACCGGCCGCGCCGATACTATTACTATCGCCGCTACTGGTAGAGTTCGGAATCCTGCCGGACCTTCTGCGGTCCGGCAGGCTCGAAAGGGTCTTCGGCCGACCTCCGCCCCGGGCGGAGGCCACTCCATGGCCTGCTCATAGCCCCTTGCGGGCTTGCCTTCAGGGCGATCGGGTGAAGCGCCCTCCCTATCATCAACTCGGGTGACGGATACGAGGCGTTTGAGGCCCCTTGTCATCCCCGGCCGGAGCGAAGCGGAGGGGAAAGAGACCCAGGAGGGCTCGCAGGCGGCTCTGGATTCCCTCCCCGGCCCGTCGGGCCGCCGGGAATGACAGGGGCGCTTCGCCTGATCGCCCCGGCCTTGTCCGCCTGAGCTTTGCGGGGAAGCCGATGCTTTCAGGCGGCGCCCTTCTCGTCCGCCGCCCGCTTGATGCCCTCGAGGATCAGGCTTTCCGCCTCCTCGGCATCGCCCCAGCGCACGATCTTCACCCATTTGCCCTCTTCAAGGTCCTTGTAATGGGCGAAGAAGTGCTCGATCTGCTGGATGGTGATCTGCGGCAGGTCCTTGTAGGTGGAGATTTTCTCGTAGCGGCGCGTGAGCTTGGTGCTCGGCACCGCGATGATCTTCTCGTCCTTGCCGCCGTCATCCTCCATCAGCAGCACGCCGACGGGCCGCACGTTGATCACGGCGCCGGGCGCGATGGCGCGGGTATTGGCCACGAGGACGTCGCAGGGATCGCCGTCCCCGGACAGGGTGTGCGGGATGAAGCCGTAATTCCCCGGATAGCGCATGGAGGTGTGAAGAAACCGATCGACGACGAGCGTTCCGGCGTCCTTGTCCATCTCGTACTTGATCGGCTCTCCGCCGATCGGGACCTCGATCACGACATTCACATCATGAGGCGGATTCTTTCCGATCGAAATCGCGTCGAGGCGCATGCGGAGAACTCCTGTTGGACCTCCGCTCTAGCGAGCCCCCGTTCGGCGGACAAGAAGGTTCCGCACAGTTTTTGCGCGGGACCCGGAAGGCCGACGAAGCTATCGGTAGAGAAAGCAGCTCTTCGACAGGCCCGCGCCGCCGAAGCGCTCGGTGGTCTCGGCGATGAGCCGTCCTCCCATGCGGCGATAGAAGGCGCAGGCGCGGTCGTTCTCGGAGAGGCACCACACCGCCACGCGCTTGGCGCCGCGGTCGTCGAGATCGTTGCGCACCGCCTTGAAGAGGCGCTTGCCGAAGCCGAGCCCCTGGTATTCCGGCGCGAGATAGAACTCGTCGATCTCCCCGTCGGCCGGCAGCGAGCGGTCCCGGCAGCGCCCGTAGGTCACGTAGCCGGCCACGCGCTCGCCGACATCGAGCACCACCAGCGGCCGGCCCCGGGCGATGGTCTGGGCCCACCAGCGCGGGCCGCGGCGGCTGATCATCCGCTCGAGGGCGATGGCGGGCAGGATTCCCTGGTAGGTCTCCCGCCATGTATCGTCGAACACGCCCGAAAGGTCGTGCGCATCGTCGAGCCGGGCACGCCGGATGCTTATGGTCAGCGCAGTCATGGGCTATCCGCAACCTCCCCGAAGTGAGACAACGTGAACCCGATCTTCCTCCCGATCCTGGCAAGTCCGAGGCCAGATTGCGCCGGCCCCGCGCTTGCCGGGGTGCCTGTGACCCTTGCACCACGGCCGAGGCCATGTTGCCCGCTCCCGCCGCGGCTGGTAAGCCCCCGCCGGGCGCGGGACCTCGTGAGACGCCTCGTCTGTTCGCTATCGTCCGGTCATCGTGCTTAAGAAATTCCTAAAGCCAGAAGTGAGATATGCGCGGCGCATGGCGCGCATCGCGCGGTGGGACCGGGAGCTGACCGGCCCCGCCGACCGCGCCTGCGCCTGGACGAACATGCTGTTCGCCGATCACGGCATCTTCCGGCTCGTCTATCCGAATCGCGGCCGCGTCTCGGCGGATCTGTGGCGCTCCTCGCAGCCGAGCCCGGGCCAGGTGGCCTGGTTCGCGCGGGCGGGCGGCAAGACGATCGTCAACCTGCGGGGCGGGCGCGAGCACGGCTCCTGGCCGCTGGAGCGGGACGCCTGCCACCGCCACCACATCGCGCTGGCCGATTTCGTCCTGCGCTCGCGCGAGGCGCCGGACCGCGAGACCATGCTCGGCATGGCCGCCTTCCTCGAGGGACTCGAATATCCGGTTCTCGTCCATTGCAAATCCGGCGCGGACCGGGCCGGCCTGTTCGCGGCGCTCTACCTGATCCTGCGCCATGGGGCGAGCGTAGCCCAGGCGCGCGAGGAGCTGAGCCCGCGCTACGGCCATTTCCGCCACGCCAAGACCGGTATCCTCGACGCCTTCCTCGACGCCTTCGAGCGCGAGGGCGAGGCGCGCGGCCTCTCCTTCGAGGAATGGGTGCGGGACGTCTACGATCCCGAGGCCCTGACGAAGAGCTTCAAGACGACGCTCTGGTCGAGCCTCGTCGCCGACCGCATCTTCCGGCGCGAGTGATCCGGCATCCGATGATCGCAGTTCCTGTCATCCCCAGCGCGCCGGGGATGACAGGGGCGGTACGGGCTTATTCCCCCGCCAGGGCGGCGGGCGCCGGGCGGGGCGCCTCGACCTCACCCTGGTCGGGAATCAATTCGCCGAGAACCTGAAGGCGCTGGAGGCGGGCATAGATGCCCCCTTGCTGGCCGAGTTCGGCATGGGTTCCCGCCTCCGCGATCCGGCCCTCGTCGAGCACGACGATCTGGTCGGCGTCGCGGATGGTCGAGAGGCGGTGGGCGATCACGATCGTCGTGCGGCCGCGCATCAGGGAGCGGATGGCGTCCTGGACGCGCCGCTCGGATTCCGCATCGAGCGCGCTCGTCGCCTCGTCGAGCAGCAGGATCGGCGCGTTGCGCAGGAAGGCGCGGGCGAGGGAGACGCGCTGGCGCTCGCCGCCCGACAGGCGCATGCCGCCGGGGCCGACCTCGGTGTCGTAGCCCTGCGGCAGGGCCGAGATGAAGCCGTCCGCCGCCGCGGCGCGGGCGGCCGCCTCGATCTCCGCGCGGCTCGCCCCCTCCCGGCCGAAGCCGATATTGGCCGCGACGCTCCCCTCGAAGAGAATCGTCTCCTGGGCCACTATCGCGATATTGGCGCGCAGGCTCCGCAGCGTCACCTCGCGCACGTCCTGGCCGTCGATCAGCACGCGGCCCGAGGTCGGGTCGTAGAGGCGCGGCAGCAGCGACAGGAGCGTCGACTTGCCCGAGCCCGAGCGCCCGACGATGGCCGTCGTCCGCCCGGCAGGGATGGCGAGGTCGATCCGGTCGAGCGCGGGCGGCCCGTTGACATAAAGGAAGCTCACATCCTCGAAGCGGACCTCCCCCGCCCCGACCGCGAGCGGGGCGGCGCCGGGACGGTCCCTGATCCGGGGCTCCTCGTCGAGGATCCCATAATAGCGCTTGAGCGCCGCCGCCGCCTCCTGGACGATGGCGTTCAGGTTGCCGAGGGCGCGGACGGGCTGGGCGGCGATCATCAGCGCCGTCACGAAGCCCGCGAAGTCGCCGACCGTCGAGCGCCCGTCGAGGATGCGGTAGCCGATGATGCCCAGCACGGCCGCGACGGCCGCGCCGCCGCCGACCTCGAGCAGCGGATCGAGGCGCGCACGGGCATTGGCGGCCTTGATCTTCAGGCGGCGGACGGCATCGAAAGCCTGGCGGGTGCGCTCCTTGAGATAGCCCTCGAGCCCGTAGCTCTTGGCGATTCGCGCGCCCGCCAGGCTCTCGGAGACGAGCGCGGCCATCTGGCCCACCTGTTCCTGGGTCGAGTTGGAGTTCCGCCGCAGCTTCTTGCCGATCCGCGCGATGGGATGGGCCACGAAGGGAACAACGCAGGCGGCGGCGAGGGTCAGCGCGGGATCGATCAGGAACATCGCCGCGACGAGGGCCGTGACCGTGGCCAATTCGCGCAGGAACACGGTGATGATCCGCGTCAGCGCTTCCTTGATGAAGAGGAAATCGGTCGTGAAGCGCTGCGTGAGCGCCGCCGGGCTCTCCTGGCCGAGGCGGGCGAGGTCGGCATCGATCAGGTGCCCGTAGAGGGCACTCTGCATGTCGGCCTCGATGCGGGTCACGACCTGGTTCGTCAGCCGGATCAGCGCATAGAGGGCGAAGCCCTTGATGGCCGTCACCAGCACGACGAAGAAGGGGCCGAAGACGATCACCTCGCGCCGCTCGACGAACCAGCGCGTGAAGCCGAGATTGATCTTCACCGGCGCGCCCGTGCCCGAGCGGTTCGTGAAGGCTTCGAAGGCGGCCTTGATCAGGACCGGATAGAGGCCGGTCGCCGCCGCGACGATCACGATGAAGACCAGGATGAGCAGCAGCGCCCTGGAATGAGGCCGCAGCCAATCCTTCCAAAGGCGGTAGAGGAGCGCCAGCGTGTCGCCCGATGCCAGGTCCGCGGCCGACCGCGTGCGTCGTTTGAGAAGCGATGCCACGCAAACGCCTTACAGGGAGTACCGTTCTCCCGCAAATTCGCCCCCGCGCGGCGGGAAGAGCGGGGCCGGCCCGATCCGTCCCGAACATGACCGTGCCGGCGGAAACCGAAACCTCTTCCTCCTGCCGGGATTGTTCCTCCATGCATCTCAAGAGGAGCAAGACCATGCGCAAGATGATCGCGCTCGCGACCGCAGCGGCGCTGCTCGGAGGAATGGCGACCTTGTCGCCGGCCGAAGCGCGGCCCGGCTACCGCTATCACGGCGGCTATCACGCCTACTATGCCCGCCCCTATGCCTATGGCTACCATCGCCGGAACAATGCGGGCGTCGCCGTTGCCGCCGGGCTCGCCGGAGCGCTTCTCGGCGGGGTGATCGCGTCGCAGCCCCGCTACGGCTACGCTCCAAGCTATGGCTATCCGGCCTATGGCGCGCCCACCTATTATTACGACGAAGGCTATTGACCCGCGTCGCGTCCCGCGCAGGGCTCCCGCGCTTCGGCGCGGTCGCCCGCGGGCCGGCGCTCTGGTAATCCCGGCGGGCCAGTCCGAACCGGGAGAAACGCATGCAGGGAGTTCGGTCCGCTCCGGCCGCAGCGCCGGAGCCCGATAGCCGCGCCTCCTGGATCCGTCTCCTTATCGCCCTGGCGATGGTCACGATCGGCGGCGCGGGCATGTGGTGCGTCGTCGTGGTCCTGCCGGCGGTCCAGGCCGAGTTCGGGATCGACCGGGGCGCGGCCTCCCTCCCCTATGCGCTGCTGATGCTGGGCATCGCGGCGGGCGGCGTCCAGCTCGGGCGCTGGTCGGACCGCTACGGCATCGTGCCGGTGACGGCCGGGGGCGGCCTGCTGCTCGGCCTCGGCTTCCTCGCCGCCGCGGCCGCGCCCAGCCTGTGGATCTTCGCGCTGGTCCACGGAACCCTGATCGGAATCGGCTGCTCGGCCAGCTTCGGGCCGGTCATCGCCGACATCTCCTTCTGGTTCCAGCGCCGCCGCGGCATCGCGATGGCCATCGCCGCGGCCGGAAACTACGTCGCGGGCGCCTTCTGGCCGCCCATCGTGCAGTGGATGATGGCTCATTACGGCTGGCGCGTCGCCCTGGCCGTGGTCGGGGCGATCTGCCTCGCCACCATCATCCCCCTCGCCCTGGCGCTCGGCCACAATCCGCGCCGGCCGGTGATCCGCGCCGGGAGCGCCGCGGCCGGCGGGCGGGCGCCCGTCTCGCCCGGAACGCAGGCCGCGCTCGGGCTCAAGCCCGGGACGGTGCAGGCGCTGCTGGCGGTGGCGGGAGTGGCCTGCTGCGTCGCCATGTCGATGCCGCAGGTCCACATCGTCGCCTATTGCGGCGATCTCGGCTACGGCCCGGCCCGCGGCGCCGAGATGCTGTC
>NZ_DAOLAJ010000099.1:0-12522 GCF_035325185.1 Enterovirga sp. | reverse complement strand
TTGGTGAGCGCGCTGGGACTCGAACCCAGGACCTACTGATTAAAAGTCAGTTGCTCTAACCTGCTGAGCTACGCGCCCGCCCGGCGCCCAGATAGAGGCGCGGCGGCCGGGGGTCAAATAGGGCGGCCCGGTTTTTTCAAGACGTCTCCGAGCATCTCCCCCGCTCCTCAGGTTGCGGTCGGAGCCGCCGCGTCCTACGACGCGCCGCCCATGCCGCCCGACGCCCCCCTCGTCGCCGAGACCACGCCCTCCCCTGCCGCAAGGCATTGGCGCGACTTCGTATGGTCGGGCGCGATCGCCGCCGGCCTCCTGCTGGCGGCCTTCTACGGCTTCATCCTCGCGCTCGACCCCTATGGGCGGCGGACAGGGCCGGGACGCCCGCCCTCCCCCATCATGGATATCAACCAGCGCTACATGTATCCGCAGCTCGCGCGCTCGGGGCTGTTCGATGCAGCCGTGTTCGGCACCTCGACCGCCCGGCTGCTCGATCCGCGCGCACTCGACGCGGCGACGGGCGCACGCTTTGCCAATCTGGCGATCAATGCGGGCACGCCATGGGAGCAGCTTCAGCTGATGCGCCTGTTCCTGCATCATGTGCCCGTCCCGAAAATACTTATCCTCGGACTGGACTGGCCCTGGTGCTCCCCCTCCGCCGACGAGCCCTCGCAGCGTCTCACCTTCCGCTCCTTCCCGCCCTGGCTCTATGACGAGAACCCGCTCAACGACCTGCCCCATCTCCTGAACCTCAAGACGCTCGAGATCGCCGGCCGCGTCGCGCTGAACCGGCTCGGACGGATGCCCGCACGGATCCGGGGCGACGGCTACGAGGTCTTCACCCCGCCGGAAGAGAGCTACGACCTCGCCCGCGCCCGCCTCCATCTGAGCGTGCCTGCGGGAGGCGGCCTGCCGGCACCAGCCCAGCCCTGCGACCGCCTCCCCGCCATCGCCTGGCTCGGGGAGCTCGCGAGGGACCTGCCCGCCGCGACGCGGCTCGTCCTCCTGCTTCCCCCCGTCCATGCCGGCGCCCTGCCGCCGCCGGGCTCGGCCGCGGCGGCCGCGGACGACGCCTGCAAGCGCAAGATCGTGGAGGCGCTGGGATCGCGCTCGGCCCTCGTCCTGGACTACCGGCACCGAAGTCCCCTGACGGACGAGGATTCGAATTTCTGGGACACGCTGCATTACCGCCTGCCCATCGCCGCACGCATTGTCGAGGACATCCGCTCAGGCCTCGAAAGCCCCCGCGCGGCCGAGGACGACCGCTACCGGATTCTTCTCCCGCAGCCGGGGCCGTAAGAGCCGCTGGACAGTCTCGATCCGAAATATTACCGTCCAAGCAGAGATCATCTTCGGGCGACTAGCATGAAAACGATGGCCTTGTCGGTCGGCGCCGCTCTGGCCGGCCTTTTCCTTGCCCTTTCCAGCCCGGCCGAGGCCCAGATCCGGCTCGGCCAGCCGGCGGGGAAGTCCTCGGGAGGAGGAGGAGGGGGCAGCCTGATCGACGGCTCCGATCCGGCCGCACTCGCCAAGGTGATGCAGGAGCTGGGCTATTTCGCGAAGCTGTCCGAAACCTCGAGCGGTCGCCCCAAGATCGAAAGCAAGATCGGCCGCAAGAATTTCGGCATCTATTTCTACGATTGCAAGGACAACAAGAACTGCAAGTCGATCTCCTTTTCCACAGGCTGGGAGATCAAGAACAAGCGGCCCTTCGATCTCGCCGTCATCAACAAGTGGAACTCGGAGAAGCGCTTCGGGCAGGCTTTCGTCGACGATGACGGCGATCCGAACATCGCCTGGGCGGTGGTCCTGAGCGGCGGCATCAGCCGGCCCGCCTTCGAGGAAACCCTCGACTATTGGCAGTCCGCCGTCACCGATTTCGAGAAGATGGCGATGCAATAAGGCCGCAGGCCCGGATACCGGCCGCAAGGCCCGGATGCCGAGGGTCGCGATAAAGGCTTGAAACGTCCCGCCCTCCCGGCATAGGCCGGCGGCGCCGAGCGATTTCAGGAGCCAGACCCTTGTCCGACACCGCAACCGTCGAGCGCCGCCAATTCGGAGCCGAAGTCGAGCAACTGCTCGACCTCGTGGTTCACGCGCTTTATTCCGACCGGGAAATCTTCCTGCGCGAGCTGGTCGCGAATGCGGCCGACGCGACGGATCGCCGGCGCTTCGAAGCCCTGACCGGCAAGGTGCCCCCACCCCCGGCCGACGCGAAGATCCGCATCGTGCCGGACAAGGCGGCCCGCACGCTGACCATCTCGGATGCCGGCATCGGCATGTCCAAGGAGGAGCTGGCGGCCAATCTCGGCACCATCGCCCGCTCGGGCACCAAGGCTTTCACCAAGGCCCTCGCGGCCGATGCCGCCGACAAGCCGAGCCTGATCGGCCAGTTCGGCGTCGGATTCTATTCCGCCTTCATGGTCGCCGACCGCGTCGAGGTCATCTCCCGCCAGGCCGGCGCGGAGGACGCCTGGAGCTGGGCCTCCGAGGGAGGGGCCAGCTACACGCTGTCGCCGGCCGAGAGAGCCGAGCCGGGCACCGACATCGTGCTTCACCTCAAGGCCGATGCCGAGGAGTTCCTGGAGCCCGTGCGCCTCGAACATATCGTGCGCAAATGGGCCGACCACATCGCGCTGCCGATCGTCGTGGTCCAGGATGGGAAGGAGATCGCCGGAAACGAGGGCAAGGCCCTCTGGCGCAAGCCGAAATCGGAGATCGACGAGGAGGCCTACACGGCCTTCTACCGCAGCATCAGCCACGGCTTCGACAAGCCCTGGGCGATCCTGCACTGGCGGGCCGAGGGCGCGACCGAATTCACCGCCCTCCTCTTCGTGCCCTCCATGAAGCCCTTCATGCCGGTGGAGAGCGAGCGCGAGAGCCGGGTGCGGCTTCATGTGCGCCGCATGTTCATCACCGACGACGCCAAGCTGCTCCCGCCCTGGCTCCGCTTCGTCCAGGGCGTCGTCGATACCGACGACCTGCCTCTCAACGTCTCGCGCGAGATGCTGCAATCGACGCCCGCCCTCGCCCGCATCCGCAAGGCGGTGACGGGCCGCGTCCTCTCGGAACTCGCGAGCCGCGCCAAGAGCGACGTGGAAGGCTACGCCACCTTCTTCGAGAATTTCGGCCCCGTCCTGAAGGAGGGCATCTACGAGGATGGCGAGCGCCGAGCCGAGATCGCCGCGCTCCTGCGCTTCAAATCCTCCGCCGTCGGGGGCTGGACCAGCCTTGCGGACTACATCTCGCGCATGAAGGAAGGGCAAAGCGAGATCTACTACCTCGTCGCGGACGATGCCGATGCTCTCGCGCGCTCGCCGCAGATCGAGGGCTTCAAGGCCCGCGGCCTCGAAGTGCTGCTCCTGTCCGACCATGTCGATGCCTTCTGGCCCGAGCAGCTCGGGGAATTCGACGGCAGGAAGCTGCGCAGCATCACGCAGGGCAATATCGACCTCTCCTCCTTCAAGCCCGAGGGCGAGGCGCAGGAGGAGGCGACCGGGATCGACGCCCTTCTCGCCGCGATCAAGGAGACGCTGAAGGACGACGTCATGGATGTGCGCGCGACCGACCGCCTCGTCGACAGCGCGGTCGTCCTCTCCTCGGGCGAATTCGGGCCCGACCTCCAGATGCAGCGCCTGCTGCGCCGCGCCGGCCGCTCCTTCGGCCCCGACCGGGCCGTCCTCGAGATCAACCCGCGCCACGCGCTGATCCGCGCCCTCGCCGAGCGTCTCGCGGCGGGACGCTCGATCGCGGACGAGGCGCAGACGCTGCTCGACCTCGCCCGCATCCAGGACGGCGACATCCCCCGCGATCCGGTCGCCTTCGCCCGCAAGGTCGCCTCAGCCCTGGCGGGATAGACCGGGGTCATTGAAATCGCCCCCTTTGTCATTCCCGGCCGCCCGAAGGGCCGGGAAGGGAATCCAGAGCCGCCTGCGAGCCCTCCTGGATCCCCTTCCCCTCCGCTTCGCTCCGGCCGGGGATGACAGGGGAAGCTTCGACGATCCTACCCGCCGATCCGCTCGAGCCCGCCCATATAGGGCCGCAGGACCTCCGGCACGACGACACTGCCATCCGGCTGCTGGTAGTTCTCCAGCACCGCGATCAACGCCCGGCCGACCGCGACGCCCGAGCCGTTGAGGGTGTGGACGTAGCGCGGCCCCTTGGCCTCCTTCGGCCGGTAGCGCGCCTCCATGCGGCGCGCCTGGAAATCGCCGCAGACCGAGCAGGACGAAATCTCGCGATAGGTCCCCTGCCCCGGCACCCAGACCTCGATGTCGTAGGTCTTCCGCGAGGCAAAGCCCATGTCGCCCGTGCAGAGCGTCACGACGCGGTAAGGCAGTTCGAGCTTCCGCAGCACCGCCTCGGCGCAGGCGAGCATACGCTCGTGCTCGCCGGCAGAGGTCTCCGGCGTGGTGATCGAGACCAGCTCGCATTTCGAGAACTGGTGCTGGCGCAGCATGCCCCGCGTATCCCGCCCCGCCGCCCCGGCCTCGGCCCGGAAGCAGGGGGTCAGCGCCGTGAAGCGCAGGGGAAGCTCCTCCTCGGAAAGGATGGAGTCGCACACGAGGTTGGTGAGCGGAACCTCGGCCGTGGGGATGAGCCAGTGATCGGCGCCGGCCGCGAACTGGTCGTCCCGGAACTTCGGCAGTTGCGCGGTCCCGAACATCGCCTCGTCGCGCACGAGGAGCGGCGGGCTCACCTCCGTATAGCCGTGCTCGCCCGTATGCAGGTCGAGCATGAACTGCCCGAGCGCCCGCTCCATGCGGGCGAGTTGGCCGCGCAGGACGACGAAGCGCGAGCCGGAGAGCTTCGCGGCGGCGTCGAAATCCATGGCGCTGCCGATCCCGACCCGCCACGCCTCGGCCAGCTCGAAATGCTGCTTCGGATCAGGAATCGCGGCGGGCTCGCCCCAATGATGCCGGACGACGTTGCCGTGCTCGTCGGCTCCGACCGGCACATCGGAACCGGGCGTGTTGGGGATTTCCGCGAGCGCCTCGCGCAGCCTGTCGCTCGCCTCCTTTCCAGTCGCTTCCAGGGCGGGGGCGGTGTCCTTCAGGCTGGCGACCTCGGCCATCAGCGCCTCGGCGCGGGCCTCGTCCCTGGCCTTCTTGGCGGCGCCGATCTCCTTCGAGAGCGCGTTGCGGCGCTCCTGCGCCTCCTGCGCGGCGGAGACGGCGACCTTGCGGGCATCGTCGAGCCCGAGCAGCGTCGCGGAAAGCGGCACGAGGCCGCGATGCTGGAGGCCCTGGTCGAAGGCGGCGGGGTTCTCGCGGATGAGGCGGATGTCGTGCATGGCGCGCTCTTAGACTCTGCAGCGCGAATGCTCCAGTCTCCCGGGACCCAGCCGACCTCCGCCGCGTTGAGGGATCATGAGCATCCTCGATTACTTCCGCACCGCCCAGCCGCCCGAGACCGACATGACGGAGCGGCCCGAGCGCTCTCCATCAGGCTTCGACCTGCGCCCGCCGAATCCCGAGGAGCGCCGGCGCCTCGAAGCCGATCTTTCGCCCGAGGAGAAACGCGTCCTCCTCCAGCACGGCACCGAGGCGCCGTTCTGCGGCGGGCTTCTCAACAACAAGGAGGACGGCCTCTATTGCTGCCGCGAATGCGGCCTGCCGCTCTTCCGGGCGCGGACGAAATTCGAGAGCGGCACCGGCTGGCCGAGCTTCTATGCTCCGGTCGACGGCACGCATGTCCTGGCCATCAGGGACATGAGCTACGGCATGGAGCGAATCGAAACGCGCTGCGCCCGCTGCGACAGCCATCAGGGCCACGTCTTCCCCGACGGCCCGGCGCCGACGCACCTGCGCTACTGCATCAATTCCGTGTCGCTGGAATTCGTGCCGGAGTGCGGGAGCTTGCGGGACCCGCTCGGGCGCGGCGACCAGGACGCCCTCACGACGAGCACCGCCGGAGCGGGCTGAGAACGGCCCATAAGAAAGGCGGCCGACCGGGCCGCCTGCCCTTCCCGCTCGTGGCGGACGTTCCGCTCGTGGCGGACGTTCCGCCCGCGGCGGTTACTGAACCGGGTTGACCGCTCCGGCCGCTTCCTTGCCGCGCGCCGGATCGTCTCTCTCGGCGCTCACGGCCGGCGGACCGGCCATCTGCTGGATGCGAATGCGCTCCTTCTTGGAGACGAGGCTGGTCTCGCTGAGCTTGGCGAAATCCTCGCGGGTCTGCGGCCGTGG
Organism: Enterovirga sp.; assembly: GCF_035325185.1. Lineage (GTDB taxonomy): Bacteria > Pseudomonadota > Alphaproteobacteria > Rhizobiales > Beijerinckiaceae > Enterovirga. The sequence goes on along the minus strand of NZ_DAOLAJ010000099.1, from coordinate 6,340 downwards.
CCCGCCCTTATAGACCATCACCCCGGCCGGCAGGACGACGATATCGCCGCGCCGCAAGGTCGGATCCTCAAGATACCAGTTCGGATGAAGACGCGGATCGATCGAGGTGTTGACGATCTTGCGCTCCCTGCCGGGGCGGACCTTCGCGGCGGTCGTGGTGGAGCGCGCCTTGGCGCGCTTGCGCGGACTCACCCGCACGTCGAGCGGCGCGGCTCCGTAGGCCGGCGGCGCATAATATTGCGGCGCCTGCCGCTGGCCGCCTCCGAACAGGAATTCAAGCAGGCCGGCGGCCTGGGATTGAGAAGATGCGCCGACGATCGCTCCGCCCGCCACCGCGGCGAGGGCGAGAGAACGCACGGATTGAGAGAGTTTCACAGCCTGCCCCGTTTGATGCCTTATGCCGCCAACGTGACGGCTCGCATTGGGTTCCAGGCTTTTCGGTGATTCTTCCCGCCATGTCACGGCCACAATCCGGGCAGCGTTAACCCGCAATGCTCTCAATTCGGTAAAAACAATGACAATCCGGAGGGGAGCCCACCGATGCCGCGAGCGCATCGCATCCCGGGGAGGCACCTTCTTTCGGCAGGCTGTTCACGCTTGGTGAAGCGCAGGACGCTGGGGCACGATGCCCGGCGGAAATGGCGCGGGCGACGGGGCTCGAACCCGCGACCTCCGGCGTGACAGGCCGGCACTCTAACCGACTGAGCTACGCCCGCACTCGTTTTCCGCCCGAAGCGGAGGCGTGCCGTTTAGGTTTGCGACGGCGCGGTGTCAAGGCGATCGGCGTCATCCGGGAGAGGTTTTGCTCATCGTCGCAAAACCCGACCGGCATTCCTGTCCTGTCAGCAGAGGACGAATGGACGGCGGCTCGCGAAGGAATCCGCAAAATGGAAGGAACGGACCCGGCAGAATGGCATCGAGATGCAACAACTAAACTAACAGTTGCGCAACTTGGGATGCCATGGTTTCCTCTGCTCCCGCGTCACCGGCGGGCAAGGGAGAAGTCCATGGCGAAGCTTCTAACCGAGACCATCGAGGCATGGATCAGCAAAAGGCCCGGGTCGCCAGTCACACTCTTCGTAACCGGCGAACTCGAGGTTCCGACCGGCGGATGGAAAACGAAATCGACCGCTGCAAGCCCCCAGGGCATCAACCCGAAAATCATCATCGTCGATGTAGAGGCTATCCGTCCGACTGGGATCGTAAATCAGATGATCTCTCGCGTCCCCTTTAGATACGAAGAGTCGCCTCCTAAGGAGGATTATACGAACGCAACCGTTCGACATGACGGGCAAGAACATACCGTGGAGGTCGTCATACTAACATAGCCTTCTGACCAAAGGATGAGAGCCGGGCCGCGATTGCCGTGCGCCCCGGCTCGTTCGTTTCAAGACGACAAGAAGGCGATTTCCCGTGCCTCGTCATCGACGCGGGAAAGCTGCGACGGACACCGGCAAGGATAACGAGCTTACCCCCACGGAGGAGATTGGTGGGCGGTGACGGGCTCGAACCGCCGACCCTCTCGGTGTAAACGAGATGCTCTACCAGCTGAGCTAACCGCCCCCTGGCCTCGCCATAGCATCTTCCGCGGCAGGGAGAAAACCGGCGGCGGCACGATACGCAAGGCCGCCGGGCCTGATCTCATCCGCGAGCCACCGGGATGGGCTGGCCGACATCGATACGGTTTCCGTCGGGGTCGGCGAAGACGAAGGCGCGCAACCCGTAATCCTTGTCCTGCAACTTCTTGATGATTCGTACCTCGTGCCGTCGGCACAGCGCGAAGAGGGCGTCCACGTCGTCGACCATCAGGTGCGCGACGTTGAAGGACGGATTCCTGTGGGTCGGCTGGAGCGTGAGATGAAGCTCGGCCCGATCCCGCTTCAAGATCATGAACCCAACCGGATTTCCGTTCTCGAAGACCTTCCTGAACCCGAATATCTCCGCGTAGAAATCATGCGCCTTATGGATGTCCTTCACGGGCAGCATGGCCGCGATGCGGCCGAAGCCGATGCCGGCGATGTCGCTCATCGCAAAACCTCGCTTTGGGAGGACGGAAGCGACGATACGGACGGTGCCGGCGCGTCACTCGACCCCTGTCATGTCGATCGAGGAGACAGTGCCCGACACCAATGTAGCTCAGCGAGACGGCCGCAACAATCCGCAAGGCCCGCAGGCAACGGCCGGCCCTGCCTTCCCCAAAACGAGGAGGCCCCGGGGATCTCTCCCCGGGGCCGTTTTCATGAAAGGGCGGCGCTGCCACCCTGCCGGCATCCGGCTCAGTGCGCGACGAGGCCGGACGAATCCTCGCCCTTCGCGGGAGGAGGCGTCACCGGCTCCTCCCAGGTGATGGGCTCGGGATGGCGCACCAGCGCATGCTGGAGCACCTGCCCCATCCGCGCGACGGGCACGATCTCGAGCCCGTTCTTCACGCTGTCGGGGATGTCCGCGAGGTCCTTGGCGTTCTCCTCGGGAATCAGGACCTTCTTGATCCCGCCCCGAAGCGCCGCGAGCAGCTTCTCCTTCAATCCGCCGATCGGCAGCACGCGTCCGCGCAGGGTCACCTCGCCGGTCATCGCGATATCGCGCCGGACGGGAATGCCCGTGAAGACCGAGACGATCGCGGTCGCCATGGCGATGCCGGCCGAGGGGCCGTCCTTCGGGGTCGCCCCCTCCGGCACGTGGACGTGGATGTCGCGGCGCTCGAAGAGCGGCGGCTCGATGCCGAAATCGAGCGAGCGGGAGCGGACATAGGAGGCCGCCGCCGAGATCGATTCCTTCATCACGTCCTTGAGGTTGCCCGTGACCGTCATCTTGCCCTTGCCGGGCATCATGACGCCCTCGATCGTCAGCAGCTCGCCGCCGACCTCGGTCCAGGCGAGGCCGGTGACGACGCCGATCTGGTCCTCGGCCTCGATCTCGCCGTAGCGGAACTTCGGCACGCCCAGGAACCCGGAGAGGTTCTCAGGCGTGACCTCGACCGCCACGACCTTCGAGATCAGGATCTCCTTCACCGCCTTGCGGATCAGGTTGGCGATCTCACGCTCGAGGTTGCGCACGCCCGCCTCGCGGGTATAGCGCCGGATCAGCTCCAGCAGCCCCGCATCGGTGATCGACCATTCCTGCACCTTCAGCCCGTGCTTCCGAAGCGCGTTCGGGATGAGGTGACGGCGCGCGATCTCAGCCTTCTCCTCCTCCGTGTAGCCGGCGAGCCGGATCACCTCCATCCGGTCCAGCAGGGCCGGCGGGATGTTCAGCGTGTTCGCGGTGGTCACGAACATCACGTCCGAGAGGTCGTAGTCGACTTCCAGGTAGTGATCGTTGAAGGCCGAGTTCTGCTCGGGGTCGAGCACCTCCAGCAGGGCCGCCGAGGGATCGCCGCGGAAATCCATGCCCATCTTGTCGATCTCGTCGAGCAGGATGAGCGGGTTGGACGTCTTGGCCTTCCGCATCGACTGGATGATCTTGCCGGGCAGCGAGCCGATATAGGTCCGCCGGTGGCCGCGGATCTCCGCCTCGTCGCGCACCCCGCCGAGCGACATGCGCACGAATTCGCGGCCCGTCGAGCGCGCGATCGACTTGCCGAGCGAGGTCTTGCCGACGCCCGGAGGGCCGACGAGACACAGGATCGGGCCAGTCAGCTTGTTGGTGCGCTGCTGCACGGCGAGATATTCGACGATGCGCTCCTTGACCTTCTCGAGGCCGAAATGGTCGGCGTCGAGCACGGCCTGGGCCCCGACGAGATCCTTCTTGATCTTCGAGCGCTTGGCCCACGGAATGCCGAGCAGCCAGTCGAGATAGTTGCGTACCACCGTCGCTTCCGCGGACATCGGCGACATCTGGCGCAGCTTCTTGACCTCGGCCCGCGCCTTGTCGCGAGCTTCCTTCGAGAGCTTGGTCTTCTCGATCTTCTCCTCGAGTTCGGCGAGTTCGTCCTTGCCCTCCTCGCCGTCGCCCAGCTCCTTCTGGATCGCCTTCATCTGCTCGTTGAGGTAGTATTCGCGCTGCGTCTTCTCCATCTGGCGCTTGACGCGCGTGCGGATGCGCTTCTCCACCTGGAGAACGGAAATCTCGCTCTCCATCAGGCCGAGGACCTTCTCCAGCCGCCCGGCGACGGTCGGCGTCGCGAGCACGTCCTGCTTGTCGGAGATCTTCACCGCGAGATGCGAGGCGATCTGGTCGGCAAGCTTCGAAGCGTCGTCGATCTGCGTGATGGCCGCGACGACCTCCGGCGAGACCTTCTTGTTGAGCTTCACATAATTCTCGAACTCGGACACGACCGAGCGGGCGAGCGCCTCCGCCTCGACCTGGTCGCCCGCCACATCGGCGAGCGCCTCGGCCTCGGCCTCGTAGAACTCGTCGGTACGGGTATATCTGCGCACCTTGGCGCGGCTCGCGCCTTCCACCAGCACCTTCACCGTGCCGTCGGGCAGCTTGAGGAGTTGCAGGACGGAAGCCAGCGTGCCGACATCGTAGATGGCGTTGGTCGCCGGATCGTCGTCGGTGGCGTTGATCTGCGTCGCCAGCAGGATGTGGCGGTCCGCCTTCACCACCTCTTCGAGCGCGCGGATCGACTTCTCGCGGCCGACGAAAAGCGGCACGATCATGTGCGGGAAGACGACGATGTCCCTGAGCGGCAGCACCGGATAATCGGCGACCGATCCGGGCTGGACGGGCTGGCGCGTCTTGGTTTCTGACATCAGGTTTTCCTCATCTCGACATCCGCCTCGCCCCTCGATCGAGCAGGGAGACGGATGGGCGACCGGCTCGCCTGGTCTCCGGGCACTGCCCGGCGGCCGCGGCCGGCACGCGACTCACGCACCTCGATCATGAGCATGCATTCCTCGCGCCCCGTTAAGGTGGCCCGCCTCTGCGGCGCTTTCAAGAATGGATATATCGCGGGGAAAATATGGCGCGGCACAGGTGCGGGAGAGCACCATCGCCTCCCGCTTCTCCCGCAAGCGGGGAGAAGTCGTGTCGCAGGTCAGTGCGACCGGATAAGGGGCAAGGGAGACTCGACGTCGACGACAGAGTGTCCGCCACCCCTCACCCGGTCCGCGTGACCGCGGACTCGACCTCTCCCCGCTCCGCGGGGAGAGGCAGGCGCGTCGCGCGTCTCAGGCGCTCTCTTTCGCCGGCTCGGCGGCGCGGTCGCTATGGATGAAGAGCGGCTTCGTCTTGCCCTCCACCACTTCGGGCCCGATCACCACCTGCTCGACCGAATCGAGACCCGGCAGGTCGTACATCGTATCGAGGAGGATGCCTTCGAGGATCGAGCGGAGGCCGCGGGCGCCGGTCTTGCGCTCGATTGCCTTGCGCGCGACGAGCGACAAAGCCTCGTCCTGGAAGGTGAGATGGACGTCCTCCATCTCGAAGAGGCGCTGATACTGCTTGACGAGCGCGTTCTTGGGCTCCTGCAAGATGCGCTTCAGGGCCGTCTCGTCGAGATCCTCGAGCGTCGCCAGGACCGGCAGGCGGCCGACGAATTCCGGGATCAGGCCGAACTTGAGCAGATCCTCGGGCTCGACCTCGCGGAAGACCTCGCCGGTGCGCCGGTCGTCCGGCGCCGAGACGGAGGCGCCGAAGCCAATGGACGTCCCCTTGCCGCGGCCGGAGATGATCCGCTCCAGCCCCGCAAAGGCGCCGCCGCAGATGAAGAGGATGTTGGTCGTGTCGACCTGGAGGAATTCCTGCTGCGGATGCTTGCGCCCTCCCTGCGGCGGCACGCTCGCGACCGTCCCCTCCATGATCTTGAGGAGCGCCTGCTGCACGCCCTCCCCCGACACGTCGCGGGTGATCGAGGGATTGTCGGACTTGCGGCTGATCTTGTCGATCTCGTCGATATAGACGATGCCCCGCTGCGCCCGCTCGACATTGTAGTCGGAGGCCTGGAGCAGCTTGAGGATGATGTTCTCGACATCCTCGCCGACATAGCCGGCCTCGGTCAGCGTCGTCGCGTCGGCCATGGTGAAGGGCACGTCGAGGATGCGGGCGAGGGTCTGCGCGAGCAGCGTCTTGCCCGAGCCCGTGGGGCCGATCAGCAGGATGTTCGACTTGGCCAGTTCGACGTCGCTGTGCTTCGCCGCATGGGCGAGGCGCTTGTAATGGTTATGGACCGCGACCGAGAGGACCTTCTTCGCATGGTCCTGGCCGATCACGTAGTCGTCGAGGACGCGGCGGATCTCCTTCGGGGTCGGCACCCCGTCGCGCGACTTCACCAGCGAGGATTTCGATTCCTCGCGGATGATGTCCATGCACAGCTCGACGCATTCATCGCAGATGAACACCGTCGGGCCGGCGATCAGCTTGCGGACCTCGTGCTGGCTCTTTCCGCAGAAGGAGC
>NZ_DAOLAJ010000098.1:0-12753 GCF_035325185.1 Enterovirga sp. | reverse complement strand
GGCTTGGTCGAGCAGGCGGGTCCACGGCTCCGGGGGGTGCGGGGGGGCGGGGGGCGATCCGGGCCGGGGGCGGCGGGGGCCCTTTTCGTGCTGTTCCTCGCCCAGGACAGCCGCCCCCCAAAGGACGCCCCCCCCCGCCTCGCCGATCTCCATGCCCGCCTCGCCGCCGCGGGCGAGCGGCCGGCCGTCGTCGGCCCCCGCCCCCTCGATCCGCAAGGGCAGCCGATGAAGATCGCGGCCCTGCCCGCCCCTGCCCCGGCCGGCCTGCGGGACGAGGCGAGGCGCGTCTCCTTCGTGATCTCGTCGGGCTCCCTTGTGGATGTCGCCGCCGCGGAAGCCGTCGGGCCCTTCCGGGAGGATTATTTCATCGACGCGATCGATCTCGAATGGTGCTTCAGGGCCGAGGCGCGCGGCTTCTCGATCTGGGTGGCCGACCGGGTGCACATGGACCACAGGCTCGGGCGTGGCGTCATCCGGCTGCCTGTCCTCGGGCTTCTCCTCGCCGACCAGCCCCCGCGCCGCCTCTACACCTATCTTCGCAACCAGCTCGACATGATGCGGCTGCCGCACGTGCCCCGGGCGCACAAGGCGAAGATCCTGCTCTCGCTGCCGCTGCGGCTGCCCGTCTATCTCCTCCGCAACGGCTTCTCGCGGGAATGCCGGGCGGCGATCCGCAACGGCCTGCGGGACGGGGTCGGAAGGCGCCTCGGCCCCCCGGATGGCGCCTTCCGTTGACGATCGGATGACAGGGGAGGTGTGGCCCCGGGCTTCATCCCCGCATCCGGCCGCTTGACCGCGCTCCCCGGCCGTGCCCCCCTGCTCCCCGCCGGAAACAGGGGACAAGCGACGTGCCGGAATCCGACCTTGCAGATTGGGACGCGACCGCACTGTCCGGCGCGATCGCCGAGCGCCGCGTCTCGTGCCGCGAGGTGATGACGGCCTTCCTGGACCGGATCGAGCGGACCAATCCCGTGGTCAACGCCATCGTCTCGCTTCGCGACCGCGACGCGGTCCTGGCGGAAGCGCGGGCGGCGGATGACGAGATCGCCGCCGGGCGCCGGCGGGGCGTGCTCCACGGGCTGCCTCAGGCGATCAAGGACCTCACGCCCTGCAAGGGGTTCCCCACGACGCTCGGCTCGCCGATCTACGCCTCCGCCATTGCCGAGGCAGATGCGATCATGGTCGAGCGCATGCGGGCCGCCGGCGCGATCTTCATCGGCAAGACGAACGTTCCCGAATTCGGCCTCGGCTCGAACACCTACAACAACGTCTTCGGCCCGACGCTCAACGCCTACGACCAGACGAAGACGGCCGGGGGATCGAGCGGGGGCACGGCGGTCGCCCTCGCCCTCGGCATGCTTCCCGTCGCGGACGGCAGCGACCATGGCGGCTCGCTGCGCAATCCTGCCGCCTACAACAACATCTTCGGCCTGCGGCCGAGCCACGGGCGCGTCCCGGCCTCGACGGAGGAGGTCTTCTCGACCTCGCTCGCCGTCTCCGGCCCGATGGCCCGCACCGTGCCCGACCTCGCCATGCTGCTTTCGGTCCAGTCCGGCTACGATGCGCGCATTCCGAGCATGATCCGCGAGGACGGCAGCGCCTTCGCCGCCCCGCTCGACACCGACGTCAAGGGCTGGCGAATCGGCTGGCTCGGCGATTTCGGCGGCGAGATTCCGCTGGAGCGCGGGATCAGGGACCTCTGCGAAAGCGGCCTCAAGGCCCTGGAGGGGCTGGGCGCCCATATCGAGGAGGCGCGGCCCGCCCATCCCCTGGAGCAGGCGTTCCAGGACTGGATCGTGCTGCGCCAGGCCGGCTTCGCGGGCACCCGCCACGACATCCATGCCGATCCGCGGACGCGCGCGCTCATGAAGCCGGAGGCGCAGTGGGAGGCCGAGGCGGGATTGTCGCGAAGCGCCCTCGAGGTCGAGAAGGCGTTGCGCGGGCGCACCGCCTGGTACGAGGCCGTGCGCCGGCTCTTCGAGCGCTTCGACATCCTCGCCTTGCCGACGGCACAGGTCTTTCCTTTCCCGATCGAGACGCATTGGCCGCAGGAGATCGAGGGGCGGCCCATGGACACCTATCACCGCTGGATGCAGGTGGTCGTGCCCTTCACGATGGCCAATTCCCCCGCCATCAGCGTGCCGGTCGGCTTCAGCGAGGCGGGCCTGCCGATGGGGATGCAGCTCGCCGGCCCGAGCGGCGAGGAATTGCGGGTCCTGCGGATCGCCCATGCTTACGATCAGGCGACGCAATGGGTGAAGCGCCGCCGCCCTGCCCTCCTGGGCGGCGTCTGAGACACCCCGTCGAACGGCCTCAGCCGCCGAACGCCTTCTCGTAGATGTCCGGCTTGAAGCCGACGAGGATCTCCCCGCCCCGCTCGAGGACGGGGCGGCGGATGGCCGAGGGATGCGCCAGCATCAGGCCGATGGCCTTGGCGGCATCGAGAGCGCCCTTCTCCGCCTCCGGCAGCTTGCGGAAGGTCGTGCCGGCCCGATTGAGAAGCGCCTCCCAGCCGAGCTTCCCGACCCAGCCTTCGACCCGCCCGCGATCGATCCCGGCCGTCTTGTAGTCGTGGAAGGCATAGGCCACGCCGTGGCCGTCGAGCCAAGCACGCGCCTTCTTCATCGTGTCGCAGTTCCTGATGCCGTAGAGGGTCGCCGTCGCCATGGCCCTCGCTCGCACAACCGGGCCGCGCCCTCAAGCCCGGCGCTTGACCGCCCCTCCCCCGAGGTCGACAAACGGCCCATGTTCCTGACCTTCTTCACAGAGCTTCGCGCCGCGAAGGTGCCCGTGACCCTGCGCGAATACCTCACCCTGATGGAGGCGCTCGACCGGGACCTGGCGGAGAAGAAGGTCGAGGATTTCTATTACCTCTCCCGCGCGGCGCTCGTGAAGGACGAGCGCAATCTCGACAAGTTCGACCGCGTCTTCGGCCATGTCTTCAAGGGAATCGAGACGCTCGGCGCGGCGCTGGAGAAGGCCGAGATTCCCGAGGAATGGCTGAAGAAGCTGGCCGAGAAATACCTCACCGAGGAGGAGAAGGCCCAGATCCAGGCGATGGGCTGGGAGAAGCTGCTGGAGACGCTGAAGGAACGCCTGAAGGAGCAGAAGGGCCGCCACGAGGGCGGCTCCAAATGGATCGGCACCGCCGGCACCTCGCCCTACGGCGCCTATGGCTACAATCCCGAGGGCATCCGCATCGGCCAGGACAAGAACCGCAACTTCCGGGCGGTGAAGGTCTGGGACCGGCGCGAGTTCAAGGACTTCGACGACACGGTCGAGCTCGGCATCCGCAACATGCGCATCGCGCTCCGGCGCCTGCGCCGCTTCGCCCGCACCGGGGCGGCAGAGGAGCTGGATCTCGACGAGACCATCAGGGAGACGGCCCACAAGGGCTGGCTCGACGTGAAGCTCCGGCCCGAGCGGCACAACGCGGTCAAGGTGCTGCTCTTCCTCGATGTCGGCGGCTCGATGGACTGGCATGTCGAGACGGCCGAGCAGCTCTTCTCGGCCGCGCGCTCCGAATTCAAGCATTTCGAGCATTTCTACTTCCACAACTGCCCCTATGAGCGGCTGTGGAAGGAGAACCGGCGCCGGTACGAGCAGACGATCCCGACCTGGGACGTGCTGCGCACCTTCCCCTCGGATTACCGCGCCGTCTTCGTCGGCGACGCCTCGATGAGCCCCTACGAGATCGCCATGCCCGGCGGCTCGGTCGAGCACTGGAACGAGGAGGCGGGCCGCGTCTGGATCGAGCGCCTGACGACGCATTTCCCGAAATCGGTCTGGCTCAACCCGGTGCCGAAGGTGCGCTGGAACTACTCGCAGTCCATCGGCATGATGGGCCAGCTCTTCGGCGGCCGGATGTTCCCGCTGACGCTGGAGGGCATCGACGAGGCGATGAAGACGCTGCTGCGCTGATCTATCGCCCGCCCGACACCTTCAGCCTCGCGCCGGTCATGTAGGAGGCGGCGTCCGACATCAGGAAGACCACCGCCTCGGCGACCTCCTCGGGCTCGCCGATCCTCTGCATCGGGATATGCGGCCGGATGCGCTCGATCCGCGCGACATCCCCCGTCGAGCGCTCGTGGATATCCGTCATCGTCATGCCGGGCGCGACGGCGTTGACGCGGATGCCGTCCGGGGCCAGCTCCTTGGAGAGCCCGACGCTCAGGCTGTCGACCGCGCCCTTCGAGGCGGCGTACCAGACATATTCGTTCGGACTGCCGACCTCGGCCGCGACCGAGGAGATGTTGACGATCGAGCCGCCCGGCCCGCCCCGGCGCGTGGAGATGCGGCAGGCGGCCTCGCGCGCGACGAGGATCGCCCCGGTCACGTTGACGTCGATCGTCGCGCGGATCACCTCGGCGGAGGCGTCGGCGAGCAGGCTCGACCGGCCGGTGATGCCGGCATTGTTGACGACATGGGAGACCGGGCCGAGTTGCGCCTGGGCCTCGTCGAAGAGAGCGACGATATCCTTCTCGACGGCCATGTCGCCGGCGATCGCACAGGCCCTCGCCCCGGCCTGCCGGCAGGATTCGACCACGTGCCGGGCGGCCTCGGCCTCGGTGCGGTAATTGACGGCGACGTCGAAGCCGCGCGCGGCGGCGAGGCGGCAGACCGCCGCGCCGATGCCGCGGCTGCCTCCCGTGACGACGACGACGGGACGGGGGGCGGGCTTCGTGCTCATCCTTGCCTCACAGGGGTGCGGACGACGAGGCCGTCCAGGTCGGGTTCCACCTTGATCTGGCACGAAAGCCGGGAATTGGCACGCAGGTCGGACGCAAAGTCGAGCATGTCGGCCTCCATCGGCTCGGGCGAGCCGACCACGTCGAGCCAGTCCTCGTCCACATAGACGTGGCAGGTGGCGCAGGCGCAGGCGCCGCCGCATTCGGCCTCGATTTCGGGCACGTCGTTCTTGACGGCCGCCTCCATCACCGTCCAGCCGAGCGGCGCCTCGACGGTGCGGCTGGTGCCGTGCGTATCGATGAAGGTGATCTTGGGCATGCTGGCTCCGACCGCCCGCCGGGACCGGCGCGGGCGATGGCCGTTTAAGCCAGCCGGCGCGACATGGCGAGTAGATGCGGGTGGGCCGCGCCCCGCTCAGCCCGCGCCGCGCTCCAGGAGGGGGCCGATCGCCTCCCTGACCTCTTCCACGGCCTGCTCGATCGCGATGGAGGGCTTCTTCCCCGCCTCGATCTCGGCGGCGGCGGCGGCGAGGCGCCGGGCGCCGAGCGCCGCGGCAGCGCCACGCAGGCTGTGGGCTGCCGAGCGCCGCCGCGCCTCGTCGTCCGGGCAGGTGAGAAGAGGCAGGAGGCTCGCGCATTGCGACAGGAGAAGCGCGAGGAGGTCGCGCTCCAGGTCGGCGTCGCCCGCCGTCTGCTGCCGCAGATAGGCGAGGTCGAGAACGGAGGCATTTGTCTCGGCCATCGGAATTCGCCTGGGGAAACGGGCCGCTCGAAAATCCGCAAAGCCTGCGCGGATCCGAACCGGATGCCGCCATTTGCGAAGGCGTGGTTACCAGGACGTTAACGACGTTCACAGGTCCTTCCGCCGCTCGGGTTCCCACCCCGGGCCGTCAAAGTTAGAGTGCCATGGTAAATGCGGGTTAACCTTTGCCCGCCGTCCGCGTCTGAGGAGGCCGGACGGCAGCAAGGCTTCGGCCGCCGGCGCAAGCCGGCCCGGTCGCGGTCAGCCCTTCCCGCATGTTGCGTCACCGAGGCGGCAAATGGCGAGCGAACCGAAGCTTTCTTCCTCCACCGGCCAGCCGGAGGACGAGCGTCACCTCGCCGGGGGCGGACCGGCCGCGATCGAGGTCGTCTCTCCCGATCCGGCTTCCGTGGCCAACGACGACAAGGATGTCGTCGAGCTTCTCACCGCGACGTTGCGCGCGCGCCCGTCGCGGGCTCCCTATTTCTGGGCCGTCCTCGCTGGCCTCGCCTGGCTCGCGGCCCTCGGCGCCCTGACCTGGTGGCGCGCGGAAGGCCAGGACGTGCGGGCCTATGCCCTGTCGCTGTCTCCCCTTCAGCTCGCCATCGCGGCCGCGGCCCTCCTGGGGCCGCTCTTCCTGTTCCAGATCGCCGCGATGCTGACGGCCCGCTCGAAGGACATGCGGCGCATCGCGCGCGGCGTGGGCGAGGTCGCCATCCGCCTGACGCGGCCCGACGAATTCGCCGCGGCCGGCGTCACCTCCGTCTCGCGCGCGATCCGCCGCGAGATCGGCGCCGTGGGCGAGGGGCTGGAGCGCGCCCTCGGCCGCGCCAGCGAGATCGAGGCCAAGGTCCGGGGCGAGATCTCCAGCCTCGAGACGGCCTATTCCTCGAACGAGGCGCGCATCCGGGCGCTCCTGGAGGAACTGACCTCCCAGCGCCAGGCCGTGGTCGAGCATGCCGACCGCGTCCGGGCCGCGCTGACCGGCACCCATACGCTGCTCGCCGCGCAGATCGGCGAGAGCGGCAAGGCGGTCGTCGAGGCGATCGAAGCCGCGGGCGGGCGGGTGACCACCGGGCTCGACAAGCGCTCGGAGACCCTCAACAAGGCGCTCGAGCAATCGGCCAGCCAGCTCGTCTCGGAACTCGGCCTGCGCGGCGCCGACATCGTCGAGCGCATCAACGTCACGGCCGAGACGGTCAAGAAGGACGTCACCGAGACCGGCGACGCCGTCACGGGCGCCCTCACGGCCAAGGCGGCCGACGTCACCCTCGCCTTCGAGCGCACGGGCGAGATCCTGATGCGGAGCCTTCAGGAGGGCGCGACCCATGTCACGCGCACGCTGGCGGAGACCGGAAGCACCGTCATCGCGACCTTCGTCGCCCAGGGCGGCGAATCCCGCGCGAGCCTCGAACGGGCCGCGCAGACGCTGGAAACAGGCTTCGTCACCCGCGCCAACGAGCTGACCGTCCAACTCGCGCGGACCGGCCGGGAGATGGAGACCAATCTCGACGCCCGCACGGCGGCTTTCCGCGAGGCCATGACCCAGACCGGCACCTCGCTCACCGAATCCTTCACGACGCGCGGCGAGACCCTGCGGGACGAAATCTCGACGGTCGGGACCGGGCTCGTCTCCGAGATCGTCCTGCGGGCCGGCGAGGCCCGCAAGGAGATGGAACGCGCCGCCGCCTCGCTCGTCGAACTCGTCACGACCCGCTCCACCGCCCTGCGCGAGGAAATGGAAGGCTCCTCCAAGGCCTTCGTCGCCGAGGTTGCCGGCCAGCGCGACAGCGCCCGGACGGAATTCGAAGCCCTGCGCACGGACCTCGTCGGCCTGTTCGACGCCCGGCGCCGCGACTTCGCCGAGGCCGGCACCTCCATGGCGACCGAATTCGCCTCGCGCGGCGGCACCCTCCGCGACGAAATCGCGAATGTCGGCTCAGGGCTCGTCTCCGAGATCGTCCGGCGCGCCGGCGAGGCCCGCGAGGAGATGGAGCGCGCCTCCACGTCCCTCGTCGAGCTGGTCGAATCCCGCGCTGCCGCCCTGCGCGAGGCCATGGAGGGCTCCTCCAGGACCTTCGTCGCCGAGATCACGTCCCAGCAGGACAGCGCCCGGACGGAACTCGAAGCCCTGCGCAGCGCGCTGCTCGACCAGTTGGACGCCCAGCGCCGCGACCTCGCCGAGGCCGGGACCTCCATGGCGACCGAATTCGCCTCGCGCGGCGGCACCCTCCGCGACGAAATCGCGAATGTCGGCTCAGGGCTCGTCTCCGAGATCGTCCGGCGCGCCGGCGAGGCCCGCGAGGAGATGGAGCGCGCCTCCACGTCCCTCGTCGAGCTGGTCGAATCCCGCGCTGCCGCCCTGCGCGAGGCCATGGAGGGCTCCTCCAGGACCTTCGTCGCCGAGATCACGTCCCAGCAGGACAGCGCCCGGACGGAACTCGAAGCCCTGCGCAGCGCGCTGCTCGACCAGTTGGACGCCCAGCGCCGCGACCTCGCCGAGGCCGGGACCTCCATGGCGACGGAATTCACGTCTCGTGGCGGCACCCTTCGCGACGAGATCGCCAATGTCGGCTCCGGGCTCGTCTCCGAGATCGTCCGCCGCGCCGGCGAGGCCCGCGAGGAGATGGAGCGCGCCGCCGCGACCCTCGCCGACCTGGTCGAATCCCGCTCCACCGCGTTGCGCGAAACCATGGAGGGCTCCTCCAGGACCTTCGTCGCCGAGGTCGCGGCCCAGCAGGCCGGCGCCCGGACGGAACTCGAAGCCTTGCGCGGCGCGCTGCTCGACCAGCTGGACGCCCAGCGCCGGGGCCTCGCCGAAGCCGGGACCTCCATCGCGGCCGAATTCGTGTCTCGAGGCGGCACCCTCCGCGACGAGATCGCGAATGTCGGGACCGGGCTTGTCTCCGAGATCGTCCTGCGCACCGGCGAGGCCCGCCAGGAGATGGAACGCGCCTCCGCGACCCTCGCCGATCTGGTGGAGTCCCGCGCCGCCGCCCTGCGCGAGGCCATGGAGAGTTCCTCCAAGGCCCACCTCGCCGAGGTCGCAGCCCAGCAGGCCAATGCCAGGACGGAACTCGACACGCTTCGCACGGAACTGCTCGCTCTCCTCGAGGCGCAGCGCCTGGGCATCGCCGAGGCCGGAACCTCGCTCCTCGGCGAATTCTCCAGCCAGGGCAGCGGCCTGCGCGAGGCGATCTCCGGCGTCGGAACCGGGCTCGTCTCCGAGATCGTGCTGCGCACCGGCGAGGCCCGCCAGGAGATGGAACGCGCCTCCGCCGCCCTCGTCGACCTGGTCGATTCCCGGTCCGCCGCCCTGCGCGACGCCATGGCCGGCTCCTCCGCGGCTTTCGTCGCCGAGGTCGCGGCCCAGCAGGCCGGCGCCAGGACGGAACTCGAAGCGCTCCGCACGGACCTGCTGGGCCTCCTGGACGAGCAGCGCCAGATCCTCGCCGAGAGGTTTGCGCAGATCGCCAAGGATGCCGTCGAGGCGATCGGCGGCCGGGGCCAGGAAGTCTCGACCGAGTTCGAAGGCGCGGCGGCTGGATTCACGGCCGCTTTGGCCACGCAGGCACGCGAGTTGACCACGGGGCTCTCCGCCACCGCCACGGCGGTGACCGAGACTCTTCGCCAGCGCGGCGAGGAGGCCCGCTCCGGCGTCGAGACTTCCTCGGCCCGCTTCGCGGAGACCCTGGCCAAGCAGAGCTACGAGCTGGTCGACAGCCTGACCCGGATCGGCGGCGGCCTGACGGACGAGATCCGCGAGCGGGGCGACCACGCCCGCGCCGCGATCGAGGAAGCCGGAAAGGGCGTTTCCGCGCTCCTCGAATCCGGCAGCACCGAGGCGCGCGAGAAGATCGCGACCGCCGGCGCCGCCGTGGCCCAGGAACTCGGCCTGCGCGGCAGCGCGATCGAGACCGCGCTTCGGAGCGTGTCCGAGGGCGTGTTCGCGGAAATCGCGCGGCGCGGCGAGGAATTGTCCGACCGCATCCGCGTCTCGGGGACGAGCGCCACCGGCGATTTCGAGCGGGTCGGCGGCGAATTGCAGGAGCGCCTTCAGGCGATCGGCAAGGCCAGCGGCGAATCGCTCGCCAAGCGCGGCGGGGAACTGGCCGACCAGCTCGGCGAGATCAGCACGCGCATCGACGACACGCTGCGCGTCCAGGGCAGCCCGCTCACCGCCAATCTCGGCACCTTCCACGACCGCTTCCTCGAAGAGGTGAAGGCCCGCTCCGGCGCGACGCAGGAGGAGCTGAACGCGACCGTCGACAAGATCGCCGAGGATCTGTCCCGCCGCCTCGCAGGGGTCGGCGAGGCCGTCGGCTCGCAGGGCCGCGAGGTCGCCGAGGCGCTCGGCCAGCGGACGGCCGAGGTCAACGAAGCGCTGGCGGTGACCGGCCGCGAGGTCGTGCGCGCACTCGCCAGCCAGAGCATCCGCATCCACGACGTGCTCAAGAGCACCGGCCAGACGCTCACCGAGACGCTGGATGCGCGGACCAAGGAGTTCGAGACGCAGCTCGCCGAGAGGCTGTCCGGCTTCGACGGCCGGCTCGCCGACCGCAGCGGCGCCATCCACGCGACGCTCGGCAACCGGCTCGGCGCCTTCGAGGAGACGATCGAGACGCGCGGGAAGGCGCTCGACGAGGCGCTCGGCGCCCGGCTCGCCGCCCTCGACGAGGCGATCGGGACGCGCGGCCTCTCCCTCGCCGAACGCCTCGGCCGCGAGGCCGCGGCCTTCGGCGAGACGATCGGGGTCCGGCTGGAAGAGATGGGCCGCCTGCTGACGGTGGACGGCGCCAGGATCGCCGAGACGCTCGTCGCCCAGGCGCGCGAGACCCAGGCTTCGCTCGGGGCCAATCTCACGGCGCTCGAGAACCACGCGACCACCCGCACGGCGGAACTCGCGGAGAAGATCGGCGGCGTCTCCGCCCAGCTCGACCAGCGCATCGGCGCCCATACCTCCGCCCTCAACGAGGCCCTGGCCGAGCGCGTGCGCGACATGGCGCGCGTCCTGGTCGAGAACGGCCGCGAGATGACGGCGGCGCTCCGCGCCAATACGGACGAGATCGGCCGCACGATCGAAAGCCTCACCGAGAAGGTCGGGGAGACCATGGGCGGACGCGCCGCCCTCCTCGACGAGACCTTCGGCGCCCGCTCGCGCGAGCTGTCGGAGACGCTCGACCGCCGGGCCCAGGACATGGCGGAGGCGCTCCGCGCCCATGCGGACCGGATCACGACCGACGTCCTGGCCCGGACCGACGCCATCAAGATGGCGCTCGACGGCAAGGCCGCCGAGATCGAGACCGCCCTGTCGGGCCGCGCCGAGAGGATCGCGGCGGCGCTCGAAGGCGGGCTCGACAGGCTCGAGACCCGCGTCGTGGCGCCTCTCGGCATCGCCGCGACGACCCTCGACGAGCGCGGCAAGGCCCTCGACACTACGATGAGCGTCCAGGCGGCCGCCCTGGTCGAGGCGCTCGAAACCCATGGCCGCGAGGTCGAGACGGCGATGGGCAACCATGCCCGCGGCCTGATCGCCGCCATCGAGGAGCGCAGCCGGGACCTCGTCTCGGTCCTGGAGACGCGCGCCAATGCCTTCGGCGAGGCGACCCAGGAGCGGGCGGCGAGCCTCGCCGCCCTCGTCGACGAGCGCCGCGCGGCTCTCGCCGAGCAGCTCGACGGCGTCGGCCGCTCGGTCTTCGCGACGCTCGGCGGGCGCATGCAGGATCTCGCCGCCCTGTTCGACAAGGGCGGCGTCTCGATCGCCGAGATCCTCGACCAGCGCAGCCGCCTCTTCGGCGAGCGCTCCGACGAGCTGACCGCCACCATCGAGCGCGGCACCGGCCACCTGATCGAGGTGCTGAACGGGCGCCTGCAAACCTTCGCGCAGACGGTCGACGACCGCACCGCGGCGGTCACCAATCTCTTCGACGAGCGCTCGGGCGGCTTCGCCGATCTCCTCGCGCAGCGCAGCCATCACATCATGGCGACGCTCGGCAACCAGGCCACCGAGACCATCCAGCTTCTCGACCAGCGCACGCAGACCATGGTCGATCTCGTCGGCCGGCGCGGCACGGAGGTGGCGGAGCTTCTGGAGAGCCGTGGCCAGGCGGCCGTCGGCACGCTCGGCAACCAGGCGAGCGAGCTGGCGCGGCTCTTCGAGGAGCGCAGCCGCGGCCTCGAAACCCTGCTCGACCGCGGCGCGACCACCCTCGCCTCGAGCTTCGAGCGCTCCGGCCGCGAGGCCGTGGCCCATCTCGAGGCGCAGACCGCCAAGGCCGAGACGGCCTTCGAACAGCACACCGCGCGCCTGACGGCGCTGATCGAGGAGCGCGGCCAAGGCGCCGCGACCCTGCTGAGCGGAAGCGGCCGGGACGCGCTGGCGGCCCTGACCAAGCAGACGGAGGCGACCTCGCAACTGCTCGACGGGCGCCTCGCCGTCATCGGGCAGGTGATCGAGACGCGCGGCAGCGGACTCATCGAATCCGTCGCGCGGCAGGGCCACGAGGTCACCACGACCCTCGGCGGCCAGATCGCCGAGCTTTCACGCCTCCTCGACCGGGGAAGCGGGGAGTTCAAGTCGCTGCTGGAGGGCCAGGGGCCGCAGGTCGTCGAGGCCCTGCGCGAGCAGGGCGGAAACGTCGCGGCGGTCCTGGACGATCGCCTGAACCTCGTCGGGCGGCTCTTCGAGGAGAAAGGCTCCCAGATCGCCGGCCGGATCGAACTCAGCGGCCGCGAATTCGCCGACCGCGCCGACGCCCAGGTCACCGAGGTCGGCCGCCTGCTCGATGCGGGCGGGACGCGGCTCGCGGATGTCATGGCCGAGGCGCGCAAGGCGCTGACGGCCGAGCTGGCCGGCCATGGCGACGCCCTCCGCGCCACGATGAGCGGATCCGCTGGCGAGATCTCGCGCCTCTTCGCCGAGGATGGAGGGGCCGCGATCGCCGGCCTCACCCGCCAGGGCGAAGCGATCCGCACCGAGATCGACGAGCGTCTCGCGGCTTTGGGCCGGCTCTTCGAGGAGCGCAGCCGGCAGGCCCTCGACGGGCTGGCCAGCCAGGGCGCCATCGTGACGGCGACGCTGGGCAACCAGATCGGGGAGGTGTCCTCGCTCTTCGAGACCGCGACGACGCGCTTCACCACGCTCTTCGGCGAGCGCGGCAGCGAGCTGCTGCACGGCCTCTCCAGCCAGGCCGCGGCCGTCACCGGGCAGATCGACGAGCGCATCGCCGAATTGTCCCGCACCTTCACCACGCGGGGCGAGGAGGCCGTCCAGGCCCTCGCCGCGCAGGGCGGAAAGGTCACCGAGCAGATCGACCAGCGCAT
>NZ_DAOLAJ010000097.1:0-12988 GCF_035325185.1 Enterovirga sp. | reverse complement strand
GCCTGCTCGATGTTCACGGGCTTGCCGGCGACGATCAGGGCGACCATGCCCATGCCGTAATGGGGCACGCACTTGACGCCGTAGACGCCTTCCTTCTCGACCGTCACCGTGATCGGCTTGCTGATCTCGCCCTTGAAGGGCTGCGCGCCCTCGGGGAGCATGCCCTCGATGCTGGCGGCGTCGTGGCCCTTGTCGGTCGGCACGAAGGTCACGGTGTCACCGACCGCCGCCGTGATGAGAGGCGGCTCGAAGACCATCACGCCGCGCTCGCCCTTGTTCAGCATCTTCACCTCATGGTCGGCCGCCTGCGCGACAGTCGAGAGCAGGAGGCTCGCCAGTGCGGCGGCGACGGTCGTCGTGATTTTCATGGTGCTCGCCCTTTCGTCATGCGCGCAGCCGCGCAAGACGGCGGCGGTGTGGAGGCTGTCATGGACCGTGGGTGAAATCCGAATGGGGCTCGATCACCTCCCGGCCGGAAGCGTCGCGACGCCGTGACATATCGGCGGGCGGCACGGCACGGCCGTCGAGCGATCTCACCTCACCCCCGGAGAGGCACGGCGCTTTTGGCCGAAGGCGATGTCGCCTTCCGAAGCGAATCGACCGGGATTCGCTTCGAGAAAGCTCCGGCCATCGGCCAAAAGCGTCACGTCCAGACCCCATCCACGATCCATGACGACCCTTAGGACAGCAGACAATGCAAGACTTTGTCCTGGCGCAAATTGACGGCGAAAACACCGCCGCCTCTCGCGCCCTCTCATCGCTGTAGCGCGGCGGCGCGTCCTGCCCTACAGCAGGCCTCGCTTCTCGCCTGCCCGGACCTTCGAGCCTCATGCGCCTCGCCGATATCGAAGCCTCGCTGCGCCGCATCGGGATCGATCGCTACCTGATCCTCCTGTTCCTCACCCTGGCGCTTGCCAGCGTCCTGCCCGTGCGGGGAGAGGCGGCCAAGGTCGTCTCCTCGGTCACGTTCTGGGCGGTGGCGGTGCTGTTCTTCCTCTACGGGGCGAAGCTCTCGACCGAGTCGATCCGGGACGGCCTCCTCAACCGGCGCCTTCAGCTCGGCACCCTGCTGACGACCTTCGGCCTGTTCCCGATCCTCGCCCTCCTCCTCTCCTCGCCGGCGCGGATGCTGGCGCCGGCGCTGGCGGTCGGCATCCTCTATATCGGCAGCCTGCCCTCGACGGTGCAAAGCTCGATCGCCTTCACCTCCCTCTCCGGCGGGAACGTGGCCGGCGCGATCTGCGCCGCCTCGATCTCGAACATCGCCGGGGTGGTCCTGTCGCCTCTGCTCGTCTCCCTCCTGCTGGCCACCTCGGGCGAGGCGGCGCCCGGCTTCGAAGCCGTCTGGAAGATCTGCCAGCAGATCCTGCTGCCCTTCATCCTGGGCCAGTTCTGCCGGCGCTGGCTCTTCGCGACCCTCGCGCGGCACAAATGGATCGTCACCATCTTCGACCGCGGCACGATCCTCCTGATCGTCTATTCGGCCTTCAGCGCCGGCGTGACCTCGGGGATCTGGGAGAAGCTCGGCCTGCACATCCTCCTTCTCCTGTTCGGGCTGATCGTCCTGTTCCTCGCGATCGTCATGGCGATCACGGTGCTGGCCGCGCGGCTGATGCGCATGCCGCGCGAGGACGCCCTGGCCCTGTTCTATTGCGGCTCGACGAAGTCCCTGGCGACCGGATTGCCGATGGCGGGAATCCTCTTCGCCGGCCAGGACATCGCGCTGATCGTCCTGCCGCTGATGCTCTACCATTTGATCCAGCTCGTCGTCTGCGCGCTGATCTCGGCGCGCATCGCCGAGCTTCGCAACCAGAAGCAGGCCATGGCCTGAGGCGCCAGGGCAGCCCGTGCCGACATGGATTCCTTCCCCTCGCTCAGCATCCGCGTCGATCTCGGGCCCGGCATTCGCATCGGGCCGGGCAAGATGCGCCTCCTCGAGCTGATCGCCGAGACGGGCTCGATCTCGGCAGCGGGGCGTGCCCTCGCGATGTCGTATCGCCGCGCCTGGCTCCTGGTCGACGAGATGAACCGCACCCTGCCCTCGCCCGTCATCCAGGCGAAGCCCGGCGGGCGCAGCGGCGGCGGCGCGGCGCTGACCTCCTTCGGCGAGAGGCTGGTCGTCTGCTACCGCGCCATCGAACACGATTCCGAGACGATCGCCCGCCGCCGCCTCGCCGAGATCCCCGAACTGGCCAGCCTGCGCGACGAGGCAGGCGACCCGGAATGAGGGCCCGGACCGTCCCGCGACGGCGCCTCAGGCGCCGCCCCGGTCGAGCGACATCGACTTGACGAGGGCATAGACCCGCCGGCCCGGCGCAAGGGCGAGATCGGCGGCGGACTTGCGGGTCAGCCGCGCGAGGAGGCGCGCCTCGCCGCAGGCGAGCGTCACCTCGACCGCGCCCGCCACCTCGGCCAACGCCTCGACCCGTGCCGGCAGGATGTTGAGGGCGCTGATGCCGGCCGGGCGCTCGATCGCGATCATGACTTCGCGCGCGGGAACCAGCAGGCGGACGGCCTCGCCGGGCGCCATGGCTCCCGGCAACCAGACCTCGCCGGCCGGCGTCGCGACGCGGGCAAGGCCGAAAGCCTCGTCGCGGGAGACCACCCGTCCCTCCAGCATCGCTCCCGCATCCCGCTCGCCGGACAGCGCGCCGAAACCCGCCTGCGCCAGGACCTGCGCGGCCGGGCCCGTCGCGGCGACCCGGCCCGCCTCCAGCACGACCACCGTATCGGCGAGCCGCACGACCTCGACCACCGAATGCGAAACGTAGACGATGGGCACGCTGCCCTCGTCTCGCAGGCGCTCGATATAGGGCAGGATCTCGGCCTTGCGCGCATCGTCCAGCGAGGCCAGAGGCTCGTCCATGAGGAGGAGGCGGGGCCGGGCGAGCAGGGCCCGGCCAATGGCGACGCGCTGCTTCTCGCCGCCCGACAAGGTCGCGGGACTGCGCTCGAGGAGATGGCCGATGCCGAGAAGATCGGCGACGGCCGGGAGGTCCGGCCCGCCCTCCCCCCGCACGAACCAGCGCCCGAAGAGAAGGTTGCGGCGCACGCTGAGATGCGGAAAGAGCCGCCCTTCCTGGAAGACGTAGCCGATGCGGCGCCGGTGCGGCGGCACGAAGAGACCGGCCCCGGTATCGACCAGGACCGTCCCGTCCGCCACGATCCGCCCCCGCTGCGGCCGCAGGAGCCCGGCGATCGCGTTGACCAGGGTCGTCTTGCCCGCGCCCGAACGGCCGAAAAGGCAGGTGAGGCGGCCGCCCGCCCGGAAGGACATTCGCACCTGGAACGCGCCCTGGTCATGGGCGAGATCGACCTCGAGGGTCATGCGCTCACGCCGGCGCGATCCGCCCGCCGATGCGGCGCGCCATCCATTCGGAGCCGACCAGCGCCGCGACCGAGACCGCGACCGAGACGAGCGTCAACCGCAAGGCGCCCCCCTCCCCGCCCGGCACCTGGAGGAAGGTGTAGATCGCCGCCGAGAGCGTCTGCGTCTCGCCCGCGATATTGCCGACGAAGGTGATGGTCGCGCCGAACTCGCCCATGGACTTGGCAAAGGCGAGGATGGCCCCGGCCAGGATGCCCGGCAGGATCATCGGCAGCGTCACGACCAGGAACACGAAGGGCGGCGGCGCGCCGAGCGTCGCCGCGGCGTCTTCGAGCCGCCGGTCCACGGCCTCGATCGAGAGGCGGATCGCCCGCACGAGCAGCGGGAAGCCCATCACCCCGCAGGCCAGCACCGCCCCCGTCCAGCGGAACGCGAGCACGATGCCGAAGGCGGATTCGAGGAAGGCCCCGATCGGCCCACGCCGGCCGAATCCGAGGAGCAGCATGTAGCCGGTGACGACCGGAGGCAGGATGAGCGGCAGGTGCACCAGGGCGTCGAGCACCGACTTGCCCCAGAAGCGCTTGCGCGCCAGCACATAGCCGATGGCGAGGCCGGGCCCGAGGCTCGCCATCGTCGCCGCCGTCGCCACGAGGAGACTCAGCCGCAGCGCGGTCCACTCCTCCGGGCGGAGCAGATCCGTCACGTCTCAGGAGCCGGAGCGGGCCTTGTCGAGGATCGTGAAGCCCTGCCTGCGGAAGGCGTCGGCCGCGGCCGGGCCGCGCAGGAAGTCGAGGAAGGCGGCCGCGTCGGCGCTCGTCGCATCCTTCAGCACCGCGACCGGATAGACGATCGGCGGATGGCTGTCGGCCGGGAAGGTGCCGACGACCTTGACCTTCGGATCGGCCGCCGCATCGGTCGCGTAGACGATGCCGAGCGGCGCCTCGCCGCGCGAGACGAGGAGCAGGGCCGCGCGCACGCTCTCGGCCTGGGCGATCCTGTCCTTCACGCCGGCCCAGGCGCCGAGCTTCTCCAGGGCGGCCTTGCCGTATTTGCCGGCGGGCACGGCATCGACATTCCCCATGGCGAGGCGCCCGTCGCCAAGCGCCTTGGCGAGATCCATGCCCTGGCCCACCGTGAGGGAGACGGGCGAATCCTTCGGCGCGATCAGCACGATGCTGTTCGCCAGGAGGTTCGTGCGCGTCTCCGGCCGGATCAGGTTCTTGCCGGCGAGATAGTCCATCCAGTCGAGATCGGCCGAGAAGAAGAGATCGGCGGGGGCGCCCTGCTCGATCTGCTTGGCGAGGGTGTTGGAGGCCGCGAGCGAGACCTTGACGGGGGGCTTGCCCTCCTTGGCCCAGGCCGCTCCGATCTCGTCCAGCGCGTTCTTGAGGCTCGCCGCGGCGAAGACGACGGGTCCCCCCTGCGCCAGGACCGGGGCGGATGCGAGGAGTCCCGCCAGGGCGAAAGCCACTGCGCCGAGCGCACGCTTGAGCAGGACACGCCTCGGCGTCATCGCGGTCTCCCGATTTTGATAACCGTATCTGCTCGGATATAGCGTCGGGGCAAAGCCGCATGCAAGCCGCGGCGAGGGAGCCGGTCACATGAAGATTTCCGCCCGCAACAAGCTGAAGGGAAAGGTCGTCGAGCTGCGCAAGGGCGCGACCACGGCCCATGTGCGGATCGATCTCGGCAACGGCTCCGTCGTCACCGCCTCGATCACCAACGAGGCCGTCGACGAACTCGGCCTCGCCGTCGGCCAGGACGCCTGGGCCGTCGTGAAGGCGTCCGACGTGATGGTCGCGGTCGAATGATCCGGGCCGCCCTCGGCGGGCTGCTTTTCCTCGCGGCCACGGGCGCCTTCGCGCAGGAGGCGGGATGCGGGCGCCTTGCCTGGAACCTCGATGCCGAGCGCGCCCTGCTGGCGTCGGACGGAACGGAGCAGGCCGCCCCGCCCCTCGCGCGGCGTCTGGGCCTCAGGCCGATGGCCGAGGCGGCGCTGCCGAAGCCGCCCGAGCGCGCGCCTCGCGCGCCGCAATCTTTCGCCGCCTTCACGACCGTCTCGATTCCCGAGGCCGGCCTCTACCGGGTGACGCTCGATTCGGACGGCTGGCTCGACGTGATCCAGGACGGCGCCTATCGCGGCGCGGATGCTTTCACGGGGGCGCGCGCCTGTCCGGGCCTGCGCAAGAGCGTCCGCTTCCGGCTGGAGCCGGGCGAGGCGATCGTGCAGGTCAACCGCGATTCGGGCGGGGCGATCGGGATCGCCGTCACCCGCGAGCCCTGACGCCATGGTCCGCAGGAACGAAATCCGCCCCGGCGAGGTCGCGGTCGAGATGCCGCCCGCAACCGATGCCGGCCTCGTCTTCATCGGCACGATCCGCACGCCCTGGACGGACCGGCTCCTCTGCCCGCGCCAGGGGCGGCTCGACGGGCCGGTCTGCCGGATCGAGCTGAGGGAGACCTGGGCCGGGGGGCTTTCGGGGCTCGAAGGCTACGAGAGGGTCGAGGTGCTGTACTGGCTCGACCGCTCACGCCGCGACCTCCTGCTGCAAAGTCCGCGGAGCGACGGGACCGTGCGCGGCGTCTTCTCGCTGCGCTCGCCGGTGCGGCCGAACCCCATCGGAACCTCGCTCGCCGCCCTCGTCGGCATCGAGGGGTCCACGGTGCTGGTGCGCGGGCTCGACTGCCTCGACGGCACGCCGCTGATCGACCTCAAGCCCGATCGCTGCGCCTTCACGCCCCTCGCCCCGCCCCAGCCGGGCGATTTCGAGACCGGGACCTGACAGCTCCCGTCATCCCTCCCGCTTCAATTCGTAGCGCATGAGAAGCGGCGTCTGGGCGAGCGCGAAGAGGACGGTCAGCGGCATGATGCCGAAGACCTTGAAATTCACCCAGGCATCCGTTGTTTGCGTGCGCCAGACGATCTCGTTGAGCCCCGCGAGCACGAAGAAGAAGATCGCCCAGCGCAAGGTGAGCTTGCGCCATCCCTCCTCCGTCAGCTCGAACATCGAATCCATCACCACGCGCAGCAGCGGCTTGTCGAAGGCGAGGCCGCCGAGGAGGCAGGCGCCGAAGAGGGAATTCACGATCGTCGGCTTCAGCTTGATGAAGGTCTCGTCGTGCAGCGCGATGGTGAGCCCTCCGAAGACCACCACGACCACCCCGGACACAAGGGGCATGAGCGGCAGGCGCCGGACCAGGAGATAATGGACCGCGAGCGCGATCACGGTTGCGACCACGAAGAGGCCGGTCGCGACGAAGATGCGCCGGTCAGCCGGGACGCCGAAGCGGTCCGAATAGGCGTTGGCGAGGAAGAACAGCACCAGCGGCCCGAGTTCCAGCGCGAGCTTGGCGAGCGGGTTGAGGCGCGAGGGGCCGGGTTCGTCCATCGAATGTCCTGCGGATTGGTGCGGGTGCGAGCCGCCCGTGTCCATTAACATCAAGAACAGGGAAGCCGAGGAGCGGGTGCGCGAGTTGAAACGCCGCACGGGCAGGGGCACCGTCGCTGCGCACGCCGCTCCTCTACAAGGGCGGCGATTTCGCGCAGACCGATATCGAATCCGCCCTGGCCGGCTGAGGGCCGCCGCTACCCCTCCAGCCCGGCAATGGCGCGGGAGAAGTCGCGGGCGGTGAAGGGCTCCAGGTCCTCGACGCCCTCGCCGACGCCGATGAAATGCACCGGCAGGCCGAATTTGGCCGCGAGCGCGACCAGGATGCCGCCGCGCGCGGTGCCGTCGAGCTTGGTCATGACGAGGCCCGACACGTCGGCGGCCTTGCGGAACAGCTCGACCTGCGAGAGCGCGTTCTGGCCGACGGTGGCGTCGAGGACCAGCAAAGTCGCATGGGGAGCGTCGGGATCGATCTTGCGCAGCACGCGCACGATCTTCTCCAGCTCCGCCATCAGCCCGGCCTTGTTCTGGAGCCGCCCGGCGGTGTCGATCATCAGCACGTCCGCCCCGCGCCCGCGCGCCTCTTCCAGGGCCTCGTAGGCGAGGCTCGCGGCATCCGAGCCTTGGGCCCGCGCGATGACGGGCGCTCCGACCCGCTCGCCCCAGACCTTGAGCTGCTCGATGGCGGCGGCGCGGAAGGTGTCGCCGGCCGCGATCGTGACCGCGAGGCCGTCGCGGCGGAACTTCTGCGCCAGCTTGCCGATCGTCGTCGTCTTGCCGGCCCCGTTCACGCCGACCATCAGCAGCACGAAGGGCTTGCGCGAACGGTCGATGACGAGAGGCTCGGCGACGGGCGCCAGCACCTTCTCGATCTCGCCGGCCATGATCGCCTTGACCTCCTCCGGCTCGATCTCACGATCGTAGCGGCCGGCGGCGACGGCCTCCGTGATCCGGCTCGCGGTCTCGATGCCGAGATCGGCCCCGACCAGGATATCCTCCAGGTCCTCCAGCGTGGCGCGGTCCAGCTTGCGCTTGGTGAAGAGCGAGGAGACGCCGTCCCCGATCGCCGAGGAGGTGCGGCGCATGCCGTCCGCGAGACGGCGCAGCCAGCCGCGCTTCTTCTCGGCGGGAGGCGGCGCTTCCGCAGCCGGAGCCGCCTCGGGCAGGGGCTCGACCGCCACCGGCGCGGGCGGCTCCTCCTCCGGGAGCGGAGACGGAACGCCCGGCGACGGCTCGGCCGGAGCGGATGCCTCGACCTCGTCTTCGACGTCCGGGGGCGGCCGGAGGCTCTCCCCTTCCCCGTCCCGAGGCGTCCCGGCGGGGCCCCGAACCGGAGACGCATCGTCATCCTGCGCGGCCCGAGGAGCCGCCTCGGCCTCCCCGGCATGGGGGGAGACATCCCGGTCCGGGGGCGGAGTCTCGGAGGCGGCGGGCGCGCCGGGCTCCTCCTTCCTGCCGAGAATCTTGTTCAGGAGCCAGCCGGGCTTGCGGCCTTGCAACGTCATCACGCTTCCTTGCGGCACCGCCTCTGCGAGCGTAGCTCCGGCGGCATGGATACGGCCACCATAATGGCTCGCCTGCTCTATCGCGATGCCTTGATGCTGATTCTGGACAAGCCGGCCGGCCTGCCGGTCCATCGCGAGCGCGGCGCGCTGCAGCGCGAGACCCTGACCGACTGGCTCGACGACTTGCGCTTCGGGCTTCCCCGGCGGCCCGAACTGGCTCACCGGCTGGATCGCGAGACCTCCGGCTGCCTGGTGCTGGGGCGGCATCCGCGCGCCCTCGCGCGCCTCTCCTCGCTCTTCGCGGCGGGACAGGCCGAGAAACTCTACTGGGCCGTGGTCGAGGGCGTGCCGCGCGAGGCGGCCGGAACGATCGACCTGCCCCTCGCGGAGGAGGCACCGGGCACCGGCGGGCGGCGCATGCGCCCTGATCCACGGGGGAAGCCCGCGGTCACGCGCTGGCGGCTCCTCGCCTCGGCCGGCCCCCTCTCCTGGCTGGAACTTGCCCCCGTCACGGGGCGGACGCATCAGCTCCGCGTCCATTGCGCCGCCTCCGGCTGGCCCATCCTCGGCGATCGCCGCTACGGCCGGGGACCGGGGCCGCTGATGCTGCATGCACGCCGGATCAGCCTGCCGCTCTACCCAAAAAAACCGCCCGTCGTCGCGGAGGCCCCCGCGCCGGCCCCGCTCGCCGCCGCGATCGCGCGGATCGAGCGCGGTCCCGATTAGCCGGCCGGAGCCGTCTCCGGCATGAACTCGGCCAGGAGCGCGCCCTCCGTGCGGCCCGTGACGAAAGCGGGGCCGAGCGCTCCCTTCGGGGCGGGCCGCGCGAGCCACACCATGGCGAATCCCTCGGTGCGCGCGAGGCCGCTCCCCTCGACCAGCACCTCCCTGACCCGCCCGACCTCTCCGGCGAGATGTCGCGACAGCGCCTCCTCGCCGGCCCGGCGGAGCCGCGCGGCCCGCTCGCGCACCTCCTCGCGCGGCACCGCCGGCATGCGGGCGGCGGGGGTTCCGGGGCGCGGGGAATAGGGGAAGACGTGCAGATGGGTCAGGCCGCAGGATTCGACGAGATCGAGGCTGCGCCGGAACATCGCCTCGCTCTCGGTCGGAAAGCCCGCGATCAGGTCGGCCCCGAAGACGATGCCCGGCCGCGCCCTCCGCATCTCCTCGCAGAAGCGCACGGCATCGGCATGGGAATGGCGCCGCTTCATGCGCTTGAGGACG
Organism: Enterovirga sp.; assembly: GCF_035325185.1. GTDB lineage: Bacteria > Pseudomonadota > Alphaproteobacteria > Rhizobiales > Beijerinckiaceae > Enterovirga. The sequence goes on along the minus strand of NZ_DAOLAJ010000097.1, from coordinate 3,542 downwards.
AGATCGTCGCCGGCCTGGAGCGAAAGATGCAGGTGCGCCATCAGCCGCGCCTCACCGGCCATGGCGTCGAAAAGGTCGTCATCCGCCTCGACCGAATCGATCGAGGAGAGACGCAGCCGCGGCAATTCCGGCACCTCGGCGAGGATCGCCTTGACGAGGCGGCCGAGCGTCGCTCCCGCGCCGAGATCGCGGCCATAGGCGGTGATGTCGACCCCGGTCAGCACCACCTCGCGCGCGCCGCCCGCAACGGCCGCCCGCACAGTGCCGGTCACGGCCTCCGCCGGGACCGAGCGCGACCGGCCCCTTCCCGCCGGGATGGTGCAGAAGGTGCAGGAATGATCGCAGCCGTTCTGGATTTCGACGAAGACCCGGACCCGCCCGGCGCCGGCATCGCTGGCCGCGCTCTCCAGCCTGCGCGCCCCGGCGAGGCCGCCGATCTCGACGCGCCCGAGCCGCCCCTGCGCGAGGCGGGACCAGATCGCGGGCTCCATCTTCTCGGCATTGCCGAGCAGGGCCGCGACCTCGGGCATGGCGGCATAGGCGGAGGTTTCGACCTGCGCCCCGCAGCCGCCGACGACGACGATCGCCTCCGGCCTCAGCCGCGCCGCGCGGCGGATGGCCTGGCGCACCTGGCGCCCCGCCTCGACCGTGACCGCGCAGCTATTGACGATGACGAGATCGGAGAGGCCCGCCGCCGCGGCGCGGCTGCGCATCGTCTCGGCCTCGGCGCCGTTAAGCCGGCAACCGAAGCTCAGCACCTCGATGCTCATCCGGCGGCCCGGCCGGACGTTCCGGCGCCCTCGGACATCCCGGCGGGGAAGACGCCCTCGTGCTCCAGCTCGACCGGGCCGGTCATGAGGACATGGCTGTCCGATTCCCGCCACTCGATCAGGAGATCGCCGCCGGGCAAGGTCACGGTGGCGCGCCGGCCGGTGAGGCGCCTCCTGGCCCCGGCGACCAGCGCCGCGCAGGCCGCAGACCCGCAGGCGCGGGTGAGGCCCGCCCCGCGTTCCCAGACGCGCAGCTCGATACGGTCGGGCGCGCGCACGGCCGCGAGCGAGATATTGGCCCGCTCGGGAAAGATCGGATGGTTCTCCAGCATCGGGCCGAGCCGCGCGAGATCATAGGCGGCCGGATCCTCGACCCAGAAGATCGCGTGCGGATTGCCCATGCTCACGACGGAGGGCGAATGCAGCACCGGCGCGTCGATCGGCCCGATCTGCAACTCGATCGCGCGCGTATCGGCGAAGGGCTCGGCGAGCGGGATCTCGTCCCAGCGCAGCCGCGGCGGCCCCATATCCACCGTGAAGAGATCGGCGCCGAGCCGGGTGACGGACAGGAGCCCGGCATCGCTCTGGAGCAGGAGGCCGTCTCCCTGCGGACGCGCCATCTCGCGGTCCTCCATCATGGCCCAGGCGACGCAGCGCGTGCCGTTGCCGCAGGCGCCCGCGCGCGAGCCGTCCGGGTTGTAGATGAGGAGGCGCCCGTCGGCGCCGGGAGCGAGCGGATCGTGGATCGCCATGAGCTGGTCGAAACCGCTCTCGGGGCGCGCGGCGACCGCGACCGCCTCCTGCGGCGCGATCTCCCCCGGCGCGCCGCGCAGGTCCACGACGACAATTTCGTTGCCGAGACCGTTCATCTTGAGATAGCGCCTTCCGGCCAGGAGACTCATCGCGGTTCTCGGGAAAATCTCGCAGGATTGCAGCCGCCGATGGGAACATTCCCACGGGTATCGTATATCTGACGGCAATGCGGCTGTCGCCAGGGGCGCGGCCGCGAAAGGATCACGGATGAGCGCCAGTCGTCGAACCTTCGTCGTGGCGGCCTGCGCCGTCGCGGCGGCATCGCTCGCGCCGACATGGCTCCTGGCGCAGGAATCCGCGAGCCCCGCCCCGGCGAGCCCGGCGCCATCCTCGCGCCCTACCCTCCTGCCCGAGGCCGGCGATCCGGCCAATATGGACGAGGTGATGCTGGTCTCGAAGCCCGTCCTGATCCTCTCGGGCACCAGCGACTGGGACAACGGGCTGAAGAACCTGCGCGCCGCCTTCGCGAGCCTCGAGAGCGAGCTCGCGCGGCTCGGCATCGCGCCGGCCGGGCGTCCTCTCGCCCTCTATACGCAGCCCACCGACGACAATTTCAAGTTCGACGCCATGATCCCGATCGCGGCGCCGCCCGCGACCCCGCCCGCCGATCTCGCCAAGGACATGCGCTTCGGCGAGACGCCCTCCGGCAAAGCCTTCCGCTTCGTCCACAAGGGGGCCTATGACGACATCGACAGCACCTACGAGACCATCACCACCTATCTGGAGGCGAAGGACATCGTGGCGCGCGACGCCTTCATGGAGGAATTCGTCAACGACGTCGCCGACCCGGCCGACGAGACCATGGAAGTCAATATCTTCGTGCAGCCGAAATAGAGCCCGTCACCCCTCCCAGACCTGGCCCGGCCGAAAGGCGGCGAAGCGTTCCGGCGCGATGCCGGCCTCCGCCAACGCGGCGGCGAGATCGGCCGGGGGCTGCTCGATGCCCTCGTCGGTGAGCTGGAAGGTGCCCCAATGGATGCCGATGGCCTCCTGCGCACCGAGGTCGCGGAAAGCCATGACCGCATCGGCCGGGTTCATGTGCTGGGGCTGCATGAACCAGCGGGGCTCGTAGGCCCCGATCGGCAGGCAGGCGAGGCGCACCGGCCCGTGCCGCTCCGGGACCGCGCGGAAGATGTCCCCGTCGCCATAGCCCGTATCGCCCGCCAGATAGAGGGTGCCGCGCGGCGTCTTCAGCACATACGCCCCCCAGAGCGCCATCCGGCGGTCGTTGACGCCCCGCGCCGACCAGTGGTTGGCCGGCTCCAGATGCAGGCTCACGCCCTCGCCGAGATCGAGGCCGCCCCCCCAGTCGAGCGTGTCGACCGCCGCCGCGTCCTCATAGGCGCGGATGATCGTGTCGTTGCCGAGCGGGGCGACGATGCGGGGCATGTCGCGCTCCCACAGCCGCCCGATCGTGACGACGTCGAGATGGTCGTAATGGTTATGCGTCACGAGGACGGCGTCGACCGGCGGCAGGTCGTCGAAGGCAATTCCCGGCGGATTGACCCGCCGGGGGCCCGCGAAGCGGGTCGGGCTTACGCGCTCGGACCAGACGGGATCGACCAGGATGTTGAGGCCGGCGGCCTGGACGAGGATCGTCGCGTGGCCGACCAGCGTCACGCGGAGCCCTTCGACCCGCTCGGCGGGATAGGCCGCGAAGGGGCTCGGAAAGCGCGCCGGCCAGGAGCCGCGTCCGCGCGCGCGGCTGAGCTGCCAGCGCGCCAATTCCAGCAGGCCCTTCTCGGGATCGTGGCCCGGCCGGTGGAAGCGCACGCCGTCGAAATGGTCCGTGACCGGCCCGCGGTAATAGGGATTGCGGCTGCGCGCGAGGGCGGCATAGCCGACACCTCCCATCGTCAGCACGGTTGCGGCACTGGCGATTCGTGCGAGGGCGCGGCGGTCCACCATGCCGCATGATTGGCCCGGCTCGGCGCCCCGTTCAAGACACCGCGCCCGCAG
>NZ_DAOLAJ010000096.1:961-13391 GCF_035325185.1 Enterovirga sp. | reverse complement strand
CGAGACAACTATCTAGATTTTGATAGTATCGTTGTTACTTACAGCGGAGTATTAAATAATCCTTATACAGGATACGAGGTAACTTTTGAATTTGTCATCGTAAACATGAATAATGCTATATATGATGGTCTTGGTGGAAACGATAGCATCAATCTGACTATTACGAACGATTTCGTCGTGCTGACAGACGTTATCGGTACGATTATGTTTTACAGTATTGAAAATTTCAATGGAGGACCAGGTAACGACATAATAATATTAGCGAATTCCGCAGTAACATATGGTGATGTTATTATTAGAGGCGCCGATGGGAAAGATATTCTATGGGCAAATAGCGGAAATGATTTAGTTCTTAGTGGTTCTGGGGAAGATATTATTGATGGAGGCGCGGGAAATGATCTTCTGTTCGGAGGAAATGGGAACGATTATATTTCCGGATGGACGGGAATGGATTCTCTTTTTGGGGGAGATGGGGATGATACGTTTATTTATAATCAGGATGCCGCATGGTCGATTGATTACACATTAGCGTCACTTGGTTCTGCGGCCCCTTTCGCGCAATACGTCAATCTCGGTGAAAAGAATCGCAGTTACGATTCGTTCCATGGGGACATCGATGAGGGGTTCTTGGTCAATGGAACCGGGATTGACACTTTGATCATGACGTCTGGTAACGATGTTCTTGTGGCTGGCGACACTTTGAGCCCAATGTATAATTATTTCACCCCCCGCGTAGCATATATCGACATCATTGAAGCGGGCGATGGGGACGACGTCGTCGATTTTACGGGTGAGAATACGGTCGCCGTAACAATCAATGGCGGCAAGGGCGACGATGCTCTGGCCGGGACGACGAATGCCGATACAATCGATGGTGGCGAGGATAATGACCTTATCTATGGTGGCAGGGGCAACGATATATTGAAGGGCGGATCTGGCGACGATACGTTTTATTTCGACATCGACGATGGTTCCGACACGATCAGCGATGCATCGGGTGACGACAAAATCATCTTTGGGGATGGAATCACATACGCTGCTCTGACGCTGACCAGATCGGGAAGCGATCTTTCCATCCAGGTCGGTTCGGATACCATTACAATCAGGGATCACTTCTCAACCGCCCACGATGGACGCATCGAAGTCTTGGAATTCAGCGATGAATCGACATTCGATCTCGGGAGCTATGACATTGATCCGACAGCCAACGACGATGCAGGCCAAGGCAATGAAGATGAAATCATCACGGGTAATGTTCTGAGCAATGACGTCGCCGGTATTGGCGACATTCTTGTTGCAGTTTCCCAGGACTTTACGACGGCAAAAGGCGGCAAGGTCATCCTGAATGCCAACGGGGCGTACAGTTACCAGGGCGCGGCCAATTTCAACGGAACCGACAGTTTCTCATACACGATAGGCGACAACAATGGCGGCACGGCGAGCGCAACCGTCTCCCTGACCATACTGTCCGTCAACGATAGCCCCGTGGCCGTCGACGATGTCTTCTCCGTCTATCGAAACGGCCAGGTGACCGGCAGCGTCCTGTCGAACGACACGGACATCGACGGCGGGACGCTGACCGTCCAGCCGGGCTCCTACGTCACCAGCCTCGGCGGCTCGATGGTGCTGAGTGTCAATGGCAGCTTCACCTATCTGCCGCCGAAGGGGTTCTTCGGCGGCCAGGACAGTTTCGACTACACCGCCCTCGACGGCCAGGGTGGCAGCGACGCCGGGACGGTGACGTTCAACGTCGTCCTTCCGTCGGGCGCCATCGTCGGCACGTCGGCTGGCAACAAACTGAAGGGCACCAGCAAGGGAGACCTGATTCTCGGCCTCGCCGGCAACGACAGGATCGACGCCGGGAAGGGAGATGACATCGTGGTCGGCGGTACCGGCAAGGACACGATCAAAGGCGGCAAGGGGGCCGACATGTTCGTCTTCGAGTCCGCCGGGGACAGCGCGGTGAAGCCGAAGCTGAGCGACCTGATTGCGGATTTCAAGCGTGGCCAGGGCGACCGGATCGACCTCTCCGCCATCGATCCACTGAACGCTTCCCGGGTCTTCGCATTCATCGGGAAGAAGAAGTTCAGCGGCGAGGCCGGGGAGCTTCGCTGGCAGAAAATGGGTAGCAACACCCTGGTCTCCGGCGACATCAACGGCGACGGGATTGCGGATATCGCCATCATGGTGGCAAAGGCCGGGGCGATGAAAGCCGCCGATTTCATCCTGTGAGATCATGCGTTCGGTCGGCGGAGGCAAGGACGAGGATACCTGATGGGTGCGGCGACCGGCCCTGATTGAAGGGGCACCGCGCGAAGCTCGTCCCCTATTTTCACCGCCGCGCATGGCGTGCAATGGGTGACCCCAATCCCTGCCAGAAGTCGTCCTCATGACCGATTGGAAGGAATCTCTGTCTATCGAGGCAATCGCCCCGATCCAGCCTCGCGCAAGCTCTCCGGGCGATGCAGTCAGGAGCGGAATCAGCGAAGCGGCGGAGCCTCCACCTTGGGCGTCCTCATCGGCCTTGTCATCGGCATCGGATCGTTGCTCGGCGGCTTCATCGCCATGGGCGGCCACCTCGAGGTGATCTGGCAGCCCTACGAGTTCGTCATCATCGGCGGCATCGCCCTCGGCGCCTTCATCATGGGCAACCCCATGTCGACCATCAAGGACGCCGCCAAGGGGTCGATGGAGGCGCTCTCCAACAAGGTGCCGAAGCGGAAGGATTTCCTCGAGCTCCTCAGCCTCCTCTTCGCGCTGATGCGCGACCTCCGCAGCCGGCCGCGGAACGAGGTCGAGGCGCATATCGACAACCCGCAGGAATCGCCGCTCTTCCAGCATTTCCCGTCGATCCTGAAGGACAAGGAGCTGACCCAGTTCGTCTGCGACTATGTCCGCCTGATCATCATCGGCAATGCCCGCTCCCATGAGATCGAGGGGCTGATGGAGCAGGAGATCAGCACGCTCCGGAAGCACAAGCTGAAGCCCTGCGGCGCCATGTCGACCATCTCGGAGGCGCTGCCGGCCCTCGGCATCTGCGCGGCGGTGCTCGGCATCGTCAAGGCGATGGGCGCGCTCGACGAGTCGCCCGAGGTGCTCGGCCACTACATCGGCGCCGCCCTCATCGGCACCTTCACCGGCATCTTCGTCTCCTATGCGGTGATCTCGCCGCTCGCCCAGAAGATCAAGCTCACCCGCGAGAAGCAGGTGCAGTCCTTCATCATCGTCAAGCAGACCCTCATCGCCTTCATGAACGGCGCCATGCCGCAGATCGCGCTGGAGCACGGCCGCAAGACCATCGCCTCGGCCGAGCGGCCGACCATCGACGAGGTCGAGAACGAGGCGATCTCGAACACGCCGCCGGCGGCGCCGGTCCTGGCGAAGGCGGCGTAGCATGGCCATTCTCGGCAAGACCGCCACCTCCCGCCTCGGCCGCCCCGACCTCCGCGAGCGCCTGGTCGAGGCCTCGAGCCTGACGCCGGAGCAGCTTCCGATGCTCCGCGTCATCTTCGACCGGGTCGGCAGCCAGCTCACCGAGCGCCTCCGCAAGCTCTCCTCGTCGCTGCCGCACTTCACCCTCAACGCCATCGAGACGGCGCGGATCGGCGCGACCCTCGACGCCCACGAGCTCAATGCCGTGGCCGGCGTCTTCCACGTTCCCGCCTGGGAGAACCGGGTCATCTGCGGCTTCGACCGCGACTTCATCTACACCATGATCGAGACGCTCTATGGCGGCGACGGCAGCGAGCGGCCGCTCGAGGATCTCCGCGCCTTCACCAACATCGAGCTGCAGGTCTGCCGCTTCCTCTTCGGCGAGGTCGGCCACGCCCTCCAGTCCGGCTTCGGCCTCGTCACCAATGCCCGCTTCGCCTTCGAGCGGGTCGAGACGCGGATGGACTTCGCCGGCGCCGGCAAGCGGAACGGCCCGGCCATCGTCGTCCGCTTCATCCTCCAGGCGCTCAACCGCGGCGGCGAGATGTTCGTCGTCATCCCGCAGGCGGCGCTGACGCCGCTCCGCCATTTCCTCTCCCGCATCGCCACGCGCGAGGAGAAGGCGCCGGACCCGGCCTGGGTCGGCCGCATCAAGGACGAGGTCGAGCGCACCGAGGTGCGCGTCCGCGCCGTCGTCGAATCGAAGGAGTTCACTCTCGGCGACATCGCGAAGCTCAGGGTCGGCCAGGTCCTGAAGCTGCCGGTGACGCCGCAGAGCCGCATCAAGGTCGAGAGCAACAGCCAGCCGCTCTTCTGGGCCTTCCTCGGCCAGAGCGACGGCCGCCATACGCTGTGCATCGACGAGGCGATCGACCAGGAGAGGGAGTTCATCAACGATGTCCTTGCTCGCTAACGTCGCCCTTGCCGCGGCGCTCGTCGCCACCTGCTTCACCGTCTGGCGCCTGCACGGCCGGCTCTCCCGCCTCGGCGGCGATCTCGCCACCTACCGCGAGGCGATCGCCGATTCGATCATCGCGCTCGAAAGCGCCCGCAGCGCCCTCCAGCTCGTCGTCGGCGAGGGCCGCGAGGCCGCCATGACGCTGGCGGTCCGCCTCGACGAGGTGCGCGCCGCCCCCGCCGCCGGCGGCGACGTCAACCAGGCCTTTGCCGCTTCCCTCCGCCGCATGCGCGCCTTCGCGCCGGCCGGCGAGGCGATCACCTAGGGAGTCACCGCGATGTCCTCGAGCTTCACCACTGACGGTCCCGCCGCCGGCCTGTCCGGCCGCCGCGACGACGTCCTCTTCGGCCAGAGCACGCTCAAGAAGGCGGGGGAGGGGGCCGACACGCCCCGCAACCTCGACGCCATCATGCGCATTCCGGTCGTGGTCCAGGTCATCCTCGGCCAGGCGACCATGCCGGTCGCCAACCTGATGAAGCTCGGCCGCGGTGCGGTCGTGCCGCTCGACCACAAGATCGGCGCGCCGGTCGACGTCGTCGTCAACGGCCGCGTCATCGCCCGCGGCGAGGTCGTCGTCCTCGAGGACGACAACGCCCGCTTCGGCGTATCGCTCACCGAGATCGCCGGCCCCCCGGGCTTCGCCTTCGGCGAGTAGGGACGGGGCATGCAGGATCACGCCACCGCACGGACGCTTCCCGGCCCGCCCCTCGACGGGCCGGAGCGCGTCGCCGCCATCCTGCTCTCCATGGGCAAGGAGGCCGCGGCGCGGCTGATGAAGCATTTCCAGCCGGACGAGATCCGGCTGATCACCCGCTCGGTCGCCGACCTGCCCCAGGTCCCGGCGCCGCAGATCAAGGCGCTGATCGAGGAGTTCGCCGCGAACTTCGCCGCCGGCGCGAGCCTCATCACCTCCTCCGGCGAGGTCGAGCGGATGCTGACCGGCATCCTGCCGAAGGAGCAGATCGACGAGATCCTCGGCGACCTCCGCGGCAGCCCGGAGCGCTCGATCTGGGAGCGCATTCCCGGCGTCAACGAGGGCGCCCTCGGCAGCTACCTCGCCAACGAGCACCCGCAGGCCGCCGCGGTCATCCTGTCGAAGGTCGATGCCGCCTGCGCCGCCCGCATCATCAGCCTGCTGCCCCAGAAGAAGCGCGACGGCATCATCCGCCGCATGCTCACCGTCCGCCCGCTGGTCGACGAGCCCCTCCGCCTCCTCGAGCGCACCCTCCAGCAGGAGTTCGCCACCACCTTCGCGAAGAACGCCGGCAACGACAGCCACGCGCGCATCGCCGACATCATCAACAAGCTCGACCGCGACAAGATGGAGCAGGTCCTCTCCGGCCTCGCCGAGACCCGGCCGAAGGCGGCGGAGCAGCTGAAGAGCATGCTCTTCACCTTCGAGGACATCGTGAAGCTCTCGACCAGGGACCGCACGGCCCTCTTCGACAAGGTGCCGAGCGACCGGGTCGTCGTCGCCCTCAAGGGCACCGCGCCGGAGCTCCGCGAGGGGCTCCTCTCGGCGCTCGCCTCGCGCGTCCGCCGCATGGTCGAGCAGGAGCTCACGAGCGGCGGGCCGTCGTCCGCCCGCGAGGTCGCCGATGCCCGGCGCCTGATCACCGACATCGCCATGGAGATGGCCGGCCGCGGCGAGATCGAGATCCGCGGCGGCCAGGACGAGGCGATGGTGGGCTGACCGGGTCGCCATGGCCGAGGAACAGGATCGCGAATCCAAGACCGAGGAGCCGACCCAGAAGCGCATCTCCGATGCGCTGGAGAAGGGCAACATCCCGCGTTCGCGCGAGGCCTCGATGTTCGCCTCGCTCCTCGGCATCCTCATCGTCGTCGGCTTCTTCGTCGGCCCGGGGGCCGGCCCGCTCGCCGGGCGGATGGCGCTCCTCCTCGACAATCCCGGCGACTTCCGCCTCGAGAGCGGCGCCGACGCCATCGGCCTGATGATGGCCTTCGGCATGCAGGCCGGGCTCTTCCTCCTGCCGATGATCGTCGTCCTCGCCGTCGCCGGCTTCGCCGCCTCCTTCTTCCAGAACGCGCCGCGCGTCACCACCGAGCAGATCCGGCCGAAGTTCTCGCGCATCTCGCCGGCCGGCGGCTGGAAGCGCATCTTCGGCAGCCAGGGACAGGTCGAGTTCCTGAAGTCGATGTTCAAGTTCGTCGCCGTCGGCGCCGTGGTCGCCATGATGCTGAACGGCGAGCGCGCCCCGGTGATCGATTCGATGTTCACCGACCCGGCCGCCGTGCCGGCGCTCATCCTCTCGCTCACCGTCCGTCTCGTCTCGGTCGTCTGCGTCACCATCGTCGTCATGGTCGCCGCCGACATCGTCTGGTCGCGGCTGCGCTGGCACCGGGACCTGCGCATGACGCGGCAGGAGCGCAAGGACGAGATGAAGCAGGCCCAGAGCGACCCGCTCGTCCGCGCGCGCCTCCGCTCGCTCGCCCGCGACCGCGCCCGCCGCTCGATGATCGCGGCCGTGCCGAAGGCGACCGTGGTCATCGCCAACCCGACCCACTTCGCCATCGCGCTCCGCTACGACCGCAAGGAGGGCGGGGCGCCGAAGGTCCTCGCCAAGGGCGCCGACCTCGTCGCGCTCCGCATCCGCGAGATCGCCACCAGCCACGGCGTCCCGATCGTCGAGGACAAGCCGCTCGCCCGCGCCCTCTACGACGCCGTCGAGGTCGACCAGATGATTCCGCCGGAGTTCTACCGCGCGGTCGCGAAGATCCTCTATTTCCTCTACGCGAGGCAGTCGCATGCAAAAGCGGTTTGACGGCAACATGCTCGTCAAGCGGCCGGCCAACGCCGCCGAGATTCTCGTCTACGAGAAGGTCCTCGCCGAGGGGCTCCGCGAGTTCCTGCAGGAGCTCGCCCTGGCCGATGGCGGCATCATCCTGTCCTGCGCCTGCGCCGGCAAGCACGCCAATCTCGGCGACATCATCGGCTCCTCGACCGAGTTCACCGTGCGCGAGGGCAGCCTCTCCTACGCCAACGACGCCGAGGTCGACTTCGACTGGGGCACGGCGCCGAAGGTCAGCCTCGGCATCGAGCTCCGCGACGAGCGCCTGACCGCCTTCTTCCGCGTCGTCTTCGGCGGCGACTTCGTCGGCGTCGACATCCGCGGCATCCATTTCGCCGAGCTCGACGGCGATTCCCGCGTCAATCTCCGCCGCTTCTCCGAAACGGTCGCCGGCGTCCGCCTGCCGCCGCGCCCGGCCGTCCGCCGCGCCGCCGTCTGAGCCGCGCCGCCAGCCGCTTGGCCAGCCTCGTGCAAGATTCGCCGCCTAGCTTGCCGGCAGGAACCCGGAGGCCGGCGTGCAACCAGTCTACCTCTTCGATCTTGCCGCGCGACACGCCGACTGGGCGTCGGTCCGCCAGGCGCTGGTCACCGGCAACATCGCCAACGCCAACACCGCCGGCTACCAGGCGGTGGACATCGAGCCCTTCAGCGCCGTCCTCAACTCGACCGGCGGCACCGCCATGGCGACCACGGCCCCCGGCCACATCGGCAACGCCGCGAACCCCGACGGCGGCAACCGCGTCGACGGCTACGGCGTGACCACGACCGGCGGCCCCGTCGCCCTCGACATGGAGCTCGTCAAGGCCGACGAGATCAACCGGGCCTACGCCCTCGACATGTCGATCCTGCGGTCCTTCCAGCGGATGCTGCTCGCCAGCGTGAGGACCGGCTCGTGATCGATCCCCTCCGCCTCGCCACCACCATCGCCGGCTCCGGCCTCCAGGCCGAGTCGCTCCGGCTCCGGGTCGTCGCCGAGAACATCGCCAACGCCAATTCGACCGGGTCGACGCCCGGCTCCGACCCCTATCAGCGCCAGACCGTCACCTTCGAGAGCGAGCTCGACCGGTTCTCCGGCGCCTCGACCGTCTCGGTCCGCGCGACCGGCGTCGACGACGCGCCCTTCAAGATCGAGCACGACCCGGGCAATCCGGCCGCCGACGCCGACGGCAACGTCAAGCTCCCCAACGTCAACATCCTGATCGAGATGGCCGACATGCGGGAGGCCAACCGCGCCTACGAGGCGAACCTGCAGATGGTCAAGCAGGCGCGGCTGATGACCAACATGACCATCGATCTTCTGAGGAACGGCTGATGATCGGAGCGATCTCGGGTATCGGGGGCGTCACGCAGGCCGATGGTCCGGCGCGGGTCGCCGGTCCGGCGAAGGTCGCCGCGGGCGCCGACTTCTCATCGGTCTTCGCCGACGTGGCGGCGAGCGCGGTGAACAGCCTCAAGGCGGGCGAGACGGCGGCGATCGGCGCCATCACCGGCACCGCCTCCGTCCAGCAGGTGGTGCAGGCGGTCATGAACGCCGAGCAGGCGCTCCAGACCGCCACGGCGCTCCGCGACAAGCTCGTCGCGGCGTACCAGGAAGTCAGCAGGATGCAGATCTAAGGGAGTTCAGTCATGCGTGCGCTGGCGATCGCTGCGACCGGAATGTCGGCGCAGCAGACCAATGTCGAGGTCATCGCGAACAACATCGCGAACATCAACACCACCGCCTTCAAGCGGGCGCGGGCCGAGTTCTCGGACCTCCTCTACCAGACCGAGCGCGCCGAGGGCGTGCCGAACCGGGGCGGCGCCGACATCGTCCCGGAGGGCGCCCGCATCGGCCTCGGCGTCAAGACCATCGGCGTCCGCAACCTCCACATCCAGGGCTCGCTCAGCCAGACCGGCAACCCGCTCGACCTCGCCATCAACGGCCGCGGCTGGTTCCAGATCACCGGCCCCGACGGCGAGACGCTCTACACCCGCGCCGGCTCCTTCAACAAGAACGCCGAGGGCACGCTGGTCACCAGCGACGGCTACGCGGTCGAGCCGCAGATCACCTTCCCCGACGACACCGTCGAGGTCATCGTCAACGAGTCCGGCGAGGTCTATGCGCGGGTCGCGAGCCAGACCGATCCGCAGCTCCTCGGTCAGCTCAACCTCGCCACCTTCGCCAACGACTCCGGCCTCTCGCCGCTCGGCAGCAACCTTTATCGCGAGACCACGGCGTCGGGTCAGCCGATCGCCGGCCTCGCCGGCGAGGACGGCTTCGGCTCGATCAACCAGGGCTATCTCGAGGATTCCAACGTCGACCCGATCAAGGAGATCACCGAGCTCATCTCGGCGCAGCGCGCCTACGAGATGAACTCCAAGATCATCCAGGCGGTCGACGAGATGGAAGGCACCGTCACCAAGGGCATCCGCTGAGCCGCGCCATGATCGCCCGCAAGACAGCCGTCCTCGCCCTCGCTGCCGTCCTCGCCCCCATCCTCGCGTTTGTCGCGACGGGAGCGTCCGCGGCGCCGCCGGTCGAGAGCCTGCCGGTCGCCGCGATCGTGATCTATCCGGGCGACGTCATCGATTCCTCGATGCTCGCCGAGGAGGAGTTTCCCCTCGGCACCTCCGACACCTATCCGGTCGTCGCCACCGCCGGCGAGCTCTCCGGCAAGGTGGCGAAGCGGACGCTCCTCCCCGGCAAGCTCATCGCCCGGAACGCGGTCGCCGAGCCCGAGCTCGTCACCCGCGGAAAGATGGTCGTCGCCGTCTTCGAGGAGGGCGCGCTCACCATGTCGACCACCGGCATGGCCCTCCAGTCCGGCGCCCTCGGCGACGGCATCCAGATCCGCAACGTCGACAGCGGCAAGGTGATCTTCGGCGTCGTCCAGCCCGACGGGACCGTCCGGATCGGCCGATGAGGCTCCTCTCTCTCGCCCTCGCCGCCGTCCTCTGCCTCGCCGCCGGCGATGCCGGCGCCTATACGCGCATCAAGGACATCACGACGGTCGTCGGCGCCCGCGACAACCAGCTCATCGGCTACGGCCTCGTCATCGGCCTCCAGGGCTCCGGCGATTCGATGCGGAACTCGCCGTTCACGCAGCAGTCGCTGCAGGCGATGTTCGACCGCCTCGGCGTCAACGTCACCCAGGAGAACCTCCGGGTCCGCAACGTCGCCGCCGTGATGGTCACCGCCAACCTCCCGCCCTTCGCCAACATCGGTACCCGCATCGACGTCAACGTCTCCTCGATCGGCGACGCGACCTCGCTGAACGGCGGCACGCTCCTGATGACGCCGCTGAACGGCGCCGACGGCCAGGTCTATGCGGTCGCCCAGGGCGCCATCCTCAGCTCCGGCTTCTCCGCCGCCGGTGTCGCCGCCTCGGTCAGCGAGGGCGTGCCGACCGACGGCCGCATCCCGAACGGGGCGACCGTCGAGAAGGAGGTCGCCGGCGACCTCGACGACCTGAAGACCCTGGTCCTCGACCTCCAGAATCCGGACTTCGCCACGGCGACCCTCATCGCCGACGTGATCAACTCCTTCGCCACCACCCAGTTCGGCAAGCCCGTCGCCCGCGAGCGCGACATGCGGACGGTGGCGCTCACGCGGCCCGCGAATATCAGCTCCGTCCGTTTCCTCGCCATGATCGGCGACCTCCTCGTCTATCCCGACGCGCCGGCGCGCGTCGTCATCAACCAGCGCACCGGCACCGTCGTCGTCGGCCAGGACGTGCGCATCTCGACCGTCGGCCTCACCCACGGCAGCCTCACCGTCCGCGTCGTCGAGACGCCGGTCGCGTCGCAGCCGTTGCCCTTCTCCTCGACCGGCCGCACCGTCGTCCTGCCGCGCACCCAGGTGACCGCCACCGAGCAGGACGGCCACATGGCGATCGTCGGCGGCGGCACCAGCCTCCAGACCCTCATCGACGGGCTCAACAAGCTCGGCCTCAAGCCGAGCGACATCATCGCCATCCTCCAGGCCATCAAGACCGCCGGCGCGCTCCAGGCCGAGCTCGTCATCCAGTAGGCGCCATCCATGACCGCACGCCGCTCCCTCGCCATCCTCCTCCTCGCCGCCGGCGCGATCCTTCCGGTGCTGCCGGCGGAGGGTGCGGACGGGGTGGCGCCCGCCGTCGCCGCGGAGACCACCGGTGCCGTCGGCGACAATGCCGAGCAGTATTGCCGCGCCATCGCCAGCGTCGCCGCCGATGCGCGCTACGCCCGGCAGGCCGAGGCCATCGCCGCCATGCAGAAGGAGCTCGACGACCGCATCGCGAAGCTCGACGCGAAGCGGGCCGAGGTCGAGGAGTGGGTCAAGCGCCGGCAGGAGATGCTCGACAAGGCCGACGCCGCGGTGGTCGCCATCTACTCGCAGATGCGCCCCGACGCCGCCTCCAAGCAGATCGCCGTCATGGATCCCGAGGCGGCCGCCGCGATCCTCGCCAAGCTCAGCCCGCGGACCGCGAGCGCCATCCTCAACGAGATGGATGCCGGCATCGCCGCCGCCCTGACCGACGTCATGGCCGGCCTCTCCAGCCTCAAGGGCGGGGGAGAGCAGGGATGATCCGCCGCGCCGTTCTCGTCCTCGCGCTCGCCGCCGCCGCGGCCGGCTGCAAGACGACCGAATCCTCGACCGCCCGCGCGACGCCGCCGCTCTCGCCGGTCGGCTCCGGCCTCTCGACCGAGACCGTCGCGCTTCCCGCCGCCTTCACCGCGCCGACCAAGCGCTCCTTCCACGGCCTCTGGGGCGGCAACAATCAGGGCCTCTTCGGCGATCTCCGCGCCCACAAGGTCGGCGACCTCGTCACCGTCATGATCGACATCAACGATCAGGCCCAGTTCGACAACGAGAGCGGCCGCAGCCGCGAGGCGGGCGTCAAGGCGACCGCCGGCGGCGGTGTCGAGTTCGGCGGCTTCGGCGCCGACGTGAAGGCGGGCGAGTTCGCCGGCAACCTCACCTTCGCCGGCAAGTCGTCGATGAAGGGCACCGGCTCCATCGGCCGCTCCGAGACGCTCCGGCTCCGCATCGCCGCGGTCGTCTCCGAGGTCCTGCCGAACGGCAACCTCGTGATCAGCGGCTCGCAGGAGGCGCGGGTCAACAAGGAGGTCCGCGTCCTCACCATCGCCGGCATCGTCCGGCCGATCGACATCTCGTCCTCGAACACGATCTTCTACGAGAAGATCGCCGAGGCGCGCATCTCCTATGGCGGCCGGGGGAAGCTCAGCGATGTTCAGTAAGTGGAAGCCG
>NZ_DAOLAJ010000096.1:0-951 GCF_035325185.1 Enterovirga sp. | reverse complement strand
GTCCCAGGACGGCCAGCAGGCCGGCGGCGACGCGAAGCCGGGCGCCGGCAAGCCGGCCGCTGTGGCCGAGCCCGCCGGCCTCGACGACGACGCTCCCGACGATGCGCCGGCGCCCGCGCCGGCCGCTGTCGCGGCGAAGCCGGCCGCGCCCGCCGCGGGGAAGGGGGGCGGCCTCGTGGGCCTCCTCCTCGGCGTCGGCATCGTCACCGTCCTCGCCGCCGGCCTCGGCACGATCCTCGGCATGCATACGGCCGCGAGCGTCGAGGAGGCGGTCGCCGAGCGCGCCCGCGCCGCCGCGGCGACGCCCTCGGCCGAGCCCGCCCGCTCGACCACGATGGATGGCGACATGGTCGTCCAGCAGGTCGATGCCGTCGTCACCAATCTCGCCGCGCCCTCGAATGTCTGGATCCGCCTCGAGACCGCCGTCGTCTTCCGCAAGGAGGCGGTCGAGAACCCCTTGGTGCTCGCCGCCGAGATCCGCGAGGACATCCTCGCCTATGCCCGCACCATGACGCTCGCCCAGCTCGAGGGGCCGAGCGCCCTCCAGCACCTTCGCGACGATCTCGTCGAGCGCGCCGCCGTCCGCACCGACGGCCGCGTCTCCGACCTCGTCATCCAGTCGCTCGTCGTGCAATAGGGGAGGCGGCGCTCCCGCCCGATCGGAAGAGACCCGGATGCGCCGCCGCCTCGCCCTTGCCTGGACGCTCTTCGCCGGCCTCGCCCTCGCCGGGCTCTCGACCGCCGCCCATGCCCAGGTCGCCGGCCTCGAGTCGCTCCTCGGCGGCACCGAGGCGACCGCGACCGCCCGCATCGTCCAGCTCGTCGTCCTCGTCACCGTCCTCTCGGTCGCCCCCGGCCTCCTCATCATGGTGACGAGCTTCACCCGCTTCGTCATCGCCTTCTCGTTCCTCCGCTCCGGCCTCGGCCTCCAGAGCACCCCGGCGAACCTCG